>CAYQAJ010000477.1:0-1569 GCA_964415245.1 uncultured Pirellulaceae bacterium | reverse complement strand
ACCCAGACCATTCAGCTCGACGGCAAGACCTACGTCGTGCTGGAGCGCGACGAGTACGACCGGTTGACCACGCTTGCCAAGGCGGCCGATTTGCCGGCGCTGCCTGAGCCGAACGCCGACGGGAACTACCCGGCGCTCGAATATGCCCGGGCGACGATCGCTCGGCGAATCATTCGCGAGCGGGTGGAAGTGGGGCTGAGTCAGGGGCAGCTTGCGCAGCGGGCGGGAATCCGCGTCGAAACTCTGTGCCGCATCGAAACGGCCAAGCACACGCCGTCGATCGCCACGTACAAGAAGATCGAGCAAGCGCTGCGCGCCGCGCAGAAGTCATTGCAAGCGAAGCCATCCCGTCGTCCTCGTTCTTAATGGCGCAGGCGGCGAGAATCGCTCACCGTGGCGATCGGACGCGCCCGAACGCTTGAAGCCTGCATAATGCAGGTAGAAACGAGACCCGTTGCTTTCGGTAGCCCGTTCAACGTTATGCGGCCCGAAAACTCAATCGCTGGATTACACTTCGAGGCGCGGGGAGACGTTTGGACCGCGCGGCGGGAGTTTTCGTATTTCGCGGGGCATGGTTCAGACGAACGCGGCGCATCGGGGTTGAATGTGCTGATCCCTCCGGGTGCGCGGCAACCGACGCTTGAGCAAACGGCCGCGGTCGAGTTCTTTCTTGCGAACGAGCAGGGCGTTTGTGCAAACGTGCTGGACGCGATCTTCCGCTACTATCGTTTGGCACAACCAGGCGAAGCGAAAAGGGGCGAGGAGTTGCCTCGCGTCGAATCGCCGAACGATTTGTTCCGGCTGATTGATTTCGAGGGCATGTCGATCGGGTTACCCCTCGCGCCGGACGGAGCGGTTGTCACCGGGTTTTGCTTCGGTTGCGATTGGGACGTGGAGCACGGCTTGGGAGTGGGAACGGTCGACGGCACGGTCATTTCGATCGGCCACCAGGAAGCCGCGCAAGGCGTCCTATATGGGCACGCGGCCTGGGCAACGCCGGAAGAACAAAAACAGATCGGGCGGTTTAGCGCACGAGTCGATTCGCTGCAGCGGAACGCAATCGAATGTCACCAAGATCCGTTCTTCGCTGCCATCCTGGCCGAAGACGCCGCCCGGCTGCGAGCCTTGGCAAACGCAGGACGGGCGGTGAACGAACTTCTTCCGAACCAGATGCCGCCGTTGGTGCACGCGATTCAACACGCGAAACCGGAGTCGGTTCGCACGCTGTTGGAGCTGGGTGCCGACGTCAATGCTGCGCCGCGTCACGGCGGCAACGCCACGCCACTCTCCGTCGCCCAAGCGATGGTGCAGAGGACCCGTGAGGCCGAGAATTTGATGAATCGTGCGTGGCTTAGTCGACTGCTGTACTGGTGGCAGGGCGGTCGCCGCATCAGGGAGCGGACGGAGCAAATTTTGCGGCTGCTGAGAGATGCCGGCGCCGAGTGAGATCGTGGTTACGGTGGCCCAAGGGTGGCGGACACGCGGGGTGCACTGCGTGTTCACTACGCCTTGCACACCAACGCGTCTGCGTCCGGTAGCTACTTGTCGAATCGTATTTGGAAACGACCG
>CAYQAJ010000476.1:0-1586 GCA_964415245.1 uncultured Pirellulaceae bacterium | reverse complement strand
CGACGCCCATCGCCGCGTAGACGGTCTTCAGCTCGTTGACGAGCGCGATGTTGACCGTGCTCTCCTAGCTTGCCGGCGCCTATGCGGCGTTTCTGGTGGAAGCCGGAGGCACTAGATCCGATCCGCTGTCCGCTTGAGCGCACTCTCCGAGTGGCCCAGCTCCCTGTTGGGATAGCCCGCGACATCGAGCAACAGCCTTTCCCAATGGGCAACGGCGGTCGCCGTGTCGAATCCAGCATCGAATGCTGCGCGCGCGCGTTTGCCCATTTGGTGTAGCAGGGTCGTATTGCTCGCGAGTTCGAGTACGGCTTCGGCCAATGCAGCAC
The DNA here is from genome assembly GCA_964415245.1 of uncultured Pirellulaceae bacterium. Taxonomy (GTDB): domain Bacteria; phylum Planctomycetota; class Planctomycetia; order Pirellulales; family Pirellulaceae; genus CAYQAJ01. The sequence continues at coordinate 1,260 of CAYQAJ010000476.1, read as the reverse complement.
CATCACCCTGTGCCACGGTCAGGCCGCACTCGTGCTTCCTGAGGAGCCGCGCGATTTCGCCGTCTTGATCGCCAATGAAGATCGCCGGCCGTCCTGCGGCGGCGATTCCATAGAACTTGCTTGGAACGATCAGCCCTTCAAGCTCGGGGCGCAGCGAGACGAGATGCACGTCGATCGCCGACAAGCTTTCTGCCAACCGCTCGCGGGGTTGGTAGGGTTTAAAGATGGCACCGTTCAGCTCCCGCCGAGCAAGCGCGGTCTTCAAAGGGTGGAAATTGGCGCCACCACCGATAAAGACCCAGCGTATTGCGGGCGCGGACCCAGCTGGTGAGCCTAAATTGGGCGAATGGCATTCCGCCTGCGTCGCCGCAATCGCCGCCAGCACTGTGTCGATGTCGTGTGCCCGGCCGAAGTTTCCTGAATAGCCGACGGTGAATGTGTCGGCGAGACCCCATTCGCGGCGCAAGGCATTTTCCGAGTTTGTTATGGGTCGGATCAAATCGCCGTTTGCCCAATTCGCGATCATACGAGTTCGCGCACGATCAACGCCCAAGGCGACAAGCTGGTCGGCCATTCGCTCACCCAATACCACGTTCATGTCCGCGCGACGTAAGGAACGGTCCCGCAGCCAATGCAACGGCCTGTAAGCGACGTGCGCCAGGCCGCCGCCCACCTTTAGCGCCTCGGCGGTCTCGGGAAAGATGTCCTGTAGCCAGTTGACGAGATGGGCACGGCGCATGCGCGCGATCGGCCCGGCGATCACGGAGAGCAGCGGCGGATCGGTTTTTGCGACAATGACGTCGCCGCAACGCGCGAGGCGGAAAAGTCGCCAGGCCGCGGTTACGTAGAAGGCGAGGTAGTCCACGACGCGTCCTGGAAGATAGTTGCGGCCGAAGCGGGATGTCGGCACGCGATAGATATCGACGCCGTCAATCACCTCGCGGGCGGGCAGCCTGGCCCGCGGCGCGCCATAGCGCTGGCCGCTGGTGATGACGCTCACTTTCTGCCCGCGCGCGGCAAGCGCAAAGGCGAGGTCGGAGAGCATTTGGCTCGTCGCCGATTGGTCGGGGTAGAAGTAGCGGTTGACGAATATCAGCGTTGTCAATTGTGCCGCGCCAATATCATGGTTTGAACAGGATCAAGGTGTCGGTGACTCGCGAACTCGTCCAGATACGCCGCCACGCTCCGGTCATCTGGGCAAACTGTCCCCAGATGGCGTCTGCCGGACCGTCGGCCAAAGTCCGTGAGTTAGGCGAATGC
>CAYQAJ010000475.1:0-1654 GCA_964415245.1 uncultured Pirellulaceae bacterium | reverse complement strand
TCTCGAAGTCGATTGGAGTACGGCCGTGGCCCAGGGCGACGCCGCACGTGGCCGAAGTCTGTTCGGCGCCGATGCGCTCGGGTGCGTCAAATGCCACGGCATTGTGCCCGGTCAGAGCGGGGCCGGCGCGCCGAGTCTCGCCGGCGCGCGGGAGCGGTTCACCGTCGCCCACATCGTCGAATCGGTGTTATTGCCCAGCCGGCAGGTCGCCCCGCCGTTCCGTGCTTCGAGCGTCATCACGGTCGACGGCCAAGTGCTCAGCGGGCTGATTGTCGCCGAAGAGGGTGGTGGGGAAATAGGCGCGATTATCCTCTTGTTGCCCGACGCCACACGGCGCATCATCCCACTCGACCAAATCGACGAGCGCCGCGAGCTCGAAACGTCGCCCATGCCGGCCGGTCTCGTCCGCACCCCCGACGAGCTCCGCGACCTGCTGGCCTACCTCCTCAGCGAGAATCCCCAGCCGCCGTAATATCAGCGTACTGTGGCGAAGCCTGTAAAACCCGCGTCGGAAGCCCGTGAGCCCGTCTTCAGACGCGGACGAGGCACAGTATTCGTCGCCTCCGAAAGTGAACACCATCGCGTGAAATTCGAGGACTGAATGCTGCGAGAGTGCTTTTCGACGCGAAGCTCCGGCTATGGTTGGTTGTTTGCGATCGGAGAGTTTCGTAACGTTCGACTTGCAGTCAGGCGGAGCGTGTTTTGAATTCCCACGCCATGACCACACGCACCAACTTGTCGTCCTCGAACACTCGGTAAAGCACTCCCAGCGGTGGGATCAGTAGAATTCGACGACCTCGATCGCGCGACTCGCCATCTTGCTGGGGATTGCGTCGTAAACGTAAGTCGATCTGATTGCTTGCCAACGTAATCCGGTCGCGCTGTGCCGCATCTGCCCGTTGCCAGAGTCTGGCAAGATCGTGAACCGCGTTCGGAGCCCAGATCACGGTGTACATCAGAGATTGCTCAATCGGCGTAGCACCTCTTCCGTAGTAAGGCCGCCCGTCTCACGGTCGCGTCGGTCTAGTTCCTCGGCACTCGCCGGGGCATCGACACCCTTGTACATCGATCGGTCGATGACAGGGCAAAAATCGCCGAGTACGCGGCCGTGTTCGTCGCACAATTGCACGGGCTCCAACAGGCCGGAAAGCTTTTCGATCAACGCAGCATCGACGATGATTTGAGTCATGGCAATTCCCACGCGGTTCACGGTTCCGTACGGAATGCGATTGCGATCGCAATCGGTCTCTGGACTGACAACCTGCTCTTATTCTAACCCGCAGGTCGGCGAAGGCCATAGATCGCCGGGTGAGGCGTTCCAATGCTGGCTTCCATTGCGAGATTGCGAGTGAGGGATCCTCTAATCGTCCGAATCCCGGATCAGCACTGCCGCGCGAAATGGTCCCCTTACGGGCACCGGCAGCGACTTACCGTCGTACGTTCCCTCGGCGACGGGTTTACCGAAGAAGTCTTGGGGGTCGAGCAGGCGGTAGCGGTCGCCTTCGTGGAGTAGTTCGCCGGCGTCGAAGTCTACTACTTGCACTGCTTCGTCGCTCTCGGCCGCGCGCCAGTTGTAAATGGCGAGGTTCGCGCGGTTGCCGTCGTATTGATTCACGCGGAGAAAGGCCTGAAACGGCGAGTCGGTGACAAGTCG
>CAYQAJ010000474.1:0-1663 GCA_964415245.1 uncultured Pirellulaceae bacterium | reverse complement strand
TCAGCCCCCGAAGGGGCGACGGCATGTAGCCTGGGGCGCCAGCCTTGTCTTTACCCATAAGTACGGGGTGTGTTGGGCGGTTGTTGTTTGTGGGGGCACGTGGTGTGACAGCATGTTTTCGTTGGGAATTGGCAAGAGGTTCGATCTCTTCGGCCTGGGTTTCGTAGGAAGGAGCATGGGGCCGGCCATGAGGCGAGGCCAATTCGCGCCACCGAGCGATGACCGCGGTAGGGCGCTGCCAGCGGTCTTGCACGGAGGTGCCGGAGATGACTTTTTCGTTGGATGCCGGCGAGTGGGCGACGCAACAGTTTGGTGGTTGTGGATTGGGTGACGTGCGGCGAACGAGGAGGTTGGTTCAAGTGGCCGAGCACGTCGCGAATCATCCGTCGGGCAGTTTTCCCCAGCAGCTTTCGTCGTGGGGCGATTTGAAAGCCGCGTATCGGCTCTTCGATTGCGAAGACGTCTCGTTCGAAGCGATCGCCGGACCGCACTGGAAACAGACGTGCGCGGTGGGGCCGGGACGATACTTGGTGCTGGGCGACACGACGGAGATCGATTTCGGTTACGGCCGCAAGATCCCGGGGCTCAGCCCGATCGGCAACGGCAGCCGGGAGGGATTCTTGTTGCACAACGCGTTGTTGGTCGAAGCGGAAACGCAATCGCTCGTCGGCGTGGCGGGACAAACGATTCACTATCGCAAGCCGGCTCCCAAGAAGGAGAACAAGTCGCAAAAGTTCAAACGGGAGCGCGAGTCGCGCGTGTGGGGCGCGGTCGTGGATCAAATCGGCCGCGCTCCGGCGGGCGCACAGTTCATTCACGTCTTCGATCGCGGGGCGGACGACTTCGAAGTTTTTTGCCACCTGCTGGAAAACGGGGCCGATTGGGTCGTGCGCGCTTCCTCGACCCACCGGCTGATTCATACGCCACAGCGCGAGAGGCTGCCGCTCAAGGAATATTTGGCGACGTTGCCCGTCGCGGGGACCTACGAATTGAACTTGCGCGCACGTCCCAAGCAGCCGGCGCGTGTCGCCAAATTGGAAGTCCGCTTCGGCGCGTTGTCGATGCCCGTCCCGCGGCACAAGAGCGCTTACGTCAAAACGCTCAAGCCGCAACCGATTGCGATGTGGGTCGTTTGGGTGCGGGAAGTCGATGCCCCGGCCGGCGTGACACCGATCGAGTGGGTGCTTTACACCTCGCTCCCCGTGAAGTCGTTCGCCGACGCCTGGACGCGGATCGAAGACTACGAAGGTCGCTGGCTGATCGAAGAATATCACAAGGCGCTCAAGACCGGCTGCCGCGTGCAGGAACGTGAACTGCGCAGCACCGGCCGCCTGGAAGCGGTCGTCGGCCTGATGTCCGTGGTTGCCGTGCGGTTGTTGCAACTGAAATCGGTGGCTCGCAGCCAGCCCGAACGGCCGGCGCGTAGCGTCGTGCCGCCGCTGTGGCTGAAGATGCTCCAGGCGGTCCGTAAACTTCGACGCGCGCATGACCTCACCATCTACCAGTTCTACCGCGAACTCGCCAAACTCGGCGGCTTCCTCGGCCGCCGCGGCGACGGCGAACCCGGCTGGATCACCATCTGGCGCGGCTGGCAAAAACTGAACACCATGATCGAAGGCGCAAAACTCATCAGCCGAATAAAAAAATGTGCGTAACGACAAGG
>CAYQAJ010000473.1:0-1685 GCA_964415245.1 uncultured Pirellulaceae bacterium | reverse complement strand
CCAAACACTTTTCGGTCCGCACCAACCCCGGCGGGCGCGTTTACGTACTGTACTACCTCTACGGCCTGGAGCGCGTCGGCCGCTTTACCGGAAGCCGCTTCATCGGCGATCACGACTGGTACCGCGAGGGGGCCGAATACCTTGTCGCCATGCAGGACAAGGCAGCCGGGTATTGGAAAGGAGAAGGCCACTCGGAGAACAACCCCGTCGTCGCCACGTCGCTGGCTTTGCTGTTCTTGTCCAAGGGGCGCCGGCCGGTGGTCGTGGCACAGGTCAAGCACGGCGAAGTGGGCAGCAACGACTGGAACGCCCATCGCGGCGGCGTTCATAATCTGACTCAGTACACCGGGAAGCGCTGGAAGCGCGACCTGTCGTGGCAGAACGTGAACCTGGCGTCGGCCACCGTCGACGATCTGTTGGAAAGCCCCGTGCTGTTTCTCAGCGGTCAGGCGGCGCTGCGATTGAGCGAGGCCGAGAAGCGGCAGCTCGTCGAATACGTCAACCGCGGCGGTTTCATCTTCGCCGAGGCGTGCGACGGCAACGGCTGCGACGGCGCCGAATTCGATCGCTCCTTTCGCGCCGTGATCGAGGAGATGTTCAAGAGCAAACTCCAGCCGCTGCGGGCCGATCACCCCATCTGGTATGCCGATCAGCGCATTGAGCCTTCGGCCGAGCGGCCTCTGTTGGGCGTCGAAGCGTGCTGCAGAACGAGCGTGGTGTATTGCCCGAAGAGCCTCTCCTGCTACTGGGAGCTGGCCCGGCCGCTCCGCGTCGAGCGGTACGGCGGCGAGATCGAGGCCGAGATCAATGAGGCGTGCGCCATCGGCGCCAACGTGCTGGCCTACGCCACCAATCGCGAGCCCCGCTACAAGCTCGATCGGCCCACGCTGGCCCGCGACGGCAGCGATCAAAACCTCGTGCGAGGAACGCTGTACGTGGCCAAGCTCGATCATGGCGGCGGCGCCGACGACGCCCCCAACGCCCTGGGCAACCTGCTGCTGGTGACGGCCCGACAGACCGGACTGCGCATCGCTCAGGCGCGGGCCGACGACCCGGTTCATCTCGTCCCGCCCGGTGATCCCGACTTGTTCAAGTATCCGATTCTGTTTATGCACGGTCGGCGCGGCTTCCGCTTCAGCGACGCCGAACGCAGCGCGTTGGCCTCGCACCTGGAGCGGGGAGGAATTCTATTCGCCGACTCGATTTGCGCCAGCACCGCATTCGCCGACAGTTTTCGCGCTGAAATCTCGGCCATGTTCCCCGATCAAAAACTGGTGCGGCTGCCGGCCGAGCACCCGCTCTATTCGCGGCAGTACGGCGGATACGACGTTTCGAGCGTGAGCCTGCGCGACCCGCTGGTTCGCGGCGAGGGGGGAGCGCCCGCCGCGAAAATCTCCAAAACCGCCCCGTACCTGGAAGGGCTGGAGATCGACGGGCGTCTGGCGGTGGTGTTCTCGCCGTACGACATCAGTTGCGCGATGGAGAACCACGCCTCGGTCGAGTGCAAAGGCTACGTGACCGACGACGCAGCCAAGCTCGGCGTGAACATTCTGCTCTACGCGCTGCAGCAATGACCGCTCTACGCGCTGCAGCAATGACCGCCAACCGACCAAATTCAACGGCGACGCCGTTGTACAGCAAAGCCCAGGGTCGCGCAGCGCACCCTGGGTAACGGGGCATTCAAG
>CAYQAJ010000472.1:0-1686 GCA_964415245.1 uncultured Pirellulaceae bacterium | reverse complement strand
ACTGATGTCCGGCGCCAAAAAATGTGGGTAAGAACAAGGCCGGAAGGCCGGGGTTCGTAGCCGGAGCGTGGAATTCTGTAGCGACTCAGCGGTCGTGCTCCGAGCGATGCGGTGATTCGTCGAGCGAGTCGAATCGCCGCGAGGCGAATGTTTCGACCTTGCCCTCGGGGGCTCGGACGATGAGCGCCGCCGCGCCCGGCGTTTTTTCGATCAAGCGCATTCCCGCTTCCGGCCCCATCACGCTGACCGCCGAGGCCAGCGCGTCGGCGGCTGTTCCGTCGCGGGCCACCACGGTGACCGAGCTGTGATCGGTGAGACCCAGGCCGGTGCGGGGATCGATGATGTGCGAGTACCGCTTGCCTTCAATCTCAACGTATTGAAAGGCGTCGCCCGACGTGGCGATGCCGCAATTGGCCAGTTGGAGGAACCGGCTCGGCTTGCCGTCTGCCTCCAAGGGCGCGATTCCCACCTTCCAACCGGGCTCATCGGGCGGACTGTCGCCGATCGCCATGTCGCCGCTGGCGTTGATCATGGCGCGGGGAATGCCGAGTCGGGCAAGCGTTGCCAGCGCATCGTCGGCCGCGTAGCCTTTGGCGATGCCCCCCAGGTCGAGCCGCATACCCGCCTTGAGCAACTCGGCCGTGTGCGCCTTCTCGTCAAGACGCAGGTTGCAGTAACCGACGGCGGCGCGGGCCTCGGCCAGCCGCTCGGGGTCGGGCATCTCCTTCTGTCGCCGGGCGCGTCGCCAAAGTTTGGAGATCGGGCCGATGGTTACGTCGAAGGCGCCGTCCGATGCCGCGCTCATTTTCTGGGAGCGAAGGAGCACGGCCAGCAGGTCGTCGCTGATCGGCACGGGCTCGGTCGTGGGTGAGGCGAGGCTCAAGCGGCTCAGTTCGCTTTCTTCGTCGTAATCGTTCATCGAGTGGTCCAACTCGGCGACACGTGCGAAAGCCGCGTCGAACGCCCGGTTTGCGGTCTGTTGGTCGGGGGCATATAATACGATTGCAAACGACACCGCCATATGGACTTCGGTTGCCTGGTACTTATTCAACGGCGGGTCGTCGGCCGATAGCCTGCCCGCCCCGACGATCGCCACCGCGCCGACAATCACGGCGATCCATAGCAACCGCGCCCGTTTCGATCGAAGAGACGATCCGACCGCGTCGTGAGCTAAGGAGTGGATGCACATAGCGAGCGGGATGCGCTCATTTTCAGGCTTTTTCAGGAAGATCGACGATGCGAACAGAGTTTCAGAATGCGTGCCAGGCCGCTCGGCTCGACGTCGGGGCCCTCATTTCCACCCTAGCCCGGTGGCGTGCCGCGCTGCAAGTGCCGGCAGTTGCGATGGCGGCCGTGGCGATGGCAGCAGCGATCCTTTTTTTCGCGACCGCGATTTGCCCCGCCGACGAACCGCCCAAACGATCCGTGTTGCCCATCGACAACGCCGATGCCGCCGACGAAGCAGCTATGAAGCCATACGAGGAGCAGATCGAGCACACCGACGTGACGATCGAATTGTTGCCCATCCACGGCGGCGAATTCGAGATGGGAAGCCCGGCCGACGAAAAGGAACGTAGCGAAGACGAAGGTCCACGGCACCGCGTGAGAGTCGAGCCGTTCTGGATGTCCAAATGCGAGATTACGTGGGACGCCTTCGAGATTTGGATGTTCGACCTGGACGTTCAG
>CAYQAJ010000471.1:0-1740 GCA_964415245.1 uncultured Pirellulaceae bacterium | reverse complement strand
GAATGGATGAGTAATACGAAATCCGATTGAATGGTTCGACTCCGTTCGTCCCCGCGGAAGCGGGGACCCAGAATTTGCAACACATGGGGCCCTGGGTTCCCGCTTGCGCGGGAACGAGCGGAGAACCGATCAATCGGATTCCGATTAACCGCGTTATCGCGCAAGTATGACGGCAGCGCTGCTGGTCGGTCTGCCCCGGCAGTGCTCAGTAGTGCTTTCGAGACTGTGCATTCGTAAGTGCGTGGCACTCGATGCTGGCTGCGAGCTCAGCCAAGGTCGCGACGCGTTCGCACCAGCAAAACAATCCTGTGCGCGAGACTATCGCTCGCTGCCAACACGGCGCACCCCGTTGCGCTTGCGTGGCCAGGCCCTGTCGCGACCGATACGGAGCGACGAAGCGAGAGATGGTGTCACTTCACCGTGCGGATATAGGCGATCAGATCCTGCTTGTCCTTTCTGGACAGCTTCGGGAATTTCGGCATGAAATCATGCGGCTTGTTGATCGCCGTTTCGAGGTACTTCGGGCTCTTTTTGGCAAGTTCCGCGAACAACGGGCCGGCATCGAACTTGCGTGCAGTTTCGCTGGGCCCCACTGTGTGGCAGGCGTTACACCACTGCTGGGCGAGCTTGGCGCCCTTGGCCGCCTTGCCGGCCGCAAGTGCGGGGCTCGATATCAGCACGGCCACTGCGGCGCCGGTGAGCGCGGCAAACCAGGATGGACGGCATCCATTTGCGGCGGAGCGCTTGGTGGGGTGTTTCATGATCGCCTCCCTTCATGTGACATTTCCTGGATACCTCTGGACCTCGCCGGAATGATAGCCGACGCTGGCGGATCGGGGAATCCCAAAAGCCTTTCGGACGGTTGGGGGCTGTCTTTGGATATCCGCAGGCGATCATAGAACCGCTTGAGATCGATTTTTTTTCTCGGCACACTCGCCGTCCGTCAGTCCCGTTGCGACCCCACCGAGTCAAGGTGATGCGGGAGTGTTTGATCCCGAATCCGGCTGATCAGTTCTCCGCTCGTTCCCGTGGAAGCGGGAACCCAGGTTCACATGTGATGCAAATTCTGGGTCCCCCGCTTCCGCGGGGACGAACGGAGTCTGAACCCTTCAACCGGATTCCCTATGATCCGACATGGCTTTCAAGACGTGGATGCCGGCGACAAGCGCGGGCATGACGGTGCACGGTCGAAGACGATTGTTAAATTGTTTGCCGGCGCAGCCTACAGCTCCAGCGTCGCCGTCACCGGCACGTGATCGGATGGCTGCGGCCAGCCGCGCGCCTCTTTCGCCACCTTGATGCTTGCGAGCCTGTCGCCGAGCGCGGGCGACACCCAGATGTGGTCGAGCCGGCGTCCTTTGTCGGCTGCGGCCCAGTCCGGCGCGCGATAGCTCCACCAGGTGTAGAGCTTGCGCGGCTCGGGCACGAAGGTGCGTGCAACGTCGATCCAGTTTCCGGCTCTTTGCGCCGCCACGAGCTTCTCGCACTCGATCGGCGTGTGGGAAACGACCTTGAGCAGCGCCTTGTGGCTCCAAACGTCGCATTCGAGCGGAGCGACGTTGAGATCGCCGACAACAATGGAGCGCTGGCCGCGCGCGGGAAGCATGTGCGGGCATTGCCGCAGCTCGTCGAGGAAGGCGAGCTTGTGGGCAAATTTCGGGTTGATGTCGGGGTCCGGCTCATCGCCGCCGGCCGGCACATAATAGTTGTGGATTGTCAGCGGGTCGTGCAGGCCGGCTT
>CAYQAJ010000470.1:0-1797 GCA_964415245.1 uncultured Pirellulaceae bacterium | reverse complement strand
CCCTCTACTGTAATAAACGAGGAGGCAAGTGTCTCAGTCATATTGGCACAGAGGGAAGCAAGGCGAACGATCTCCATGGGCACGCACTGATACGTGTAGAAGCGTACACGTGTGGCGCACACGCGTCAAGCACCAACCCAAAGCGGCGGAGTGAGTGCATGGAGGCTACATCGGAGCACTGGCAGAGCCAGCGCCACACGGAACGCCCCCGTTCCCCCCGGCCCGTCTCCCGCAGCGCGGAGAGGGGAGCGCGATCGGTCACCGCGGCACTCGCGTAAGCCGGCGCGATTGGGCACCCGCCGGTGACGCCGTCGGCGGCGTGACGGTTAGTCGCACGTTGCCCGAACCCAATAACTCTTCTAGCCGCGTCCGCAGTTCCGGGGCTAGTGCGATGCGGGTGCGGTTGGAGGTTACTGTTACGCGGCGGCCGTCGGTGAGGGCGAGCACCAGAGACAACGGCACTTCGCCGGGGTAGCCGCGGGTTACTTCGTGGAGGCGGTCGAGGATGTCGGGGCCGTGGCGCGATTCTTCGACGTGCAGCTTGATCGACGAGGCGCAGCGCTGGTCGATTTCGTCCAGCGGGATCAGCTCGTTCACGATTAGATTCGCTTCGTCGCCGCCGCGGCGGTCGAGGGCGCCGCGGGCCAGCAGGATCGCATCAGGCACGACGAGCTCGCCGATGCGCACAAAATCGTCGGGCCACACGATGCAGCGGATCGAGCCTTCGGTGTCTTCCAGGTCGAAGTTCACGTACTTGGTGGGCATGCCGGGCCGGGCGTTGCGGACGTGCGAGTGCTTGATGGCCGACACGATGCCGCCGAGCACGACTTCGGTGCGGTGTGGGAGCGGGCCGATGGTGGCCGTGGTATGCGAGCAGTATGACTGAAGTGCCTGCTTGTATTCGGCCAGCGGGTGGCTCGACAGGTAGAAGCCGAGCACCTCTTTTTCCAGGGCCAACAGCTCGCGCTGGTGCAGCTCGGGCACGTCGGGCAGCGGCGCGGCAGGGGGCGCGGCCGCGGTATCGCTATCGTCGTCGCCGCCGAAGAGCGACTTTTGCCCGCTCTTGCGATCAGCCAGCGACTGGGCTCCGGCGGCGAGGGCGCGATCGATTCCGGCCAGAAGCTGGGAACGGCGCGCCGCCAGCGAATCGAAGGCGCCCGCTTTGACGAGCGATTCGATGGCCGCGCGATTGCAGGCCTGCGGATCGACGCGCTCGCAGAAATCGAACAGATCGCGGAAGGGGCCGCCTTCGGCGCGGGCCGCGGCGATGGCCTGAGCCGCCTCGACGCCGCACCCCTTGATGGCGGACATGCCGAAGTAGATTTTGCCGCCCTCAACGGCGAAGTCGGCCTGCGAGGTGTTCACGTCGGGGTGCGCGACCTCGATGTTCATTCGCTGGCAGTCTTCCAGGTGCTCGACGAGCGAGTCCTTGCGCTGGAAATTGCGGCCCGAGATATCGCTCGACAAGAGCGCGGCCATGAACTCGACCGGGTAGTGGGCCTTGAGGTAGGCGGTCATGTACGCGATCAGGGCGTAGGCGGTCGAGTGGCTTTTGTTGAAGCCGTAGCCGGCAAATTTGATAATCAGTTCCCACAGTTCGACGGCTTCGCGCTGTTTGAGCCCGCGCTCGACGGCGCCGGCGACGAACTGATCGCGGGAGGCATTGATCTTGGCTTCGCTCTTCTTGCTGATGGCCTTGATGCAGGTGTAGGCAGCGGCCAGGTCGATGCCGCCCAGGCGGTTGAGGATCCGCATCACCTGCTCCTGGTAGACCATGACGCCGTGGGTTTCCTCGAG
>CAYQAJ010000469.1:0-1827 GCA_964415245.1 uncultured Pirellulaceae bacterium | reverse complement strand
CCTGCAGCCAGCGCCGATGCGCCACGGCCGAAAGGGCCCGCATGCCGAAGCTCCCTTTCGTCTGCGCGGCGACGTTGTCGGCCAGCCGCTTGAACGTGGCGGGGATGATGTTGGGCTCGGGCCCCACGTGCACCAGGGTATCGATGCCCATGGCCAGCGTTTCGTACACGGCGTCCCACAGCCGCTGGGGATGGTCGGTCCAGCCGTGGATGATCTCGCGGCAGTTGTAGTCGTCGTAGCTGATGCTGCCCGTGACGAGCGAAAGAACCTGCGGCTTGGGAGCGGTAAAACCCCCTTTCATGGTGTGCATGAGCAGGGCGGCCCGATCCGAAACGCACCGCTCCCACACGATGGGCGTGTGCAGCGGCGGCCAGCGGCGCGTGTTGCGGCGAAGATGAACCGGGTGCGGGCAGGCGCGGCGAATTTGCTGGTCGAAGCGATCCATGGTCGTGCCTTGCCCCATGATCAGCAGCGAGTTGGGCGAGAGGTACGCCGACACCGCGATCACGCCTTGCCCTTCGGCGTTGATGCGGAGACAGACGCGGCGAATTTCGTCGAGCGGAAGCTCCTCGCCGCGCGAGAACAGAATGCCCAGCGTCACGCCTTCGGCCAGGGCGACGCAGTCGGGAGCCAGCGTGAGCGGGATCCGCAGTGCCTCGTCCAACTCGATCACGCCCCCCGCTACCAGCGCGGCGATTTCGCCCAGGCTATAACCGAACGACATGTGAGCAGCGGTGTAGTCGATGTAGAACTGCTCCCGCAGCAGACGAAGCTGGGCCATCTCCATGGCGGTTACGAGGCCCACCGCGTCGGCGTAGGTTTTGAGCGTAGTCTCGCGGCCGCGGCGGACGCGGTCGACCAGGTCGATGCGGCGGCCGGTTACGCTTGCGCAGATGCGCGACGCGCGGCGCAGCTCTTCGTCGACCACCGGGCCGTACACCGGGTGAGTGAGCAGCTCGCGGCTGCGGCCCAGGTTCGTGACGTTGTAGCCGCGAAAGGCGAGCGCCGCGTTGGGGAGCCGTTGCTTAAGCTGCTGCGGATCCATGCCGGGTTCCAGAGTGCCGTGGGGGCGTCGAGCCGGCGTCGTGCGGCGTGACTGCTTTGATCCCGCCGTGGAGCGCGCGACGCGACGCAATGATAGCCGATCATGCCGGTGGGGACAGCGCGGGTTGCCGGCCTGATGGCAAACACGCATCCCCCCGACCCACTCCCACCGACCAACGTGAGAATGTCTAATGACGAAGTCCGAATGACGAAAGAATGACGAATGACGAAGCCCGAAGAATTGTCGATGAGCGGTGCGGCGTGCGAGCTGACTGGCCAGACGGCCGTCGTCACCGGTTCGTCGAGCGGCATCGGTCGGGCGATCGCGCTGGAATTGGCCCGCGGCGGGGCCGACGTGCTCGTTCACTCCCGCGCAAGTCGCCGTGAGGCGGAAGAAGTGGCGGGGGCGATTGCGGCGCTTGGCCGGAAGTCGCACGTGGTAACCTGCGACCTGGCCGAACAGGCGAGCCACGAGGCGCTGGTCGAACAGGCGTGGCAATGGGCCGATTCGCTCTCGCGCGGCGGCGTTGGCATCTGGATCAACAACGCCGGGGCCGACGTGCTCACCGGCGAAGCGGCCCAGTGGTCGTTCGACGAGCGGCTCGAATACTTGTGGAAGGTCGACTTGGCGGCGTGCGTGCGGCTGTCGCGCTTGGCGGGCGAGCGGATGAAGGTGGGCGCACAGGCGGCGCGCGCCGAGCATCACGCGGAGCGTGATGACTACGGTAAACGTGAGGACGACGGCGGCGTGATTCTCAATGTGGGCTGGAGCCGAGCGTATTC
>CAYQAJ010000468.1:0-1844 GCA_964415245.1 uncultured Pirellulaceae bacterium | reverse complement strand
GGAAAGCTGGGACGAAGCCTATCTGACCAATCTGGCGGCGCAGAGCCTGCCACTGGTGCTGGAGAAGATCCGCACGGCCGAGAAGGTGGGGCTGTTCACGACCGAGGCGACTCCCCCGTCGGCGGTGGCCCAGGCGCTGATCGACCAGCAGATGGACTACTTTACCGCGTACGTCTGCGAGAATCTCGGCTCGCCCGACGAGCGGGTTACGCATGGCGAGCTGGCCGACGTCGCGGCCCAGTCGTTCAGCCCGCTTAACGTGATGGTTCTGGTGCGTAAGCCCAATGTGCCCGACCGGCCGACGGAGCGCATCGGCCGCCGCCTGTTCGGCAACCCCGACGAGGCGTTTCTGCAGTCGAAGCCGAAGCGCGGGCTGCTCACTCCGGCCGAAGTGCGGGCTATCGCAATCGCGGAGTTAGATTTGGGGCGGGGCAGCATTGTGTGGGACGTGGGGGCCGGGAGCGGAAGCTTGGCCATCGAGGCGGCGCAGATTGCCTCGGGGGGACGCACCTTCGCCATCGAGATGGACCCCGAGGACGTACAGCTCATCACTGCCAACGCCCAGCGGTTCGGCGTGACCAACCTGGTGCCGGTGCAGGGTCGCGCGCCCGACGCGTGGGGCGACTTGCCCGATCCCGATGCCGTATTCGTGGGCGGCACGGGCCGCGCGGTGGCGCACTTGGTCGAGTTGGCGTGGGAGCGGCTCCGGCCGGGCGGCCGACTCGTGGTCAACGTGGGTACGGTGGAAAGCGTGGCGGCGGTGCGCGAAGCGCTGCAGCGGCTGACCGACGACGCCGGCGTGTGGATGATCAACGTCGCCCGGGGCAATTACCAGCTCGAGCGGATGCGGTTCGAGTCGCTCAACCCCACGTTCCTACTTGCGGCGGTGAAGAAGTAATGGGCAAGTCGAGCGATGCCGCTGCCGACCAGCTCGACGTGGTGGCGGTCGGCGCCCATCCCGACGACGTGGAGATTGCTTGCGGCGGCACGCTGGCGCGGCTCGTGCAGCAAGGCTATCGCGTGGGAATCGTCGACCTGACCGACGGCGAACCCACGCCCGGCTCCGATGGGCCCCACATGCGGATGGCCGAGGCCGAAAAGGCGGCCGATGCGCTGGGCGTGCACCACCGCGTGATCCTGGATCTGCCCAACCGGCGGCTGTTCGATTGCTTCGAGGCCCGGGTGAAGCTGGCGACCGAGCTGCGCAAGTTCCGGCCCAAGGTGGTGATCGGATTCGGCGACAAGACCCCCATGGCGTCGCCCGACCATTGGCAGGCCATGCAGATTACCGATGCGGCCGTGTTTTACGCTCGGCTGACCAAGTGGGACGAACAATTCGGCGGCCACCCGCCGCATCACGTACGCTCGCAGCTCTACTTTCGCCTCGCCTTCGAGCCGATGTCGTTCAGCGGGACCAGCGGCACGCAATTCGCGGTCGACATCAGCGACACGCTCACAGCCAAAATGGAAGCGGTGGCCTGCTACCAGTCGCAATTCCCGCCGGCCAAGGCCCATGTGCTCGACCGCATTCGCGGCGCGGCGATGCTGGCCGGCGCAGCGTCGGGCTACGCGGCGGCCGAGACGTTCGTCTCCGTGCGCCCGCTGGGAACCCGCGATCTGATGCAGTTCCTCTGCGGTTGACGGTACCGTAGCAGGCACGCTCCGCCGTGCCGTCCGCCCCGCACTGTAGCAGGCACGCTCCGTCGTGCCGTCCGCGAACTGCCTCTTGGCGCAGCGCAATCGCCAAAGCGCTGCTCACCGCCCGACGTGCACTTCCAACTTCCCCGACGAATCGGCCCACACCCGCATCATGCCGGGCGTGTTGAAGTCGGCAACGATCGATC
>CAYQAJ010000467.1:0-1894 GCA_964415245.1 uncultured Pirellulaceae bacterium | reverse complement strand
CGACGACGCAGACCGACGGCGACAAGGGCAGCAAAGGCAACAAGGGCGCTGATGGCGACGCCGGCACCGCGAGAGCGAAAGTTGTTCTCGGCTTCGACGAACTCACCGCCGGCATTCCCGGCGCGGGGGCGCTGACGCTCGAACAAATCCAGGCATGGCTCGACGATCCCAAGAACCACGAAGTGCTCGAATTCGAGCTCCCTCTGGGTGTGAGTCTCGCCCAGCCGCAGGGAATCGAAGACAACCCGCTCACCCGGGCCAAGATCGAACTGGGGCGGCAGCTTTACTTCGACCCGCGGCTCTCGGCCGACGCAACCGTGAGCTGCGCGAGCTGCCACGATCCCAGCGAAGGCTATGCCCGCCACACGCGATTCGGCGTCGGCATCAACGGCCAGGAGGGCGGGCGGAACTCACCCGTCAGCTACAACCGCATCCTCAGCACGGCGCAGTTCTGGGACGGCCGGGCCCCCTCGCTCGAAGCCCAGGCCAAGGGACCCATCGAAAACCCGATCGAAATGGGCAACACGCACGACGCGTGCATCGAGTGCGTATCCGGCGTCGAGGGCTATCGCATTCAATTCCAGAAGATCTTTCCCGCCGAAGGGCTCACCATCGACACCATCGCCAAAGCCATCGCCACGTTCGAGCGGGCGATCGTCACCGGTCCCACTCCCTTTGACTACTATGAGCCGCTCCGCGCGTTCGAGCAGTCGTTCGCCCAGGACTTGGAAGACCTCGACGCACTGAAGAAGGAGGACCCCGACCTGTTCGCCCAATACGAGAAGCTCCGCACCGCCAGCGAAGCGCACCCGATGTCGGAAAGCGCCCGACGCGGCCGCGAATCGTTTTTCACCGACAAGGCCGGCTGCACCGCCTGCCACGCGGGGGCCAACTTCACCGACGAGAAGTACCACAACCTGGGCGTGGGCATGGACAGCGACGACCCCGACCTGGGGCGGTACATCGTCAGCGGCGACGAGAAGGACACCGGCGCGTTCAAGACGCCCACCCTGCGCAACGTGACCGCCAGCGCCCCGTACATGCACGACGGCAGCCAAAAGACGCTCGAGGAAGTAGTCGAGTGGTACGCCAAGGGTGGCCATCCGAACCCGCATCTGAGCGAAAAGGTCAAAAAGCTCGACCTGACCGAACAGGACAAAAAGGACCTGGTCGAGTTCATGAAGGCCCTCGATGGCGCGTTTCCGAAAGTGGAAACAGGCCGGTTGCCGCAGTAGCCGCTTGCCGGTCAATCGCTAAACTCGACTTTGCCGGCGGATACCTATTTCCGAGCGGCTTTGCGCCACGCGCGAACCGGGGGCGGGCCTGGCTTGTCCGCCTGATGTAGAATAGGGAGACGTGTGAAGCTCGCTGGGCGAGCGACGCCCGGCGATCGTGCCGCTAGCAAGTAATCAGCGAGGTGCCCACCGACCGTGTACGATCTTGAACGCGCTGACGGCGTCGCCAGCGAACGGGCCGTGCTGGTCCGTATCGTGCTGCCCAATCAGTTGTTCGACGCCGACCCGCTTGAGGAGATCGAAGGTCTTGCCGCCACGGCCAAGGTCCGCGTGGTATCCGGCCTCACCCAGCGGCGAACCAGCCCCGACGCCGCCACGTTCATGGGCAGCGGCAAGGTCGACGAGCTCAAGCAGGCGGTCGAAGGGTACGACGCCGACGTGGTCATCTTCGACAACGACCTCAGCCCGGGCCAGGTGCGCAATCTGGAAAAGGCCCTGGACGTCAAGGTGCTCGACCGCACCGAGCTGATCCTCGACATCTTCGCCTCGCACGCCAAGACGTACGAAGCCCGACTGGCCGTCGAACTGGCCCAGCTCGAATACTCGCTCCCGCGATTGAAGCGAATGTGGACGCACCTTTCGCGGATGAAGATGGGCAT
>CAYQAJ010000466.1:0-1916 GCA_964415245.1 uncultured Pirellulaceae bacterium | reverse complement strand
AGTGAAAATCTGTGTATTTTTTCAATATGTTAGCTCACGGGTGGTCCTCGTGTAGTGGTCCCGTAAGTCCACATCGACCTATACGTCAGAATGTCGCAGGTGAGGCATCCAACCCGATGTTCGAGGAGTCTACTGAGTAGGTCCGATGGTCCTCGCCCTGCCCCTGAGAAGCCCGTACAGCCCGATCCGCGCCCCCGCAAGCCGCCCGCAAGACATGTTAACCTTAACAAATCACTAATTTTCATAGTTAACATTAACCATTCGACGGTCGCCACAAGTCTTAACGAGCGTTTACCATGTTGACGGATCAGCGCTCGCCCAGATCGAGGTTAATTTGCACACCGTTCAGGGAATCAAGGCGAACTCGATCGGCGCGGATCGAGGAAAAGTCCCCGTCCGTTCTCCGGCGCCAAGCGGGCGATTCCTGTTAAGACTTCACGCACCATATCGACCGATTTCCGCCCGCCGAACTTGGCCTAATGCTATTCTACCAAGTAGTAGAAGCCCGTGTTTCGGAGGCGCGTCAGATGAACTTGGCGAAATCGGATGAGATCAAGGTTACGAATTTGCAACCGGAGCCCCAGACGGCGCCAAAAGCCCAAGTTCACCACGGGCAGAAATCACCCTTCACGGTTGAGGATGTCACCACGATTCGCGCAAGCCGCGTGCTCGATCGGCCCCGCGATCGTGCCCTATTCGAGCTGGCGATTTCCAGCGCCTTGCGCGCCTCCGATCTGCTCAGCCTTCGCGTCGCCGACGTAAAGGACGCCGCGGGCGTGATCCGCGAGACGGCGGCGATTGCCCAGCGCAAGACGGGGAAGCCCGTACGCTTCATCATCGCCCCCGCGGCGCGGGCGGCACTGAGCGCCCACATCGCCGCCGCTGGCCTGGAGCCGTCCGCCTACCTGTTCACGGCACTGCGGCGCCGGGTTGCGAAGCCGCTCACCGTCGAGGCGTTCCGGCAGCTCGTGAAGGCGTGGGCGGATGCCGCGGGACACCGCGACGTTTCACGCTACGCCGCACACTCGACGCGACGAACACTCGCCGTGCGTATCTACAGCGAGACCGGCGACGTGGCCAAGGTGTCCAAGGTTCTGGGGCATCGCAGCACCGGCCCAACGTTGACTTACCTTGGTGTTGACGAGAACGCCGCGCTCGCCACGGCGCTCGAATACGCGCTGTAGTCGCGACCGCATCAACACGCCACGTCACACGCGGAGCAGGAAGGCACGGCACGCCTGCCTCCCGGGAACTGTCATCCTCACTTTGTCAGTTCGACTCGATCGCGGGGTCGTCGCGTCTTTCTCATCTTGGAAACGTGACCCGATCGAACGTCCGCGCATGACAGTTGGGCCAATCGTGTGACACGTCCCCACGCACCCGTGCTAGTGAACACCCGTACACGCGCACCGTACCCGCCCGGCCCGCCTAAGTCTCTTGTTTGACCTTTCATTCGAACTTCGTCGCCCCTGCGCGACTCGAAGAGACAATTGTTTTCGTCGCAGCTCTTTTTCGATCGCGTGTTGATCGCGCGAGGTTCATCGCAGAACGATGAGCGCGTCGGGCAAAGATTCATATGCACCGTCACGTCGCTCGTGGACGGCTAAGCTCGTGCGACTGAGCGCGTCCTACATCGAGTAACTCTCAGATTGTCGCATCGGGGGACCCAACGCCGTCCCCACCCCCCGCTTACCAATATGGCCCACCGCGTGGCTCGCTAAGGTTGAGCGATAAGCCAAGTCTGCACGACACAATCTGCTGATGCCCCAGCTCCAGCCGTTTCGATTGCTGAAGAGAATATCTGCATAGGGCCGATTTTGTTGAAAAACTATTTTGGGGGTTGCAGCTGGACGCGCAGCGGGAAAGCGATTCCTGACGCTGCCCAACAACCAAACTTGATTCCTGCATTCTCGTCG
>CAYQAJ010000465.1:0-1977 GCA_964415245.1 uncultured Pirellulaceae bacterium | reverse complement strand
TGCGGGCGGCGACGACCGAGATGCTGATCGCCGTGAAGGCCACCGACGCGGCGGGGCTTATCGGCCGAGCGCACGCGCAGCTCGAATGCGGCAAGGTCGCCGGCGATTTTCTGGTGCGGACCGACAAGGCGGTGTACGACGGCGGCGAGACGATGACCGTCACCGCACTGGGGGGCGGCGTCGAGCCGGTATTTATCGACCTGATCAAAGACGGTCAGACGATGCTCACCGAGACGGTCGATGTTTCCGGCGGCAGCGGGCAGGCCCAAATCGACCTTCCGCCCGATCTGTTCGGCACATTGCAATTGGTGGCCTATCGCTTCGGCCCCGATGGGCTGCCGGTGCGCAAGGACCGCACGCTGTTCGTGCGGCAAGCGCGGCAGGTTTCGATTCAGGCCACGTTCGACGCCGACGAGTATCGCCCTGGCCAGCAGGCTTCGCTCACACTGCGGCTCACCGACGACGAGGGAAACCCGGTGCCCGGGGCGGTGAGTCTGGCGGCAGTCGACGAGGCAGTGTATTCGGTGCTGAACCAGTCGGGAAGCATGGAGCGGATCTTCTTTCTGCTCGAACAGGATCTGTTGGAGCCCGTGTACGCGATCTACGACTGGTCGCCCGAGCGGCCGTACGCGCTGCCGCTCGTGGAGCGGACGCGCTTTGAACAGGCCCTGTTCGCCCGCACGGCCGAAACGGCGGCGGGCAGAGAAGCGGTGCCGGCCGAGTTTTTGACCGATGAAGCGGCTGCCGAAGCGGCAGAGCAAGCACCGCGACCAAGAGCGAGACCGGCCGCGCGGAACATGGATCGCGCGCTGCGCGGCAATCGCGTGACCCCCGTCAGCGCTTCGCCCTACACGCTGGCCGGCAACAATTACCATCAGAAGGTGCAAGAGGTTTGGTTGCAGCGTCGCTCGGGACTGCGCGGCGTGACCATCGCCTGGATCACCCTGGCCGGTTCGCTGGTGCTGGTGAGTCTGGTGACGTTTGCCGTGTATCGCCCCAGGGCGTTTTTGATTACCGGCGCGGTAACGTTTGGGGTATTCCTGCTGGTATCGCTCGCGGCAGTGCCGCTCATTGCTTTCGTGGCTTTCCGTGCAGGGGCTGAAATGAGTGCGAAGACACCCGTTAGCGGGGGTCTCGCGAGAGCGAGTGCGGATTTCGAGACCAGCGCAGAGGCGCCCATGGGAGCAAAGAGCGCTCCGCGCGGCTCCGAGACTGGCTCCTTTCCTCCATCGTCGTCGGCTGAAAAGACGGAACACGCGCCGTCGGCGCCCCAGCAAGACGTGACCACGACCAACGCAGCAACCGAATCTTCCCCGCCGCGGCTTCGAGAATGGTTCCCCGAAACGCTCCTTTGGCGGCCCGAGCTGATTACCGACGACGCGGGCGAGGCCACGCTACCGATCGAGCTGGCCGATTCGATCACCACGTGGCGGCTGTCGGCCAGCGCCATCTCGGCCGAAGGACAGCTTGGCGGCGCGGAATTCCCGATTCGCGTGTTCCAGCCGTTCTTCGTCGATCTCGATCTGCCCGTGGCTCTGACCCGCAACGACACGGTGGCGGTGCCGCTGGTGGTGTACAACTACTTGGACCGGCCGCAGACGGTGGAGCTGACCGTCGAGCGGGCGCCGTGGTTCGCCCCCATCGAAGTGGCCGTCGCGCCAGAACCGGGCGACGGCGCCGAGCAGGACGCAGCGAACTCGTATCGCTTGACACTCGAACTCGCTCCCGGCGAAGTGCGCTCGCTGCACTACCCAATTCGCGTGCTCCAGGTCGGGCACCATGAGCTGACCGTCACGGCCAAGGCGACCGGCGTGGCCGACGCCATCCAGCGCACGATCGAAGTGGTGCCCGACGGACGCCGCGTCGAGCATCTGGCCTCGGCCACGCTCGATTCGCCGCTCGACGTGGCGCTCGAAGTGCCCGAGGGTGCGATTGAGGGAAGCGTGCGGGCCACCGTCAAGCTGCACCCCTCTGCGT
>CAYQAJ010000464.1:0-1984 GCA_964415245.1 uncultured Pirellulaceae bacterium | reverse complement strand
CAATTTGCCGTTGAGCTGATTCGCACGTTTGCGCTGCACGCCGTACACTCGCCGCCGAAAGAGCGAGAGGCGCTTTGGCAGGCCGCCCACGATTCGGCCGCCGACTTTGATCGACTGTACGGAGGCAGCCCATCGGCGGTGCTGGTTCGGGTGCAGGATGCACTAACCGTACTGGCCCGAGGGGAATTCGCGCGGCAGGAAGCGGACCTGGCGGCCGACGCCGGGCCCGCACGCGACGAAGCCCGCCGCATCCTCCGCGAAGCCACTCGCTCCCTGGAACAACTGGAAGAGGAAGTGGCGGCGCTACGTCGCACTCGCCCACCGCGCGTCGGGCGCGACGCGATCTCGCCCGACGAGTTGTTCGCACTGCACGCGAATGTTCGCATGCAAACGGCCCGCGCTTTCCGTAACCAGGCGCTGTGTTACGACGCCGGCACGAACGATCGGGTCGCTTCGCTGACGCGGGCCCTGGCTTTGCACGAGCAACTGCTGCGGGAGCTGGCAGCCGACGATCCGCTACGTCAGCAGGTGCGCGTCGATCAGGCGGTGTGCCATCGATTGGCCGATGATTTCGACGCGGCCGCGCGATCGCTCGCATCGGTCGAGGTCGACAGTGCGACGCCCCGCGTTCGACTGGCGGCGCAAGCTGAAGCGGCCAGGCTGGCACTTGCGCGTGGCGAACCCAATCAGGCGCTGCAGGTCCTCAAGGGACCGCGCACCATCGATACCGTCGCTTCGCCCGAGCGCGACATGGCGTTTTTGGAAACGTGCGTGGCCCTGTGGCGGGCGGCATCGGCTTCGGACAATGCGTCAGAGTCTACCCGTTGGCGGGATGAGTCACTGGCCGCCTCGCGTGCCATCGAAGAGTCGCACGGTGCCTATTGGGGCCGGCTGGCCGATCGGCTTCTGGTACGCGAGGCCATCACCACCGAGAACCGACCCGACTTCGAGATTCTGATCCGACGCGCCGACGACTTGTACGTGCAGAAGAAGTGGGACGATGCGGTCGCCGCCTACGACCTGGCGGGAGACGCTGCCCGCAAGGCCGGCGACGCCGAAAGTGCGTTCGAGCTGTTCTACAAGGCGGCGCTCGTCGACCAGCAGCTTGCTCGACACGATGCAGCTTGCGACCGTTTGCGCTCGGTAGCGCTCGCCTATTCTTCGAGTCCGCGCGCGGCCGAAGCGCATCTCCTGGCGGCGTGGAACGCCGCGCAAGTCGCCCAGGAAGACCCCCAGGCCCTGGAGTTGTACGCAGAACTGTTGGCCGAGCACGCCACCACGTGGCCCGCGTCGCCCACGGCCGACACGGCCCGTCTGTGGCTGGGACGGCTGCGCGAGCATGAAGGGAAGTGGTTCGAAGCCGCTGAAGCGTACGGCGGCATTTCGCCCGAGGCCGAATCGTTTGAAGAAGCGGTGACTGGGTCCGCTCGCTCCACCGAGCGTTGGCTGGCGGAGCGAAAGGCGCAGGGCCAATCGTACGAGGAAGAGGCAGCCCGCGCTGCGCAGCACTTCGAAGACCTGGTGTTCGACCGCCAGGGACAACTTCCCCAGCGGTTCAGCCCCGCGGCGAGCCAGGCCGCCCTGGCTGCGGCGCGATTGCGACTTCAATACACCCGCGGCGGTCATGCGAACGCCGCCGCACTGCTGGAAGCCTCGCTCGTCCGTTCGCCCGACGCTCCCGACCCGTGGAAGTCGTCGGTCCGGGCGATGCTCGTCGTGGCGTTGGCCGCGCAGTCCGACCGCCGTCGAGACGCCACCGGGTTGTTAGAGCAAATCGGCGAGAGCTCACCGTCGCAACTTTTGGAAGTGCTTGTCGGGCTGTCGGAGATTGCCCGATCGGCTCCGCCGGAGGCACAGGCCGACGTCGCGCAGTTGCAACTTGAAGCGGCCGAGCGGCTCTGGCCCGATCGAAGCGCGCTGACGCGCGGCGAACAAATCGCGCTTCGCCGCATCCGGGCCGAAGCGCTCGATCGTTCGGGCAGCC
>CAYQAJ010000463.1:0-2052 GCA_964415245.1 uncultured Pirellulaceae bacterium | reverse complement strand
GTCCCACGGCGCGGCCAGGGGAAAGTATGCTATCTGCGACTCGTGCAGTAGCGAGTTTCGAATCCTTGACGCCGTCGCAAAGCGAAGCGCGCGACCCGACTTCCGACTGTATGGGAAACTGCTGCTTACCGCGAGCGGCAGCAAGGAGTATGTCCCCGCTTCCGACGAGGATCGCTTTGCGTATGCAAAGTGCGCGGATCAACTCAAGTGCGAAGTTGACGCGGGAGAGATATCGCTTCCTGAATTGGCGCTCGCGCACGGCTACAACACGCGTCAGGCGATGAACCACGGCTTTCGTGCTTGGCGCGATTTCTTCAACGACCGGCAACTCCTTGCGCTGGGGCGGCTGAAGCGCGGCATCGACCGCATTGCGGATGCGTCCACAAGAAGCGCACTGTTCACTTTGTTTTCCGGCATGCTCGAATTTCACAACTTGTTTGCATCGTACAAAGGCGAGGGCACGGGCGCCGTGCGTCACATGTTTTCGCACCACATTCTTAAGCCCGAGCGAATGCCGATCGAGGCCAACGTTTGGGGAACGCCGCGAAGCTCGGGCTCGTTTTCCGGACTCTTTCGCTCGCGGTTGCTGCGAGCGGTGGATTACCGCGAGATGCCAACGGAACTCAGCGAGGGTCGCCGTCCCCCTCAACTTTGCTCGCCGTCGTTTAGCGGCCGGATGGAACCGGACTGGCCCGAGCGCGCCCCATTTGCGCCGCGCGGCATATACCTGTCGGTCGGAGACTCGGGCGCCACGGGCCTTCCGCCGAAATGCATGGATCTGGTCGTCACCGATCCACCATTCTTCGACAACGTACATTATTCCGAGCTGGCTGATTTCTTTCACGCGTGGCGTTCGACGTCGCCATCATCGCACCAGACCGTTTGCGACACGACTCGTAGTCCCGATGAAGTGCAAGACACTGATGCAGCGAGGTTTTCGCGAAAGCTTCGGGGCGTGTTTTGCGAGTGTGTTCGCGTGCTCAAGGACGACGGCCTGCTGGTGTTCAGCTACCATCATTCGCGCGCCGCTGGCTGGCAATCACTTGCGGGGGCGATCCTTGGCGCGGGCCTCCGCGTCGTGAATTCTCATCCGATCAAATCGGAAATGTCGGTTGCCACTCCCAAGGCACAGTCGAGC
Organism: uncultured Pirellulaceae bacterium; assembly: GCA_964415245.1. GTDB lineage: Bacteria > Planctomycetota > Planctomycetia > Pirellulales > Pirellulaceae > CAYQAJ01. The sequence goes on along the minus strand of CAYQAJ010000463.1, from coordinate 914 downwards.
GACCCCATTCAGCTCGACATCATCCTGGTGTGCCGCAAGGAATCCCACGTGTCGGCCAAGCCGATCCCTACACGTCAATACGCCTTCGATTCGGCAAGACGGAAACTCGCCCGGCTGTCTCAGTGCGGTTTCCGGCTTTCGCGCAACGACTGCAAGGTCGCGATCCTCGGCCAGTTGTTGACGACGATCCGTACCGAAGGCGATCTTTCCGCGCTGGCCGGCCAAGTCGAGTCCCAAGCGGCCCGGGTCGGAGTCGAGAACCCGCCATTGCCGGCCGCCCCGCAGCGACTGTTGTTTTGACCGTGAGGAACGCGGTTGCCGTGTATTGGGCGATTCCACTCGTATCTCCTATAGCGTACGCCGTCCAACGTTCACAACGAGCGCCCCACCCGGCTCAGACCCGCTCACAAAACCCTCGACGAAGCCGGCTTTGCCGCCCACGGCGCGACCCTTTCCATGACAAACGACGCCCTGCTGGCCGCCCGTGCAGCGTTGGTGCCGATCCGCGTAGCGCTGGCGCTGCTCGCCCTGCAAATCGCAGCGCAGGCCAGGGCGTTCGAAAACAAGGGGAGTGTCAACGAGCGGATCTACCGCGTTCGCCGTCCCGCCCGGGGCCAGCGCCGTGAATCGCGAGGCGAGCGTACCCGCACAGTACGCACAAAGTATTGAATAATACATATTGACATATCAACGACCTGCGCGTATCATGACAGCGGTCGATCTCGTTCTTTGATAAGTCGGTTTCGCGGCTCGTGAGGGCCGGGCCGTCTGCGGCGGTTCGTTGTTTCGTTTCGCGGTTCGGCAGTGCGGTCGTGTGGCGATTCGCCGCATCTGCCGGTCTTGGTGTCTCCACGGAGGCATTGTTGGGCGTCTCGATGGTGCGCGCAAGTGCCGGCGCGCACCGTACCTGGGAC
>CAYQAJ010000462.1:0-2062 GCA_964415245.1 uncultured Pirellulaceae bacterium | reverse complement strand
AACGCGCTCGGCTCGACGACCGCCGCGCGTTGCTTCATCAGATCGATAACCTCAACCGTCAGGTCGACCGCGGCCGGTCGATGGAAGGGCTCGACGCCTTCGAGCAGCAGGCGTTCAATCTCGTGCTCAGCAAATCGCAGCAGGCGTTCGACCTCAAGTACGAAGATCCCCGCGTTGTCGAGCGGTACGGCAAAGGTCTGGGGCAGCAGATGCTCGTCGCCCGCCGCCTGTGCGAGGCCGGCTGCGGCTTTGTCACCGTTCACTACGGCGGATGGGACATGCACGGCCAGATCAAGGACGGCATGGTCGGTCGCTCCCGCGAGATGGACCCGGCCGTTTCCGCCCTGGTCGAAGATTTGAGCCAGCGCGGGCTGGACAAGCAGATCCTGCTGGTGATTACCGGCGAGTTCGGCCGCACGCCCAAAATCAACAACGGCGCCGGCCGCGATCACTGGGCCCCTTTGAGCACGCTGGCCTTCGCCGGCGGCGGATTGAAAATGGGGCAGGTGGTCGGCGAGTCGGCCGACAAGCTCGACGTGCCCAAGTCGAACCCCGTCTCGCCGCAGGACATGATGGCCACCATCTTCCACGTGCTGGGCATCGATCGCAAACTTCAGTTCGTCAACCCGGCGGGGCGACCCACGTACATGATCGAAGACGGGGAGCCGATCGCCGAGCTGATTTGACGCGCCCGCACGCGGCGGACCGCAACGCGAGCCGGTATCGCCCGCGCCTAGGCGTCACACGAAACAAACCCTTCCACTTGGCACCGGCCAGCGGAAGGGTTTTTCGTTTCGATTGCGAGCAGAATGGCCTGCTTAGGCGACAGGGATAGGTCTCCGCTCGTTGGTAGAACGGTTTTTCGCTTTTGTCGCGCACCGTAAGATGGTTGTATAGTGCATAGTAATGATGTGCCGTCGCGGGTACCGCCGAGACAAAGAGGGCGAACCATGTCCATTATGGTTTCCCTGACCAACGCCCAGGCCAACTTGAAGCAGTTGATCGACAAGTTGGCCCCGGGAGAGAAAATCGTTATCACCGAGAACGAGCAGCCCGTGGCAACCCTAGTCGGACAACATTCCGCTCGCCCACCTCGCCCTGCCCCGGGGCTGGGTAAGGGGAGCATTCTTCACATGGCTGCGGACTTCGACGAACCGCTCGAAGAGTTCAGGGAGTACATGGAATGAAGCTCCTGCTCGACGCGCACACATTTTTGTGGTTAGTCGAGGGGAATTCCAACCTGAGTGCCACGGCACAGTCCGCCCTTGCCGACCCGGCGCACGACTTGCACTTGAGCGTCGCGTCGGATTGGGAATTGGCAATCAAAACGGCGATCAAAAAGCTGGTCCTCAACGAACCGCTGGATGAATTTGTCGGCAAGTGGACCGTGCGATATCAACTTGCCCTGCTGTCGATCGAAACGCCGCACGCTCTGGCGATCGCTGGGTTACCCGATCATCATCGCGACCCGTTCGATCGCATGCTCATTGCCCAGGCGATGGTCGTAGGAATGGCAGTGGTGACTGCAGACCCCAAATTCGCACCGTACTCCGTGCCGGTCCTCTGGTGAATCATCACGCCAACCGAATCTACCTCGATTACAACGCCACGACGCCGCTGGCCCCGGAGGTCGCCGCGGCCATGCGCCCCTATCTCTTCGAGGGGTTCGGCAATCCGTCCAGCGGGCATTGGGCGGGTCGGCCGGCTCGCGAGGCGGTCGAGGCGGCGCGAAGCAAGGTAGCGGCGCTGTTGAGCTGCGAGGCGTCGCGCATCGTGTTCACCTCGGGCGGCACCGAAGCCAACAACCACGCTATTAAGGGAGTATTTTTCGCGCGCCGCGCGGCATCGCATCCGCCGCACGTTATCGCCAGCCGCATCGAGCATCCCGCGGTGCTCGAGCCTTGCCGCTTCCTTCAGCGCTTGGGGGCGGAAGTCACGCTGTTGCCGGTTGACGGCACGGGCCTGGTCGATCCCGATGCGGTTCGCCATGCGATCCGCCCGGGCACGCTGCTCATCTCGATCATGCACGCCAACAACGAGGTGGGGACCATCGAGCCGATCG
>CAYQAJ010000461.1:0-2227 GCA_964415245.1 uncultured Pirellulaceae bacterium | reverse complement strand
CGACGGCGCCAACACCGTCGCGGCCATGGCGACTGCCTGCCGCGAACGCTTCGCGGCCGATTACGCCTTGGCGACCGGTCCCTATCCCGACGAGGGGCACACCTCTCCCGCGCGCATTTACTTTGCGTGGGCCGACGCCGGGACGTCGCACACTGGCAGTGCAGTTTACGCCGGCCACTCGGACGTTGCCCCGGCCCGTGCCGCGAAGCAGGCGCTCAACCACCTGCGCTTAGCGCTTGTGCAAGCTCCAAATCCCAAATCACAAATCCCAAACAAATCTCAAAGCGGCTAAATCGCAAACTTCCAAACCGGAAGTCGCGAACGCACATTGCTGGACAGCGCACCACACGAAGGCGGTCTCTCCTCGTGCCGTTTGGAGTTATTGCCTTTTGTGATTTGAGAGTTGTTTGTGATTTGGAAGTTGTGATTTGAGATTTCGCGTTGTGGCACGTCTCCCGCTTCCCGACTCTTCGCGCTCTTCGCGCCTTAGCGGTGAAACACCTGAGCCGTGCTTCACAGTTTCCCACAGCGGGCCACCAGGTCGGCCGTGCGGCAACTGTAGCCCCATTCGTTGTCGTACCAGCTCAGCACTTTGGCCAGCTTGCCGGGTCCGTCCTTCTGCTTCGGGTCGTCGGGCAAGACCTGGGTGAAGTCGGCGGCGAAGATCGAGCTGTGCGGGTCGCCGATCACGTCGCTCGATACGATCGCGTCCTCGGTGTAGTGCAGAATGCCCTGGAGCGGCCCCTCGGCGGCTTTCTGCATCGCTCCGTTGATGTCGCCGCGCGTCACGCTCTTACCCAGGTTCACCGTCAGGTCGACAACGCTGCCGGTCGCCACCGGCACGCGCAGCGCAATGCCGGTCAGCTTTCCCTTGAGGGCCGGCAGAACGAGTCCCACCGCTTTGGCGGCGCCCGTCGTGCTGGGAATGATGTTCTGCGCCGCGGCGCGGGCCCGATACAGGTCGCGGTGAGGAAAATCCTGCACGTTTTGGTCGTTGGTGTACGCATGGACGGTCGTCATCAGCCCCGATTCGATGCCGAACGATTCATGCAGCACCTTGGCCACGGGCGCCAAACAGTTGGTCGTGCAGCTTGCGTTGGAAATGCACTTCATGTCGGCCGAGAGCTGGTCGTCGTTCACGCCCAGCACGCACGTCAGGTCGGGCTCGTCTTTGGCCGGGGCACTGAGCACCACCCGCTTGGCACCGGCGGCCAGATGCGTGTCGTAGCCGGCCTTACCACTGGATGCGCGGGAAGTGAAGATGCCGGTGCTCTCGATCACCACGTCGACCTTCAGCTCGCTCCACGGCAACTTCGCCGGGTCGCGCTCGGCCAGAGCGCGGATCTTCTTTCCACGTACGATCAGGTGGTCTTCGTCGGAGTCGACTTTCCCGTCGAAACGACGATGGATACTGTCGTATTTGAGCAGGTGGGCCAGCGTGCGGTTGTCGGTCAGGTCGTTGACGGCCACGACCTCGAATTCGCCACTCCGGGCGAACATGTTGCGAAAGGTCAGCCGCCCAATTCGACCAAATCCGTTGATGGCGACGCGAACTGCCACGGCAATACTCCTTGGAAAAACCGCCACGTGCCTTGCGCGGCTGCTTGTTGGCGTGATCGAGCCGCTTGCTGGCTCGATGGAAAGCGACGATTATACTTCTGCGGCGGCGGAGCGACAACGGGCGGAAAGTCGCCCGAGCGCCGCCCCGAACGGCCGTGACATCGACGGAGAGCCCATCGCCATGAAAAGCAAAACGGAACTCGAACCGATCATCCGCCAGATCGCCAGCGATGCGAGCCCGGTCGGCATGGACGCCGTCTACGTGCACGCGCTCATTCTCGACAAGCTAACCGATATCCAGAGTCGGCTCGCGCAGACAGAGCGCCGATTGACCGCGCTGGAGTCGGCGACCGATGACTTGCAGCAACGCGTCGAACGCGGGTGAAGTGCGTCCGTGGGGCAGACATTCCTGTCTGCCAAGAGTGGTTCCTCGCGCTCGCTGTACGATGACAGCCCGGAAAGCCTGCCCCACGTCGACGGCTCTCTTCACCGCTTCTTCCAGTCGATTCCTGATAGCGATGCCAGCGCTAATTCCAGCGCGTGCGTGCCATCGCGTGCGTGACCTTGGGCGGCGAGAGCCAGGTAGAGTTGGTGCGCCAAGGCCAGACCCGGCAGCGCGATGTTCATCCGCTTGGCCTCGGCCAGCGCGATGCCCATGTCCTTGATG
>CAYQAJ010000460.1:0-2261 GCA_964415245.1 uncultured Pirellulaceae bacterium | reverse complement strand
GCCGCCAGTGATACGGTAAAAATGCCGTAATCGTCGATTTCCATGTCGAGTTTTCGGAAGCCCGCGGCGCGGATCAGGTCGTCCATTTCTTGTTGCGTGCGGCGGCGCATGATCCATGCCTTGCCGTCGCGGTTGGTGAGCACGCGGGCGATCATTTCCACTTGCGGGTGCCACGGTTGGCCGGTGTAGATGAGGTAGCCGCCTTCGCGCATGGCGCGGGCCACGCCGCGCAAGGAAGCCAGCACCGGCTGGTTGTCGGGAAACAACTCGTACAGGCCCGAGGTGATCGACACGTTGGGGGCGGGGTCGATCGATGCGAGCGAATCTTCGTCGAAAGCATCGCCGAGCTCGAAACGCACGCGGTCCGAGAGGCCCAGCTTCTCGGCCAGCTTGCGGCCCGCTGCGAGATTAGCGGGCACGTTGTCGCGAATGAGGGCCGACAGATCGTCGGCGGACCGGAAAGCGTCGGGGACTGGCTCATTTTGCGCAGCGGATGTTGAACTTGGCTGTGCTTCGGAGGCATCCGCGGAGCAAAATGTGCCTGTCCCCCTTTCTGAATGCTTTCCGGTCACTCGCTGAATCGTCTCCAGCAGATACCGCCCTGGTCCGCCGGCAATATCCAGCAGCCTTACCGCTCGCCCCGAGCGGCGCACGCGGCCAATCGCTTCGACGAGCAGCTTTTCCAGGTTCGCCTTGCGCTGGCGAATGCCCTTCCAGCCGATGCTGGCCAGGTACGCGCGGTCGAGGGCGCGGCCGACGATCGAGAGTCCCTGCGGGCGGTTCTCGTACACGTAGTCGAGCGATTGGCCGGAGTCGAAGCCGGTTTTCCAGCCAAGCTCGACCCCGCGGCTGAGCCGGCCCAGCGTGGCCATGCCCAGCTTCTGGGCGGCGTAGGCGAGCCGCTTCGGCGACACCAACGGCAGCGGTTGGCGAAGCCGGTCGTACTCCTCGCGCGTATGGCCGCGGCGGTCGGCGTCGAGCAGCGGCGCTCGATCGACCGGGCGCGAAAACGACTCGCGCATAAACGCCCGGGCTTCGTCGAGCACCAGGTGGCGGTCGCGCTCGTGCAGCACATCGTGAAACATGCCGGGAAAGCGGAGGATTTGTTTGATGGGCGAGCCGAGCCGGTCGAAGAATCGCTCCTGGTCGCGGGTGCGAACGACCCAATCGGCCCCGCCGACCAACACCAGCGTGGGCGTGCGGATGGCCGCCGCGTCGTCGATGAGCCGCGTGGCCGCATCGTGCAGCTCGACCAGGATGTTGACGGCGATCGACCGGGTAATCAGCGGGTCGTCGTCGTAGCGCCGGGCCTGCTCGGGATCGCGCGTGAGCATCTTCGACTTGACGTAGCTGGTGACGAACGACTTTTGGTAGCCGCGAATTCTGTTCAACAGCCGCAGCCCGGGAATCGCCAGCGGCACGTACAGCTTCACGCGCAGCGCGGGAGCGGCCAGAATCATGGCCCGGATCGGCGGGGCGAAGTCGTGTACCCACGCGGCCAGAATGACCGCCCCCACGCTCTGGGCCATCGCCACCATGTTCTCGGGCCGCAGTTGGAATTCTTGCGATACGTGGCGGACGAAGCAGTCGAGGTCTTTCACCAGACAGGCGAAGCTGGGCGCATACCCCCGATCGCCGGGCGACCGACCGTGCCCGCGCGCATCCCAAGCGAAGATGGCCACGTCGGCCAGGTCCAGCTCATCGACCACATCCTGAAACCGCCCCGAGTGCTCGTGACCGCGGTGGAAGAGCAAGAGCGCTTTGTCGGTGGGCGATTCGGGCAACCACGCGCGATAGAACAACTCGGTGCCGTCGGGCAGCACGAAGGTGTGCTCGGTGGAGGAGCGGGGAGATTTGCTTTGCGCGGGGGATGAAGCGCGCTTGCCGGACGATGATGCCGATGCGCTGGTGCGTTTCTCCTGATCGCTCATGGCGTGGCCCCCAAGGTTAGATAGGCTATCCGGAAAGCGTCGGGGACTGGCTCATTTTGGCGACGCCTCGGGGACTGGCTCACTTTGCGGAGTCTGCGGAGCAAAGAGTGCCTGTCCCCCTCTCCGGGAGGCGTCGGCAAAATGTGCCTGTCCCCCTCTCCGGGAGGCGTCGGCAAAATGTGCCTGTCCCCTTCTCTAAGACGCTTTCCGGATATCCTCAGAGAGCCTACGCGAAAGGCGGGTGTTGATAAAGAGTCCGGCCCAGAATCGGAGATAAGCAGCATCCACTTAATCGCGTCCCCGGTCGGCCCCGGCGTGTCACGCCGGCTC
>CAYQAJ010000459.1:0-2301 GCA_964415245.1 uncultured Pirellulaceae bacterium | reverse complement strand
AGCAGCGGCAGTTCGGGGCCACCACCGTCCGGCAGCGGCGACTCACGCGGCTACGGCCCTTCATCGGGAGCGACGACCGCAGCCGAGCCCGAGACCTTGCTCGAAAAGTCGCAGCGCGCGTTCCGAGACGGAAAAGACCGCGACGCGTTTCAATACCTCTACGCGCACTTTCTTACCGAGGATCAGCCCGCCGCCGACTACCAAATGAGCTGGATTGGCGGCAAAGATGGTCTCAAGCGGCCAGGCATGGCGGTGCGGTGGGGCGTGGGGGTTGCCTATACCCGATCCGGCGGCTTCGACGGGCCGCCTCCCAAAATCGGCGAGGAAGTTGCGGAAACCAACGGCGGCAGGGAGGCTTCATCCCCCCAACGGGGGAGGAACCCTGGACCGGGAAGTAGCCCTGACAGAGGTAGCGGTTCCTCCGGCGGCCGCGGGTCGAGTGGTCCCCGAGGACAGGGCGCCGCTGACGGCAAGCAGTCGGTCGAACAATATGCTGCCGAGCTTGGCACGCGGGTGCTTGAATCGCTGACCACGCGCATCGAGCGCGGCGAGTACGGCGAATTCATGCGGCTCGCAGCAACCCAGGCGGCCGACACGCCCAAAGCCAGCGTCGGATACGGCAGTTCATCGTCCGGCAGCTATGGACCCCAAGGGCGGGGTGGCACGCAAAAGGCCGACGAAAACTCCTTCCCGCAGATTCTGCCGGGCGTCGTTTTTGTTGGCGAAGGTCAGGAAAAGCAGCTTGTGGACAAGGCACGCGAACAGGACCTCGACGTGCTGCTGGTCTTCAACGTACGTGCCTCGGTCACGCGCAAGGGCGTGCCGATGAACAACACCAAGATGTTGCTGTACGACGTCGCCTCGGGTAAGGAGGTGTTCGAAGGTACGAACCTCAACAACGTGCAGGTGAGCTCCCAGCGGCAGAAGGGCAGTCCCACCGACGCCATCGAAGAAGCGGTCAACGAGCTGTTCGAGGCGGCCGACGCGCGGCTGTCGATGCAGGAGATGCCCGATATCGAACCGAAGCACGCCTTGATGCGAGTGGGCATGCTGGTCGGGGACGATTCCTTCAGCCCGATCCCCGTTACCAACCCCTTGCCCGTGCTGGCTGAAATCCACTACTACGAAGCCCGCAAGCTCATCACCACCGAACAGCTTGTGCAGGCCTATCAAAAGCTGCTGGGCGATGGGCCCGGAGCCAAGCTGGCCACCGGTACGGCCGACCAACGTAAGGATGTGATCGACCGGTGGCTGCCGCGCTGACGCGACGCTCGCGGCATGGGTGCCGTCCGTGCGGTTGTCACGCCCGCCGGGCGAATCGGCCGGTCGCCCCGACATCCGGCCGTGACCGAGTACGCGGTCGTAGAGAAGCTCGCGGGCGAAAGCCAACTCCTTGATCGCATTGGGGGAGCTTGGCGTACGATAGCGGTCGCATGTCGCTCCGACACAACAATCCATCTATCGACCATTCTTGGCCCCGGTTCCCCGGTCGTCCCGACCGAAGTCTCGTGCCCACTGGCTGGCGAACCGACCGCTTTTGCGTGCCGCGCCGCCCGTACGTCGAGGTACTTTCTCGTTCGTCTGGGGTTTCATGACGGGTCGGCCCGCGTGTACCACAGAAATGTCGGTTATCCGCCGAAAGTAGCGGCCACTTCGTCGTTCGCCGCTTGTGGCTGGCTTGGCAGCAGGAAGGCTGGGTTGAGGTCCCACGGGGGGAGGGACGCCGAGTCGTAGCGTCAATTTGATTGACATTGCATCGCAAGTCTGGCATAAATAATGTCCGCGAACAGGGTTTGGGCCGTTCTCGTTAGCGCCGTCGGTCGTGCTTTCCTTGTGCACCGTGCCATGAGCGTGCACCGTGCCACGAGCGTGCATCGTGCCATAAGCCGTAGGCGGCAAGAGATGCCACACATGTGCTGCGCTTCGGCTTTGTTGCCGCAGTGCATTCCGTTCTAGCTCGCAGCAGCGCTGGTTCTTCTTCGCTCGACGGAACACGAAGTGTAAGCATGCGCCGTACTTTAACAGTGGCACTGGTGGGTGGGCTGATTGCGTGCCTGTCGAGCTTCGGTGAAAAGCCGCAAGCTCGCGGACAAGGCTACCGTGGCGGCAGTTCGCCACAAGGAATGGGCGGCCGATCACCTTCGGGCTACGGCGGCGGCTCGTCGCAAGTCTCCCGCGGCAGCTCGCCCCAGGGCTACGGCGGCAGTTCTTCGCAAGGTTCCCGCGGCAGCTCGCCCCAAGGGTACGGCGGCAGTTCGCCACAAGGAATGGGCGGCCGATCACCTTCGGGCTACGGCGGCG
>CAYQAJ010000458.1:0-2314 GCA_964415245.1 uncultured Pirellulaceae bacterium | reverse complement strand
CTGGAGCCGGACGCGCGAAGTGCCGCCCAATCGGGCAAGCTGCGCGCCTGCTTCCTGGCCGAACATGCGCCGGAATTGCTGCGCGATGCCCACCAGCGAGTGGCGGCGCTCCATCAACAAAGGGAGCAGCTTTACGCGAGTGTGCCCACCGTGATGGTGATGCAGGAAATGGAAGAGCGGCGCCCGACGCACGTGCTCCAGCGCGGTCAGTACGATCGGCCCGGCGAGCGCGTCGACCCCGGAGTGCCCGCCAGCTTGCCCGCGCTTCCGCCCGAAACGCCCGACAACCGCCTGGGCTTCGCCCGGTGGCTGGTCGATCCGCAGCATCCGCTTTCGGCCCGCGTGGCGGTCAACCGCTGGTGGCAGCAATCGTTCGGCACGGGGCTGGTGCGGACCGCCGAGGACTTCGGCGCCCAGGGCGAGCCGCCCAGCCATCCCGAACTGCTCGACTGGCTGGCCCGCGAGCTGGTCGACACGGGCTGGGACGCCAAGCGTTTGCAGGCGGCCCTCGTTACCAGCAGCACGTACCGCCAGTCGTCACGCGTCACGCTGGAACTCGCGGAGCGCGATCTCGACAATCGGCTGCTCGCGCGTGGACCGCGCTTCCGCCTGTCGGCCGAGATGATCCGCGATCAAGCGCTGGCCGCTGCGGGTCTGTTGACCGAGCGGCAGGGCGGGCCGTCGGTCAAGCCGTATCAGCCCGAGGGGTTGTGGACCGACATCGCCACCGACAACGAGTACGTGCAGGATCACGGCGCCGATCTGTACCGCCGCAGTCTGTACACGTACTGGAAGCGGACGATTACGCCGCCGACGATGAGCGTGTTCGACGCGTCGTCGCGGGAGACATGCATCGTGCGAACCACCCGCACCAACACGCCGCTGCAGGCTCTGACGCTGTTGAACGACGTGACGTTCGTCGAAGCGGCCCGTGTGCTGGCCGAGCGCGTCATGCGGGAGGAGGAAGCGCCGAGAATGCGAATCGAGCGGGCATTCCGTCTGGTGCTGTGTCGGCCGCCCGACGACGAAGAGCTGCGGTTGCTGCTGGCGGGCTTCGAGCGCCACTTGGCCCACTTTCGTGGCGATAGCGCGGCGGCCGCGGAATTGACCGAGATCGGCGAGTATCCGCGCAGCAGAGAGATGGACGTGGCCGAGCTGGCCGCGTACACGGCGACGGCGAGTGTATTGCTGAATCTCGACGAAGCACTGACGAGAAAATGAGCAAGCACCAAATCCAAATGACCAATGCGGCGATGCAAACCGCTGCATCTGTGGTTGCCGAAACCCGCACCTTACTAACGCGGCGGCAGCTCTTGGCGCGCGTGGGGAGCGGCATTGGCATGGCGGCGCTGGCATCGCTGTTGGCTGAGGAGAGCATGGGGGCCGGAGGCGGCAATTCGAGCGCGCGAACGCACGACGGCGCGGTCCACGCTGGCCTCGAAGGGTTGCCGCATTTTGCTCCCAAGGCGAAGCGCGTCATCTACCTATTCCAGTCCGGCGCACCGTCGCAGCTCGACTTGTTCGATCACAAGCCCAACCTGGCCGATCTGCGCGGCGAAGAATTGCCCGACTCGATTCGCCGCGGCCAGCGGTTGACCGGCATGACGGTGGGGCAGGAGAGTTTTCCCGTCGCCCCCAGCCGCTTCGCCTTCGAGCGCCACGGCGAGTGCGGCGCCTGGGTCAGCGAGCTGTTGCCGCACACCGCCCGCCTGGTCGACGACCTGTGCTTCATCAAGTCGATGCACACCGAGGCCATCAACCACGATCCCGCGATTACCTTCTTTCAGACGGGTGCCCAGCTCGCCGGTCGGCCCAGCATCGGGTCGTGGCTGGCGTACGGACTGGGGAGCGAGAACGACGACTTGCCCGCGTTCGTGGTCATGGTGTCGGTGGGGAGCGGCAATCCGAACGACCAGCCGCTGTACGAGCGTCTGTGGGGAAGCGGCTTCTTGCCCACGCGGTATCAGGGAGTGAAGCTGCGATCGGTCGGCGATCCCGTGCTGTTCCTGTCGAATCCGGCCGGTGTCGATACCGCCACGCGCCGCCGCATGCTCGACGACCTGGCACAGCTCAACGAGCGGCAGCTCGACGCGGTGGGCGACCCCGAGATCGCCACCCGCATCGCCCAGTACGAAATGGCCAGCCGCATGCAGACTTCGGTGCCCGAGTTGGCCGACATTTCCGACGAGCCGCAAAACGTGCTCGACGCCTACGGACCCGACGTGGCCAGGCCGGGAACCTACGCCCGCAATTGCCTGCTCGCGCGGCGGCTCGTCGAGCGGGGCGTGCGATTCGTGCAACTGTTCCACCGCGG
>CAYQAJ010000457.1:0-2321 GCA_964415245.1 uncultured Pirellulaceae bacterium | reverse complement strand
ATCGGCGCTCCGCCGGGCTACGTCGGTTACGAAGAGGGCGGCCAGCTCACCGAAAAGATTCGCCGCCGACCGTACGCGGTCGTGCTGCTGGACGAAATCGAGAAGGCCCACCCCGACGTGTACAACATGCTGTTGCAGGTGATGGAGGAAGGCCGGCTCACCGACAGCTTCGGCCGCAACGTCGACTTCCGCAACGTGATCCTCATCATGACCACGAACGCGGGCGCCAACGCCATTAAGAACGAGGCCTCGATGGTGTTCCAGAGACCCACCGACAACGCCACGTACGAGAGCATGAAGGAGCGGGTGAACGACGAAGTCCAGAAGGTGTTCCGCCCCGAGTTCCTCAACCGGCTCGACGACGTGATTATCTTCCGCCACCTGACCAAGGACGACCTGAAGAACGTGATCGACCTGGAGGTGTCCAAGGTGCGCAATCGGCTCTCCGAGCGCGGCCTGGCCCTGGTGCTCACCGAAGAGGCCAAGGATTTCCTCATCCGCAAGGGCTCGAACCTGGATTACGGCGCGCGGCCGCTACGTCGGGCGATCGAGAACTTTGTCGAGGACCCGCTTTCCGAGGAGCTATTGCGGGGCCAGTTCCGCGGCAAGGACACGATCCGCGTCGAAGGCGTCAAGAACGAAGAGGGCAAAATCAAGCATCTCAGCTTTGTCGGCGTCATCGCCAGCGAGAAAGCCGAAACTCCCGTCGCGGCGGGCGCCACCAGCTCGAGCGGCGCGGGCGAAAAGAGCGAACCGGCCAAACCCAGCAAACCAGCAGCGAGCTGAGGCGAAGTGCAGAGTATAGAGTGCAGAGTTCGGTACACGACGCGCATGCGCGGCGTACTTGGTCAGTAGGTTGAATCAAGTACTGACGACCGATAACGAACCACGGCCGATTTCCGCCGTAGATTGAGGTCCACGTGAACACAGCCGCCCTGAGCTGTGCACGGAAGCAGCTAGAAGTCCTCCGAAACCTGTCGGCCGGATGGGATTCTCGCGGCGGACAGGCGCCCGATCCGGAGATCGTGCGCGAGGCCGATGCCCTGCTCGACGAGATGGCGTCGTCCTCCGACATTCCTCCACCGCATATCCATCCCACCCCCGGCGGAGGAGTGCAATTCGAGTGGGAGTCGGGCTCGCGGTACTTTGAGATCGAGTGGATCGATCCCATCACGATTCAGTACTACTACGAAGACAAAGACGCGGGCGACGAGTACCAGGGCACGTTCAAGGACGGCGGCGTGCTCGACGGCGTAAGGGAATACGCTTCGCGCGTCGGCGTGACGTCGTGACGGTACCGAAAGTTTCGAGGGAACTGCGGTGCCCGCGCAGCCGATTTCTGACGACGAAGTCATTTATCGCCGCGTCCCCAACTCGGCTGCGTGGTTTGAGTCTCCCGATCGAATCACCACGGCCAACTTCAAGCTGGATCGTCGCCGCGGGGATCTGGGTCTGTCGGTCTATCGAGCATCGATCGTATCGCCGCGACAGGTTCTCGAACGCGCGGACGTAGCACGTGGTACACGTCTCGCAAGTGCCACCGTTGCCAACGTGCGAGCGCTCGCGAGTACGTCGGGCGCTTTTCTCGGCCTCGATGTTGTGGCCGTCGACGATGCCAGGGATCCCGGTCACGCGGAAATCCGTGGTCCCGAGCCGGGCAAACTGGCACCAGCGGCGTCCAAAGCGCTACGCGACCTCTTTCGAATCGTCGCAATTACTTTCGACGAATCTGAATCGTAGTCGATGGGCCGTCGGCCTTGCCTTTCTTCCCTAGTCTGGCCAGCGTAACGAATCGTTACCGGCCGCAGGCTTTTCTCAAGCCGCACTCTCGGCTCGACGAAGAAACATTCGATACCGCGCATGCCGCGGACGTGCTTGCGCGCGCTAGCACTGCTGGCAATGCGGCGTATGCACGGGCTTCGTTGTTCGGCCGCTTCCGGCCGTGGAAACTCGATATGTCACAAGCATCGGGCCGCTTGCCGAGTCAGTCAGGACGCTGGGCGCTCGCCATTCTCATGGCCGTGCCCAACGCGATTGCCGATCTGGGCGGGTTCGTCATCGACGCGGTGGCGGCCGTGGGCGATGCCGCGCTGTTCGCCTGGCGGACCTGCTGGTGGATGCTGACCCGCCTGCCACGGCGCGAAACCATCTTTCCCAATCTGTATCAGGTTGGCGTGCTGAGCCTGCCGGTCGTCGCGCTCACGGGCACGTTCATCGGCATGACGTTGGCCGTGCAAATGTTCTTTCAGTTTCGCGAAATGGGCCTCGAAACGCGGCTGGGGGGCGTGATCAACATGTCGCTGGTCCGCGAACTGGGCCCC
>CAYQAJ010000456.1:0-2357 GCA_964415245.1 uncultured Pirellulaceae bacterium | reverse complement strand
AGTCGCCGATGGGAGCGCCGAATCAGTCAGGACTTGGGCTTCAACGCGCGGCGCCGCAGGGCACGGATGTGCAGCGATCAGTCGGCCATGAGCGCAAGCGCTCGTGGGTCCTCTAGATTACAGTCCCGGTTCGGCGGCTCGTTGATCAGAGTGTGATGAGGATGCAGCGGTGCAAGCAATCTGAACTGGTCGTTCGACGTTCGGCGGATGTTATGGATCATGCCGTCCGCCGTGCTGGTGCTTATCCTGGTTGTTGCCTGGGCGATGAATAGCCCGCGCCCCGTTTCCGACGCGGGCTCCCCGCCGCCTCGGAGCGCCGCATAATTGCGGCGGCTATCCGTCACATCGACGCCGTCTGGCTCATTCCCTGCTGCTGCGCCGGCCGCTGGGCGAAGAATGTTTCCGACAGCGCGATGCCCACCTGGTTCAACTTGGACTGGAAAGTGTCGAGGTACTCGTGCAGTCCGACGTTGATGATCTCGCCGATGCGGGCGTACGAGATTTCCGAGCGGAGCCGCCCCAGAAGTTGCTCGGCCGTGTTGGTGAACGTGTCGAGCGACGAGCCTGTGACTGCGTGCAGCGACCGCTCGCCGCGAATGAGGCAGAAGTGGATCGAGCGGGGGAACTCGCGGTTGAGTATGAGAAACTCAGCGACGCGATCGTGCCCGATGCCGTGGTACAGCTTGTGGTACATCTCGAACGCACTGGCCGAGCGGAGCAGCGCGGCCCACAGCAGGGCATCGTACGGGCTGCCGACGTAGTCGAGGTGGGGCAGCAGCATGAAGTACTTTACGTCGAGGATCCGCGACGTCTTGTCGGCCCGCTCGAACAGCCGCCCCATGCGGGCGAAGTGCCACCCCTCGTTGTGCGACATGGTCGATTCGGTGATGCCGGTGAACTCGTGGCCGGCCAGCTTTACCTCGGTGTAGAAGGTGTGGGGGGAATCGAAATCGCTGATACCCCGCGAAGCCCCGTGAACCAGCAGATAGAGCCGATTGATCTGCTCCCACATCTCCGACGAGATGATCTCCCGCACGCTGCGGGCGTTTTCGCGGGCCTGCCGCAGGCAGGAAACGATCGAGTTGGGGTTGAGCGGGTCGAACGCCAGAAAGCGGATCACACTTTCCTGCGTGGCCTCGCCGTAGCGCTGCTCGAAATCCTCCAGGTCGCCGCTGGTCGACACGATCGGCGACCAGCGATGGTGCTCTTCCATCGGCAGATCGAGCAGCATGTGCAGGTTGACGTGAATGAACCGGGCTACGTTTTCGGCGCGTTCGACGTAGCGGGCCATCCAGTAGATCGAATCGGCGACGCGGCTGAGCATGGGCGGGCGAGTGCAAAGTGCAGAATGTAGAGTACAGAATGGGGGAAAGTTTTCGGTGTTCAGTTGGAGGAGGTCCGTTGTCAGTGGTCAGTTGCGACGGAGGCGGACGTGGAAGTTCACTGCGTAAACGTGATTGCGAGTCGGCCCCAGTGGACTTTGTTTCACCCTTTCCGCAAGCAACTGACAACGGACCACGGACGACTGACAACTCCTCACGATCGTTTATCGTTCGACAGCACCCAGGTATCTTTACTTCCGCCGCCTTGCGAGGAATTGACAACCAGGGAACCCTTGCGCAGGGCGACGCGCGTCAGCCCGCCGGGCAACACGAAAATGTTTTCGCCGTACAGCACGTAGGGACGCAAATCGACGTGCCGCCCCTCGAAATGGTCGTCGACGATGACCGGAGCCCGCGACAGGTCGAGCGTCGGCTGGGCGATGTACTCGCGCGGGTGTTCCTCGACCAGCCGTGCGAAGTGTTCGCGATCGGCCTGCGAGGCGTGCGGGCCGATGAGCATGCCGTATCCGCCCGATTGGTTCACCGCCTTGACTACCAGCTTGTCGATGTTGGCCAGCACGTGTTTGCGCTGCTTCTCCTCCCAGCAGACGTACGTTTCGACGTTGGGCACGATGATATCCTGGCCGAGGTAGTATTTGACTATCTGTGGAACGTAGGCATAGATCGCCTTGTCGTCGGCGATGCCCGTGCCGGGCGCATTGGCCAGTGCCACGCGGCCCGCCTTGTACGCTTCCATCAGCCCCGGCACGCCGAGCATCGACTCGGGCCGGAAGACGCGGGGATCGAGAAAGGCGTCGTCGATGCGGCGGTACAGCACGTCGACCCGCTGGAAGCCGCGAATCGTGCGCATCATCACCTGGCCGTCGACCACTACAAGATCGCGCCCCTCGACCAGCTCGATGCCCATTTGCTGCGCGAGGAACGAATGCTCGAAGTAGGCCGAGTTGAACACGCCCGGGGTGAGCAGAGCCACGTTGGGCGTGCTGATGGCCTCCGGAGCGAGCGACTCCAGCA
>CAYQAJ010000455.1:0-2361 GCA_964415245.1 uncultured Pirellulaceae bacterium | reverse complement strand
AATGTCGAAGCACGAACCCCTAACGAATGACCAATGACCAAGCACAAATGACCAATGAGGGCAGAGTGACTAGCGCGCGTCGCAATTCGCGCAGTGTCGGAATTGGTCATTTGGATTTGCGTCATTGGTCATTTAGCGCGGTGCGGACTTCGTCGTTGGAGAGTCGCGCACGCGCTCTTTCGCGGAGCGAAAGACGACTTCGCGATCAGCTCTGTATGTAATTCTTCAGGTAGTGGTTTTCCATGCTGAGCTGGTCGTGCTGCGCCTTGACCACGTCGCCGATGGAAATGAGTCCGGCGAGCTTGCCCTCTTCCAGCACGGGCAGGTGACGGATGCGGTTGTCGGTGAGCATGCCCATCACGTCGTTGACGTTGCTGCCGGGCTCGGCCGTGACGATGTTGGTCGTCATATGGTCGCGGACGTGCATCTTGCTGAGCGGGGAATCGATGCTCCCCGCGCAGGCGCGGAGCACGTCGCGCTCCGTGATGATGCCCACCATGTCGCCCTTCTCGTTACATATCACGAGCGAGCCGCAGTTGCTTTCGACCAGTCGGCGCACCACGTCGGCCAGCGTGGCGTCGGGGTCGATGGTGTGCACCGCGCGCCCTTTCACTCGAAGTATGTCCAGAAGAATCATGGTCTGGCCCCCCCCAGCGCGAACGACGGGAAGTGAGAATCGGCGTAGCCCCCGACAGGAGGTTGCATCGCCACCCAGCCAGGATACGTCGGCGCGCGTCGCGGCGTCAATTATTTGCCAGGACTTTGTGAAAACCTTCACAATCTGAGGTAGGTCTCGACTGCCGGGCGGGACTGCGAAGATGGCTGACGCGGCGACATGGCTGACACGGCGACACGGCGACGCGGGGACACGGCGACACGGGGACACGGCGACACGGCGACACGGGGACACGGCGACACGGGGATGGGGAGTCGCGCGGACTCGGCGGTGCGGGAAAGCGCCGACGCTGCACAGGGAACCTGTTGCCGATAGCCGCCACATTCATGTGCCGCTCGCCGCGTACGACACTTGAGTGTGTCGGCCAAAGGAATCGACACATCAATGTGTCGGCTAACTCCGGCCCCGACGACTCAGCGAGCTTCGTCGCGGGCCGCCGCCTTCCATCAGGTTTACTTATTGCAGCCACTGCTCCGGCGGCGCATCGCGCGGCCGGTTGCATGCCCGGATAGTTCGATGGCCGGGTGAGCACTCCGTAAGTGCCGGCGAGAATTTGCATTTGCACCGCTGGGGCCATATCGGTAAGAATGGACGCTGGCTGAGTCGTGCCGATCCAGCCTGTTGCATGTGGCTGTCGGGTCGCATACAAGGGTGGGATTACGGAATCGAGATGGCGGCGCCGGCGGCGACTCGCATCGAGTTACGCCAGTCGCGGCGTCCAGTGCCGCCGGGTGGACCGTCCGCCCTGATCGGCGACGTGCCCGACGCGGTCGGCGGCTGAGGCGACGCCAGCGACCGCAATCGCCCCGTTCCCCTTGGAGCTTGTTCATGAGTTCGAAACGTTTCGATTTCACCCTGGCGATCGGAGGCGCCGCAGGCCAAGGTATCGCCACCCCTGGCAATATCCTGGCTCGCGCGTTTGTGCGTCGTGGACTGCACCTCAACGCTTATAACGCCTACCAATCGATCATTCGCGGCGGGCACATCTTTCTCACGGTGCGGGTAAGCGATCAGCCGGTCCACAACCACGGCGATAAGTTGGACCTGCTCCTATGCCTCAACCAGGACACGATGAACCGGCATCTGGGGCTGATGGGGCCGGGAACGCGGGTCATTTACAACAGCGACAGTATCAAACCCGGCGATATACAGGATGGCGTCCAGTTGTGCGGCATGCCCGTCAACGACCTGACCAATAAGAATCGCGACAAGGTGATCCAGAACACGGTCGCCCTGGGCGTGATCATGTCGCTCTTTAAGCTGGGCTTCGAAGACCTGCAAAAGGCGCTGACGCTGCAGTTCCAGCGCAAGGGGCAGGAGCTTGTCGACAACAACGTAAATGCGGCCAAGGCGGGCCATGATTACGCCGAGGCCAACTTCAAGCCGCTCGACGAGCCCGTGCCCAAGGGGGCCACACCCCTGGCCGTGTGGACCGGGAACGATGCGCTCGCGATGGGAGGAGCGGCGGCAGGCGTCAAGTTCTACTGCGCCTATCCCATGAGCCCCTCCACCGGCGTGCTGCACTGGATGGCCAAAAACGCGCGCGAGTTGGGCATCATGGTCCGCCAGGTCGAGGACGAGATCGGCGTGGCCAACATGGCCATCGGCGCGGCGCACACCGGTGCCCGGGCCATGTGCGCCACCAGCGGCGGCGGGTTCGCGCTGATGACCGAGGCGGTGGGCAG
>CAYQAJ010000454.1:0-2438 GCA_964415245.1 uncultured Pirellulaceae bacterium | reverse complement strand
GCCGCCGCGCTCCATGATACCAAACGGGGAAAAAATAAGAGCGGCGGGGCGCTATCGCCGCCCCACCGCTCTTGGCGCCAATCGCTCCCGACGTGGCAATATCGGTCAAAAGGCGCAGGTTTACGGAAATAGGAGCATCGCGCCGGTTACAGCCCCGGCCTCATACAGCGCTCCCCGCGTGCTCAGCGGAATGGGATCCACAAGCCAGGGAGCGCAGCTTCCCGGCCGGTAATGCCCCAGCGCGTATTGACATTCGTTCGGCGGGTTGATGCCCATCCAGTACGGCAGGGCCGCAATGTTCACGAAGAAATGCGCTCCGGCGACGAACGGCTCCGACACCGGGCCGGTCGTGTGCCCGTACCGTTCTAGCGACTCCTGCTCGAAGTACAGCGGCTTGTGGCATAGCGCCGAGGCCTTCCACGTGAACGTGAGGGGCGTCCACGTGCGGGCGAAATTGCCCTGCACGGCCACGCAATTCTCGCCCACGCGGCACTCGCTCGGGAGAGCATACCAGGCGGCCACAAAGCACAGGTCGTCGTTGCTGAGCTGCGCCAGGGGAACTTGCACTTCGCGGCCGTCGGCCATCCGTATCACCACGCGACCGTTGCGCAGGTCCGCCAGGCTGCCCGTGGCAATCGCAGCGCCGCCGCAACTCCGCCACTCGCGCGGCATCCGAGCCTCGTCGCTGAGACGGTAGGTGGGCGTGATGTCGAGCGAGATTCTAGTAAGGGGATTGTCGCGGATCGCGGTGCGCAAAGCGCGGCAGCGCTCGTCTTCCTGGTCGCACTGCCGCTGGTTGTAAATCGACCCGCTGGGCTGACCCGATGGCGGCGGAAGTTCGTCGTACGTGCCGCCGGGCGCCGGTTGCACGTCTTCCACCGCCTCCGGTGCGAGTTGGCCGGGCGGGGTCGAGCCGTCGCTTCCGGGAATGGGTTGGGCGATCGTTCGACTTGGCAACGATTGTGCCGATGACTTATCGCCAAAAGGGTCGTCGAACGGGCTGACTGCGGCCGTCGTGACGACGGGATGCAGGCCGACCTTGGGGTCTTCCCCGTCGCTGGTCGATAGCAAAGCGGCCGGAGTGGGCATGCCGGTGGCCGGCGCCAGGAATTGAACCTGACGCTCGCTCCGGGCTTGCAGCGAGCTCGCTGGTTGCGTTGCCCTCGCTGATTGCGACGCGGTCACTGATTGCGATGCCGTTCGGGCTTGCCCGGTCAGCGCCGCGGCACGCGTGCGCCAATTCAATCGCGCTGTTCCGCCGGCACTGACATTTTTGACGTTGTCCGCACGCGCGGCGGTTTCACCCGACGTACCTCTCGTGTTCCGCGACACCCCCTCGCGCGAAACCCACTTCGTCGACGGCTGCGACGATGGCGAATTGGGCGATGCGATCGACGGCGGATTCGCCCCGATGGGCCGCGCCTCTCCCGATGACTCGAACAGCGCGGGAGTCGGCTCTTGTGCTCCCGCAGCGGCAGGCCACATATAACCTGCCGCGGTTACCACCATCGCAGCCGCCGCCAACGCGGCGCAGCAGATCCGTAAGCCGAGAGACGCTGGACGTGTCGAGGACGAAACAGAGAAGGGATCGGTGAAGGTCGCAATCGCGCGGTATGTCGCAATCGCGCGGTGCGCAGCGCGAGCCGGGGAATCAGTCGTTCTCCCCGCCCGTTGTGTACTCCGGGCTGTAATTGGGAGCTTCCTGCGTGATGGCGACATCATGTGGATGGCTCTCTCGTACGCTGGCCGGCGACACCTTGATGAACTGTGCGCCGGAGCGTAGCTCGGCGATCGTCCGCGCGCCGCAATACCCCATTCCGGCTCGAAGGCCCCCCACAAGCTGATATACAAACTCACTCAGCGGCCCTTTGAACGGCACACGACCTTCCACACCCTCGGGAACCAGCTTTCCGCTTGTCGGCTCGATGCCCGGTTGTCGGTACCGTTCACTCGATCCCTTAACCATCGCCCCCAGCGAACCCATCCCGCGATATACCTTGAACGTGCGTCCCTGGTACAGGATGGTTGCACCGGGGCTCTCGGCCAGCCCGGCGAACAACCCACCGATCATCACCGCACGGGCCCCCGCCGCCAGGGCCTTGGTAATGTCGCCCGAGAAGCGGATGCCACCGTCGGCAATGATGGGTACCTCCGTGCCCTCGGCAGCCTTGGCGGCCTCGTGAATCGCGGTAATCTGCGGAACTCCCACGCCAGAAATCACCCGCGTGGTGCAGATTGAACCGGGCCCGATTCCCACTTTTACCGCGTCGGCGCCGGCGTTGATTAAGTCTTTGCATCCCTCCCGGGTGGCCACGTTCCCGGCCACAACCTGAATATCCCAACGGCCTTTGATCTGTTTGACGGTCTCGATCACGTTGGCCGAGTGGCCGTGGGCGCTATCGACCACGAGCACGTCGACCCCCTTCGCGATGAGGCTG
>CAYQAJ010000453.1:0-2484 GCA_964415245.1 uncultured Pirellulaceae bacterium | reverse complement strand
TCGGCAAATTGAGCCAGTCCCCGACGGTTTTGATGTCGTAGATGAATTTGCGCGTTTCGCCCGACGACGGCACCTCTTTCTCGACCCGCTGGCCCAGGGCGTTGTACTGAAAGTCGACGTCGCCCGCCGGCGGCTGGGCCGTGATGAGGCGGTTGTCCTCGTCCCAGTCGTACAAGGTGAGCGTGCCGGGCGTTTCTTTGCAAAAACCATCTCGGAGAAGGGGACAGGCACATTTTGCTCCGCAGACTCCGCAAAATGAGCCAGTCCCCGATGGTTTTGCGGGTTGCCGTCGGCGTCGTACTGGTACGAGGTGACGCCGGCCAGCGCCGCTAGGGTGGCGAGCTGATTGGCCGCGTCGTAGGTGCTCGTGGTCAGTTGCCCGCCGTCGTTCTGCACGAGGCGATTGCCCACGGCATCGTACTCGTACCCCACGTCGTACCCACTCGCCCCGCTCCGCTCTTCGCGGGTAAGCTGGTAAGCGGCGTCGTAGGTCCAGGTGCTCGTGCGGCCGGTAAGCATTGCCTAGGCCGCAAGGTTTATCTTGCGGCGAGGGTCACCGCGTCTCGCCTCTTCGGTACAGGCCATTCGACCTTATCTCGGCCCGCGCCACAGGCCGAAGACGATAGCGGGCTCGCCGTCGGCGTTGGGCGGGTTGCGCAGCTTGGCGCCGTCCGGCTGCACGGCTCCGCATTCGCCTTGCTCTTCGCCCAAGAATCGTCCGCAACGCTCGGTCGCCAGGAGATACTCATCATGAAACGCCTGCTGCCACTTCTGGTTCCTTGCCTGGCCCTTGCCGCGGCCCTCATGTGCAGCCCGGCCCAGGCCCAGGACTCGGCCGGCGACGACAATGCCACCTCCGCGGCGACGCCCACCAT
Organism: uncultured Pirellulaceae bacterium; assembly: GCA_964415245.1. Lineage (GTDB taxonomy): Bacteria > Planctomycetota > Planctomycetia > Pirellulales > Pirellulaceae > CAYQAJ01. The sequence goes on along the minus strand of CAYQAJ010000453.1, from coordinate 1,609 downwards.
GACGCCCGAGATGTGGTACTACATGCAGGAAATGCAGCGATACGACGACCCGGCCCAGGTGGTCCGCCGCAATGCCGAATTCAGCGCATCGCAGCGTCGGGCACGTCTGGCGGCCATGAAGTGGTTCGGCGTGTCGAACTCGCGGCCGCAGGCATGGGTCACCCCCTTCACGGCCAGCTATTCGCCCATGTCGGCAGGCAATGGCTGGGGTCCGTACTGGTGGGCAGGCGGCAGCTACGGACGGACCGCGATTCAAATCGACTACGTCGAATCGCGGCGCTAGGGCTTGCTGCGTGAGTGCTCGGGTGGCACGGGCTTGGCCGTGCATGTCGGCCGTCAGCTCTCTTGTGACGGGCGATAGCCGAAAGCTCTCCGCCGCGTGCCACAGGCTTGCCCATGCACCCATTGCGTGCCGCTTGCTCGTCCCGTGCCATCATGGCGGGACACACCGGCATTTCCAATTCTACGCGAACACCGGCAAAGCCAGTGCCGCACTAGCGCGCTTTCCGCGGTCCAGCGACCACACCGCTCACCGGGCCGCGGCGAACGACATTGATTCCAGAAACCACGCGGCCCGTGGCTTCGTGTGCAACGGAATACTATCTCGCCCGACTAGCGGTCGGAACGATCCACCGCAGGTGCATCGGCGGATCGGTCCGAGGTCCCGTCATCGTTGGCCACCCCGAACTTGCGGCGGAGAATCTTGTCACGAAGTGCCTCCGTTTGCAGCGGAACGTAGAACGCGAATAGCAAGAACATAACTGCCAGCACGTAACGTTCCGATTCCAACGCGGAATACGCGCCGATGGTGAACAGCAGAACGGCCGCCGTCGTCGAGATGGTAAGCCACCAACGATTCATGTTCATGGCAATCTATGCCTTCTTTGCTGTCAGTCGTGGGCCGCATTGGGGAGATAACATTTTAGCGTGTGAACTGTTTCAACCGCAATGAGACAGTTCGGAGGTTGAGTTCAGCAACGATCTCCACCGGTTCCCAGGGCAGAGTGGGCTGCCGCGATCGCAAGTTCTGCTCTCGTCGTCGATACCTGGCCGCTTCCAGTTTGCGTACGGCCGCGTCGCGCACGGGTACCTGTGGTTATAATGTCGCTGCAAAGGAAGCCCGCATGAACAGGCCAGCCGCAGCCATGCAGATTATCGGTCGGCGATACGATACTTCGGAACCGGTCGCGGTCGAAGTGCGCGATGGCGTGATCGCGGCGATTGGAGCGGCACCGCCGGACAGCGTCGGCGCAAGCGGTGGCGAGAATCTCCCCTGGATCGCGCCGGGCTTCGTCGACCTGCAAGTGAACGGTTACGGCGGCGACGACTTCACCAGCGGGGCGCTCACCGCCAGCCAGGTCGCCGCGATTGGCAAGCGGCTCGATGCCGGCGGCGTCACGGCCTACTGCCCCACCGTCACGACGCACTCGTTCGAAGTGCAGGCGCACGCCATGCGTACAATCGCCGCGGCGTGCCGCTCGATGCCGGAGGTGGCGTGCCGCGTGGCGGGCATCCACCTGGAGGGACCATACATTTCGCCGGAGGACGGGCCGCGCGGCGCACATCCCCGCGCGCATTGCCGCCCGCCCGATTGGGACGAGTTCCGCCG
>CAYQAJ010000452.1:0-2502 GCA_964415245.1 uncultured Pirellulaceae bacterium | reverse complement strand
CGCAGATCACCGCCAACGAGGTCGAGCGCACCCGCTACGACGCCATCGACGACATGGCCGCCACCACGGGCACCGCCATGCTCGGGCTCACCATCGGCTGCGCCCGCTGCCACGATCACAAGTTCGACCCTATTCCGCAGGCGGACTATTACCGGTTCGCATCCACGTTCACGACCACGGTGCGGAGCGACATCGAGCTGAACCTCGATCCCGAACCGTACCGCAAGGCGAAAGCAGCTTTCGACCGCGAGCACCGGCCGCTGGTCGAGGCGCTCAAGAAGTTTGAGGCCGACGACCTGCCCGCACGGTTTCGGGCCTGGGAAGCGTCGGGCGGACAGGCCTCACTGGGCTCCACGTGGGTGCTTCCCGAATTGGTCGAGTTCAAATCGCAAGGTGGCGCCACGCTCACGAAGCTGGACGACGGCTCGCTCTTGGCCAGCGGCACCAATCCCGACTTCGACGTTTACACCGTCGCGGTGCGGACTTCGCTCGTGGGCATCACGGGCATCCGGCTCGAGGCGCTGTCGCATTCGTCGATGGTGAAAGGTGGACCCGGCCGGGCCGACAACGGCAACATCGCGCTTTCCGATTTTTCGGTGATAGCGGCTCCGCAATCGGGCGGCGACGCGACACCGGTCACGCTCGCCGATCCGAAGGCCACGTTCGAGCAGCAAGGGCTACCCATCGCGGCGACGATCGACTCCGACGAGAAGTCGGCCTGGGCGATCGATCCGCAGTTCGGCCGCGACCACGCCGCGGTATATGAAACACGAGGCACGCCGGGCGGCGAAGGGGGCACGCGGCTCACCTTCACCTTGAAATTCAATAACAACAATAAGCACAACATCGGCCGGTTGCGAATCTCGCTGACCACGGCGCCGCAGCCGCTCCAGCCCGAGGGATCGCTGGCGTTCGACGCGGCGGCGGTGCCCGAAGCGGCGCTGGCCGCACTTGCAATCCCCGCCAATGACCGTACCCCGGAGCAGACGGACGCGCTTCTTGCTTGGTATCGCACGATCGATCCCGAGTGGCGTGAACTGCACGGCCGCGTCGAGGAACATCTTGCCGCCGAGCCCAAGCCTTCGCTCACCAAGGTGATGGTCGTCAGCGAGGGCCTGCCGCCGATGCGGCACCACACGCAAGGGGCCGACTTCTTCAACGAAACGTACTACCTGAACCGCGGCGACACCGACCAGAAGATCGAGCCGGCGCAGCAGAGCTTTTTGCAAGTGCTCACCAACGCCCCCGACGGGGCGGCGCACTGGCATCAGGAACCGCCCGAAGGCTGGCGGACGAGCTATCGCCGCCGCTCGCTGGCCGACTGGATCACCGACACCGAATATGGCCCCGGCCAGCTTCTGGCCCGCGTGATCGTCAATCGGCTGTGGCAGCACCATTTGGGGCGGGGCATCGTGGCCACGCCGAACGACTTCGGCGTGCAAGGCGAACTGCCTACGCATCCCGAATTGCTCGATCTCCTGGCGGCGCGGCTGATGGCATCGGGCTGGCGGCTCAAGACGCTGCACCGCCAGATCATGACCAGCGCCGCCTACATGCAATCGAGCGCGTACGACGACGACGCGGCCATAGACCCCGAGAACCGCTACCTGTGGCGCTACGAGCCGCGCCGGGTCGAGGCGGAGATCGTTCGCGACGCGATGCTGGCGGTGAGCGGTTCGCTCGATACGGCGATGTACGGCCCCGGCACGCTCGACGAAGGACACCGGCGGCGCAGTATCTACTTCATGATTAAGCGCAGCAAACTGATTCCCTTCATGCAGATATTCGACGCGCCCGAGCCGCTGGTCAGCATCGGCGCCCGACCCAGTACGACGATCGCCCCGCAGGCGCTGTTGTTCATGAACAACCCGCACGTGCGCGAGTACGCTGGCGGATTCGCCCGGCGGATCGACGAGAGGGCGGATGGATCACTCGATGCGGTGGTGCGAACGGGCTACGAAGTGGCATTATCGCGCGAGCCCAGCGAGCAGGAGCTAAGCGACGCGTTAGCCTTCCTTGACGCGCAGAGCGGGCAGTACGCAGCGGATGGAAAGAGTAAGGATGAAGCGCGGCACTTGGCGCTCACCGATTGGTGCCAGGTGCTCATGTGCCTGAGCGAGTTTATCTATGCGCCATAAAAGCTGAGAGTCAAGAGTCGAGAGTCCAGCCGGAAAGCGAACGTCCGTTGTCCGCCACCAATCATCGGCTGACTGAAAACTGAACACCGAAAACTGAAAAATCGGCTTCAACCCAATGAGCGGTCAAATGATGAAGCACGCATTGAATCGCCATCAGTCGAGCACCACGCCCGGTGCCGTTTTCTCCCGCCGCGATCTGCTTGCCCGCGCCGGCGGCGGCGCGGGTTTGCTCGCGCTGGCTGCGCTGTTGGGAGACGAAGGAATGCTCGCGCCCGCGTCCGCCGCCGTGCCGACCGACAATCCCCTTGCCCCCCGCCCGGCACACTTTCCCGCCGCCGCCAAGAACGTCATCTGGCTGTTCATG
>CAYQAJ010000451.1:0-2510 GCA_964415245.1 uncultured Pirellulaceae bacterium | reverse complement strand
CAGCGGGCCGTACAGGTCGGGGCGGCGGTCGGCGAAGCGGTCGATGTGGTGTTTGTCGGGCACGCGGACGATGTGCTTGTTGCGGGCGATCGCTGGATCCACGTCGCCGTAGATGATCGTCTCTTCCCGCTCGCCAGCCGATGCGAGCACGGCGCCCGAGCAGTCGCAGATTTTGCTCTGGCCGATGAAGTCGAAGCCGCGCTCGTGCCCCACGCGGTTGGCCGTGAGGAAGTAGATGTGGTTCTCCATGGCTCGCGTGTTCGCGCCGTGCGCCGCCACGCACTCGGCCCCCGGCGGCCAGTTGGTGGGGAGCACCACCACGTCGGCCCCCAACAGCGCCAGCACGCGAGTGGCCTCGGGAAACGACGAGTCGTAGCAAATGAGCATGCCGACTCGCAGGTCGCCCGCCTGGTGTACCGCGAACGGGCGATTGCCCGGCGTGGTGAACCGGTCGACGCCCAGGTACGGCAGATGTGCCTTGCGGTACGAACCAACGAGGCCATCGGGACCGACCAGCGCGGCGGCGTTGTAGAGCGCGTCGCCGTCGCGTTCCAACAGCCCGAATACGGCGTACGTGCCAAGGCGGCGGCAAGCGCGGCTGAGTTGTTCGGTGGCTGGGCCGGGAATCGACTGGGCATAAGGGAGCGCTTCTTCGCGGCTGTCGAAGCAGTAGCCGGTCAGCGCGCACTCGGGAAAGACGACGAGCCGAGCGCCGTGCGCGGCCGCTTCTTCGAGCCGCTTCTCGATGCGGGCGAGATTGTCGTCGGGGCGCCCCAGTGCGATGTCGATTTGGACGGCGGCGATTTTTGTTTGCTCTGGCATTCCGCACCTCAGCGTGATTTGTTTGCGCGACGCGCACCGCAGAAATGAGCGAACCCATTGGGGCCTTTACCAAAACCGTCTCGGAGAAGGGGACAGGCACACTTTGCTCCGCGGACTCCGCAAAGTGAGCCAGTCCCCGACGGTTTTGCGACCCGTCGCTTTGCGGGAACGGTGGCGTTATTCTAAGGGCCCGCGTCGCTGGACGCACGCCAGTGGATTGCTCGAAACGGATCATTCGAATGTCGAAACTCGCGGGCAAAGTCGCCTTGGTCACGGGCGCGAGCCGAGGAATTGGCCGGGCGATCGCGCATGCGCTGGCGCGAGAAGGGTGCGCGCTGTGGCTCGTGTCGCGGCAAAGCGAACCGCTGGCGGCGCTGGCCAAGGAGCTCGGTACAGCGGGCACGACCGCCGAGTGGCATGCCGCCGACGTATCTGACGCGAGCCACGTCGACGCACTCTTCGCTCACTTGATGAAGGCTTCGGGCCGGCTCGACATTTTGGTCAACAACGCGGGCGCATTCGACGGCGGGCCGATCGACGAGTTATCGATCGAAGCGTGGGACCGCGTTATCGCCACGAACCTGCGCGGGCCGTTCCTGTGTACGCGGGCGGCGTTTGGCATCATGAAGCGGCAAGGGGGCGGGCGGATCATCAACGTCGGCTCGATCTCGGCCCAGCGAGTTCGCCCGAACTCGGCCCCCTACTCCGCCTCGAAGCACGGCCTGTGGGGGCTCACGCAGGTCACGGCGCTCGAAGGCCGGCCGCACGGTATCACTTGCTGCTGCCTGCACCCGGGCAACGTGCGGGTCGAGCGACGCGCGGCGAGCGACCTTCCCGAAGACGACGAACCGATGATGGAGCCGCGCGACATCGCCGAGGTGGCGCTGCTGATGGCGACGCTTCCGCCGCACGTGGAGATGCTGGAGGCGATTGTGCTGCCGCACGAGCAGGTTTACGTGGGGCGGGGGTGAGATTAGATGCGGAGTTTGCGCTGATGTTGTGCGGGGTGGGAAGGCGCTTGCGGAGCGCGAAACCGCAAGCGGGGTGGATGCTAGGGGGTGAATCAGGGAGTTGGAGGAGAAAAGAATACACAGTGAGATGGTGTGGGACGCACCATACAGTTCACTACGATTACGGTAGCACCCACCACGCTAACCGTATCCACTACGTTTGTCGCAGGTTCCACGCTTGCGGTTTCGCGCTCCGCCAGCACCACGCGGGAAGTAACATCGGGAGAACACACTTCGCATGAAAATCACGCAAATCATTTGCCAGGTGCTGCGCATCGAAAACGTCGAAGCGAAGACCGCCAGCAGCCAGGATTCGATCGTGGTCCGCGTCCGCACCGATGCGGGCATCGAGGGGATCGGCGAGGCTGACTCGTCGCCCGAGATGGTCAAGGCCGCCATCGACGCTCCGTTCAGCCACAACGTGGCCACGGGCCTGCGTGACTTGCTGCTCGGCGAGAACCCGCTCGAAACCGAACGCCTGTGGCAGAAGATGTACCGCCGCACGCTGTACTGCGGCCGCCGCTCGGTGATGATCACCGCCATGGCCGCCATCGACATGGCCCTGTGGGACATCAAGGGCAAGCACTACGGCGAGCCGATCCACCGCCTGCTCGGCGGCAAGCAGCACGACCGCATCCTGGCCTACGCCTCGATCCTGTTCGGCAAGAACGGCCGCGA
>CAYQAJ010000450.1:0-2518 GCA_964415245.1 uncultured Pirellulaceae bacterium | reverse complement strand
TGAATAGCCTCCGACCGCGCGCGGATCGGCGGCGGTTCTGAAGTGCCCAGGCAATAAGAGCGCCAGACCGCCGGGTCGTCCGACCGCTCCCAGGTCCCCCAGGTACACTCCCGCCCCCATAGTTTAAGGAGTCCGTGGTATGAGCAAGGGAACAAGTCGTCGCGACTTCCTCAAAACGACGGCCGTTGCCGGCGTCGGCTATTGGGTCGCCGGCGGCGTCGGCATCGCAGCCGGAAAGTCGGCCCTCGAAACCGTCAACTTTGCCAGCATCGGCGTCGGCGGCAAAGGCGAAAGCGACTCGGCCGACGCAAACCGTAGCGGCAACCTGGTCGCCATCTGCGACATCGACGAGGAGAACCTGGGTCGCGCCGCGGCCCGCTACCCCAAGGCCAAAAAGTTCAACGACTACCGCAAGATGCTCGACGACATGGGCAAGAGCATCGACGCGGTAACCGTCAGCACGCCGGACCACCATCACGCGCCGGCATCGCTTCGCGCCATGCGGATGGGCAAGCACTGCTTCACCCAGAAGCCGATGACGCACTCGCTTGAGGAAGCCCGCCTGATGGGCCAGGTCGCACGCGAAAACAAGCTGGCCACCCAAATGGGCAATCAGGGAACGGCCGAAAGCTCGCTCCGCGAGGCAGCGGCCGTGATTCAGTCCGGTGCGCTGGGACCGGTAACGCAGGTACACGTGTGGACCAACCGGCCGATATGGCCGCAAGGTTTGGGCCGCCCCACCGATACGCCCGACGTGCCTGAGACTGTGCACTGGAACGAGTGGATCGGTCCGGCAAGGATGCGGCCCTATTCTCCGGCCTATCATCCGTTCAAGTGGCGCGGCTGGTGGGAATTCGGCACCGGCGCATTGGGCGACATGGCCTGTCACACGCTCAACATGCCCTATATGGCACTCGAGCTGCGCGACCCCGTTTCCGTACAGGCCGAGACGTCGGGCCATAACCGCGAAACGTATCCCAAGTGGTCGATCATCACGTACGAGTTTCCCTCGACCAGCATGCGCGGGGCACTGCAGTTTGTCTGGTACGATGGCGGCAAGCGACCCGACGCCAAGCTTTTGCAGGGAGCGCAGATGGAAGGCAGCGGCGCCTTGGTTGTCGGCGAGAAGGGCTCGCTGTACGCCCCCGGCGACTACGCCGAGCAGGGGCTGCAGATGTTGGGCGGCGTCGAGAAGCCCGAGGTCGAGTTCGTCCGCTCGCCGGGCCACTTCGAGGAGTGGGTCCGCGCGATCAAGGGAGGCGAGCCGGCCATGTCGAACTTCCCCGACTACGCCAGCCCGCTGACGGAGACCGTGCTGCTGGGCAACCTGGCAGTGTGGGCCGATGGCAAGAAGGTCGATTGGGACGCCCAGACGCAAACCGCGACGGGCGCGGACAATCTCGACAAGATCGTCAGGAAAGAGTACCGCGAGGGGTGGACGATTTCGTAGGACTCGCCCACTGCTTGGGCGGTCCGCAAGAAATGCGACACACCGAGTTGCACCGTTGCCGCGATCACCACGGGGTGGTCGCGGCATTTTTTTTGACCCGCTCGAAGCGCGGTTTCCATCGACGCCTCGGGAATCCGCGAGCGCCGAAGGTGTGCCTCGGGCGCTCGACTTGGACTCTCGGGAATGCGGGCCTAAGATGGTGGCGAATCTCGTGCGGCGCCGCACTCGACGCAACCCATCACCAACGACGATTCCGGATGACGATTACCGCGGACGAAATGGCCCGACGCATTGCGGCCGCCGGCCTGATGTCGGCCGACGACGTGCGCGCTGTTCTGGCCGAGATTCCGCCGGATCAGCAGCCTCGGGAAGGGGCCGCTCTGGGCCGCCTGCTCATCGATGCGGGCAAGCTCACCCGCTTTCAGGCCAGCGCTCTCTTGCAAGGTCAGACCCGAGGCCTCGTGCTGGGTAACTACGTGCTGTTGGATCGCATCGGCTCGGGCGGCATGGGTGACGTATACAAGGCGCAACATCGCCGCATGAAGCGCACGGTAGCGCTCAAGGTCGTGGCGCCCAAGCTGATGAAGTCCCACAGTGCCATCCTGCGCTTTCAGCGCGAAGTGGAGGCTGCCGCCCGGCTCGAGCACCCCAACATCGTGGCGGCCTACGACGCCGACGAGGCTGGCGGCGTGCACTTTCTCGTCATGCAGTATGTCGAAGGGCTCGACCTGCGATCGCTGGTGTTGCAGTACGGCCCGCTTTCCGTCGCCGATGCCTTGGAGTGCATCCTGCAGGCCCCCCGGGGTCTTGCCTACGCGCACGCGGCCGGAGTGATTCACCGCGATCTCAAGCCGGGCAATCTGCTCAAGAGCGCCAGCGGCGTGAAAGTGCTCGACATGGGGCTGGCTCGCTTCGCCGAGTCCGACGAACAGGACGACCCGCACGCTACGCTCACCACTTCCGGACGCGCCATGGGCACATTCGAGTACATGGCGCCCGAGCAGGCAGTGGATACGCACACCGCCGATCGCCGCAGCGACGTTTACAGCCTGGGCTGCACGCTGTGTT
>CAYQAJ010000449.1:0-2545 GCA_964415245.1 uncultured Pirellulaceae bacterium | reverse complement strand
AGAGCTCGTTCCTAGGGCAAATGATTGAAATGGCTCACGAACTCGCCCCGCAATTGCAACGTCGGTGCTGGCGTCTGTGGATCGCCGACGAATCGGCACCCGATTTCATCTGTTCGGATTGTCCCGTCGTTCCGACATGGACTAGGCAAATTGCCGGTCCGTACTCGCCTGGGTTTTGTACGGCGAGCACATTGGTTACGGTTCCGTTGAGCCGACGAATGGCTATTGTGTCGATGCTCGAGTGCGATGTTGGCGAACGGTCGGCGACGCAGATTGACGTTGCGAAACTGAACACAGCCACTGCAACAAACGCTCACCAGTTGTATTGTTCGGCAGATGATTTCGTGTGGTGGATGCCGCCCGGAAAGATCGGCAACAAGCAAGACTTCCTTGATCGTCGTAGTGGTGAGTCACCTCGACCGAACGGGTCGCTCAAACAAACGCGCGGCAAATAGGCAAGAATCGTGCGCCAGGGTAGGCAGGCTGCGATCCGGAAACGTAAGCGTTCTCCGTCGGCGGGCTAGCCAACTGCTTCGCCTTAGAGCGGTTGTAGGCATCAGGAGCGGGGTCGCTCTTGCTATTGCACGAGAACAGCGGGGCAAGTCACGGGTGACTCGCCAGCGGCAGCACCTCGTCCAGGCAGTCGGCGATGAAGTCGGCATCCGCGCGGGTGATGCACATTGGCGGTTTGATGCGGATCACATTGCCGGCGAGGCCGCCCTTTCCTAGGAGTAACCCACGGTCGCGGGCTTGTTCGAGGACTTCGAGGGTTTCGGTCGTGGCCGGCTCGCGGGAGTCGCGGTTGCGGACGAGTTCGATGCCGAGCATCAGGCCCAGGCCGCGGACTTCGCCGATGATCGGGTGGCGGTCGGCGAGGTCCAGCAGCTTTTCGCGCAGGTAGCCGCCGACGGTGCGGGCGTTTTCTTGTAGGCCTTCGGCTTCGATCACTTCGAGCGTGGCCAGGCCCTGGGTCATGCTCAGCGGATTGCCGCCGAACGTGTTGAAGTGAACGCGGCGCTGCATGACTGATGCCACTTCGGGCCGCGTGACGCAGGCGCCGATTGGGGCGCCGTTGGCCAGGCCCTTGGCCATCGTGACCAGGTCGGGCACCACGCCCCAGTTCTCGAAGCCCCAGAATTTTTGGCCGGTTCGGCCCAGGCCGGTTTGTACTTCGTCGGCGATGCACAGGCCGCCGTGGCGGCGGACGATTTCGTACACAATCGAAAAATACTCGGGCGGCGGCGTCACCACGCCCCCCACGCCCTGGATCGGCTCGCCGATGAAGCACGCCACCTGACCCGCCGTTTCGTGGCGAATCAGATCTTCGACGTCGCGGGCGCACTTCACGTCGCAGCTTGGGTAGGTGAGTCCGAACGGGCAGCGGTAGCAGTAGCCGGGCGTGGCGTGCTTGACGCCGAGGGTGGGGTTGGTGGGGAACTTCCACGTGCCCACCGCCACCAGCGACATGGCCCCCTGCGTTCCGCCGTGGTACGAGTTGCGGAGGCTGATCACGTCGGTGTGGCCGGTGTACTCCCGCGCCATGAGCACGGCCGCCTCGTTGGCCTCGCTGCCGGAGTTGGTGAAGTAGGTCGAGGCGAGGCCGCTCCCCTCGGGCATTTTGTGGGCGAGTTTTTCGCCGAGCTGGCCGATGGCCGGGTGAACGTAGAGCGTGGTGGTGTGCTGCAATCGACCGACCTGCTCGCGGACTTGCTCGACGACGCGGGGGTGGCAATGCCCGACTGAAATCGTGGCCACGCCGGCGAAAGCGTCGAGATACTGCTTGCCGGTTTCATCCCACACGTACTGCATGTGCCCGTGGGCGATGAGCAGCGGGTCCTTGTAGTAGGTGACGAGCCCGGGCGATAGATATTGGCGGCGCAGGGCGAGGACTTCATCGCGCGGCGGGCCATCGTAGGGAGGGGGAACGAAATCAGTTGTCGGAGGAGCGAGACGGGCGGTCGATGGAGCGCGTGGCGTGGGCATGGGGGGGTCCGTCGGTGAATGACTAATGTCTAATGAATAATTACTAAAGAATTACTAATTACTAATGACTAAGGGACGAGGCCGCAACGTGCAGTGTGCCGACTCCGTGAATGACCAATGCGTATTGTTGCAAGCCCGGGCGGAGCGTTGTCTTACCGAACGACGTGTGGGTCAAACCTTAGTCATTCAGGCATTAGGTATTCTTTAGTCATTAGGTCATTAGGCATTGGTCATTGCGGGGCCGGCTGGGAATCAGGTTTGCACAGAATCGCGTCCCGATGCACTCATTGTGCCTGAGAACGCGCTCGCCGTCACGGCCCCGCGCCGCCGCTGCCGAGGGAGGCGACGAGGACGGCGAGGTAGACGATGCCGAAGCAGATGGCCAGGCAGATTACGAAGCCGGCAACGTCGGCGAACGTGGGGCGCTGGATTTCGAGGCTGGTGCCGGGGAAGAGCTTTTTATTTTCGAGCTTGTCGGGGGCTGCGTACGCCGCGTTCAAGTTCTTCTGGTCGACTTCGGGGTCGGGGTCGACGGGGGTTTTCATTTTGGCGTAGTAGCGGT
>CAYQAJ010000448.1:0-2654 GCA_964415245.1 uncultured Pirellulaceae bacterium | reverse complement strand
CGAGCCTTCGCCGTACAGGCCGCGCACGGCCAGGCTGATCTTTTGCAGGCTGCGAAAGACTTTGTCGATCTGACGGGTAATGACCAGCGCCGGAAGATGGAGCATGACGCTGACGCGCATGCCGGTGCCGACGTTGGTGGGGCATGCGGTGAGATACCCCAACCGCTCGTGAAAGGCGTAAGTGACCGCCTGGCCGATCAGGTCGTCGATGCCGTTGATCCGCTGCCAGGCCGACGCCAGATCGAGCCCGCTGTGCATCACCTGAATCCGCAGGTGGTCCTCCTCGTTGATCATGAGGCTGAACTGTTCCTGCGCGTCGATGGCCACTCCGCGGGCTCCCATCGACTCGGCGTGCTCGCGGCTGATGAGCTGGCGTTCGACGAGAAACTGCCGGTCGACCGTCTCGAGGTCGTTTACGTCGACATACGAGAGTCCGTTCAGCTCGGAGAGTTGCAGGATGCGCTCGCGCAGGGCCTTTTCCACCGTTTGCCGATCGGCGTCGCTGCAGCGGCGAACGAAGGGAAAGTCGGCGAGGTTGCGTGCCAGCCGGATGCGGCTACTGATGACAATATCCGATTCCGGGCCGGAGCCCTTGAGCCACTCGCCACACCGCGCCGCGAGTTCTTCGAGTTTCACGCCGCGCCTTCCTTATCGATGGTGCGAATCTGGTCCCGCAGCGCCGAGGCTCGCTCGTAATCTTCCTGTTCGACGGCTTGCCGCATCTCACGCCGCAGCCCAATCAATTGCGTCTTGTGGCTGGCGCCTTCGGCGCCGTGGCGGGGTGTTTTGCCCTTGTGCGTGGTGTCGCCGTGAATGTTGACCAGCAAGGGTTCGAGCTCTTTCTCAAAGCAAGTGTAATCATGCGGGCAGCCGAGTCGTCCCTGCTGGCGAAACTCATAGAAGGTAATGCCGCACACCGGGCACGACTGCTGATCGAGCCGGGCCAGCTCGGCCGCGGTCTGCCCCAGCTTCAATTGCTGTGCCAGCGCGCCGGCCAGCGGAGAGGATGGCTGTGCGGTTTCCTCCGGCGGCGCCAGGTATTGCTGCGCGTGTTCGGCGCACAAGTGGTGCTCTTGCGGCTCCGGACCGGTCAGCTCGGTAATGTGAATCGTGGCCGGCTTTTCGCAATGCTGGCACTTCATGGACGTAGATCGGAGCTTCGCAGGCGGGTGGCGAGCAGCGAAAGGCCAAGTGCGCGACGACGAAGCCCAACCGCCTGCGATGGATGATTGCAAATCGTTACATACCAAAGGGTAAGTAACCATTTGGATTCTAGCAGCGGCGTTGCGCGTGTCAAGATTGGCGAGGGTAGGCGTCCGGGTAGAGGGGAAGCACTCACGTCGTTGCGGTGCGATCGAACGGCAAAGTTGGATTAGGTCGTGCTTCAGCGTAACCAACCAAACACATCGCTTGGGACAGAAAACGGCGATCCCCTGGCCGAATCGGTGTGTCTGGGAGCGTTGTCGAATGAACGTCGGCGTGCGTTGCCAATCGGCGCGCGGGAGCCGAGAATGTGCACGAGAGTTGAGGATCCAGAGTCGCGAGCCGAGAGCCGGAAACGGGGGACGCTCGAATACCGTCCACGCACGGGACAACCCACCACGGACGACTGACTACGAATAACGGACCCCTTCGCGCGGAGCGTGTTTGCTACCTATGGCACATCTTCCCGATTTTGACGCGTTTTGCCGGGCGGCAAAGGGCTGCCAGTTCGTGCCGGTGTACCGTCGCCTGATGAGCGACACGCTCACGCCGGTGTCGGCGTTCCACCGCATCGACGACGGCGGCCCGGCGTGCCTGTTCGAAAGCGTCATCGGGGGAGAGAAGGTCGGCCGGTACAGCTTTCTGGCATGCGGGCCATTCCAACAGTTCAGCGCGCTGCGCAACGATGTCACCGTCACCGCGCAAGACGGCGCGAAGACGTTTCGCTGCGACGATCCGCTCGGCGAGCTGCGCGAGCGGCTGCTAGCGACGAAGGCGGCTCACTTGCCGCAGTTTCCGCCGTTTACTGCCGGGGCGGTGGGCTACGTAGCGTACGACGTGGTGCGCTACGTCGAGAATCTGCCCGATGCTCCGCCCGACGACCGCAACCTGCCCGACCTGTCGTTCGCCTTCTACGACCACATGGTGGTGTTCGACAACGTCAGCAAGACGATGTACGTCATCGCCATGGCGCGGCTCGACCGGTTGCCCGACCCCCGCGCAGCGTACGACGACGCTGCGGCTCGGGTCGATGGCCTCGTGAAGAAGCTCTCATCGCCGCGGGGCGATTTGCCGCCGGTCGATATGGAAACCGCGCGGGAGGAAAACGTCGCCTACCGCTCGAACTTCCGCCAGGATCAGTTCGAGGCCGCGGTCAAAAAGTGCGTCGAGTACATCGAGGCGGGGGACGTGTTTCAGGTCGTCATCAGCCAGCGGCTCGAAATCGACATCGACTGCGATCCCTTCGAAATCTACCGAACGCTCCGTGTCATCAATCCCAGCCCTTTCATGTTCTTTTTGCGCTCTCCCGAAACCACGCTCGTGGGCAGCTCGCCGGAGATCATGTGCCGCGTGGTCGACGGGGTGGTGACGGTGCGCCCGCTGGCCGGTACGCGACCGCGGGGTGCCACGGACGAAGAGGACCGCCGACTGGCCGAGGAGCTGTTGGCCGA
>CAYQAJ010000447.1:0-2686 GCA_964415245.1 uncultured Pirellulaceae bacterium | reverse complement strand
TGGCAGCCCAACGACGACAAGCCCCAGGCCGTGTTGAGAGCGCACGTAGGGGCGGTCAGCGGGCTGGCGTACCATCCCAACAACCAATTGCTCATCTCGGCCGGCGAAGACGGCGCGCTGAAGTTCTGGCAATTGCCGGTCACTCCGCCCTGCGTGCTCGCGCAGCGCAATGCCGAGGTGACAGCTTTGGCGACGTCACCCGACGGGCGGCTGGCGGCGATCGGCAGCGCCGACCAGTTGATTGACCTGGCCGACGTGGCCAACGGGCAGATTCTTCGCGCGCTGGTCGGGCATACCGGGCCGGTGACGTCGTTGGCGATCAGTACCAACACGGCGCTCGTGGCCAGCGGCAACAAGGAGGGGATGATTCGCTTCTGGAATCAGGGGGACGCGACCGACCGGCACTTCCTGCTGGGTCACGCGGGGTCGGTCGAATCGCTGGCCTTCTTTCCCGACAACCAGCGGATCGCTTCGGCCGGTGCCGACGGCAGCATTCGCATCTGGCAGTTTCCGGTGGCGCCGGTTCCCATGCCGGGACACACGGGAGCGGTAGCTGATGCTGCGGCCAGCCCGAACGGCCAGATGTTCGCTACGGCGTCGGCCGACAAAAGTGTGCGCCTTTGGAACGCCACCGGTGGAGCGGTTCGCCAGCTCGACGGGCACCTGGCGGGCGCGACCAGCGTGGCATTCCGCGCCGACTCGGCCTTGTTGGCCAGCGGCGACGAGTCGGGCGTGGTGCGACTGTGGAACAGCGGCGATGGATCGGCCCAGGGCGTGATCGGCGCCCATAGCGGAGCCTTGCGCGCCGCGTGGTTCAACGGCAACGAGCAACTGTTCACCGCCGGCGCCGACGGAACCGTGAAACAGTGGCGGTTGCCGCTGGTGGCACCGCGAATGCTTGCCGGTGCTGGTGCCGAAGTTTCGGCCGTCGCGGTGTCGGACGACGGCCGCCTCGTCGCCACGGGCAGCGCCGACAACAACGTGCGTTTGTTCAACGGCACCACGGGGCAGGTGCAGCGCGCTCTCGATAATCGCGGCGAAGCGGTGGGCAGCGTGGCACTGAGCTCCGACGCGTCGCTCGTGGCTGCGGGCGGCGCCACCGGCACGATCCGATTCTGGAACGTGGCCGACGGCGCCGATCGACTGAGCGTGCGCGGTCACACGGGCGCGGTGGCGGACGTTGCGCTGAGTCCGCAGGCGGGGCAAGTTGCCTCAGCCGGCGCGGACGGCACCGTGCGGATCTGGCGGCTGCCCGTCGCCGAGCGGGTGCTTGCCGGTCACGGCCTGCCCGTTACGGCGGCGGCGCGAAGCGGCGATTCGACGATATGGGCCACGGGCTCGGCCGACAAGACCGTGCGGCTGTGGAACGCGGCCGACGGCGCCGCTCTGCGGGCACTGAGCGGCCACAACGCGGCAATTAGCAGCGTCGCCTTCCGCCGCGACAACCAGCAGCTTGCCAGCGGCGATGCCGAGGGAGCGCTGCACCTGTGGAACGTCGCCGACGGCGCGCCACAGGGCACGGTGCTCGCGCATACCGGCGCGGTTACGGGACTGGCCTGGAATCCCCCGGGCGATCGGCTCGTTACGTCGGGCGCCGACGGCATGATTCGCTGGTGGCGGCTGGGGCTTGTGGCGCCGCGCGTGCTCACGGGTGCGGGGGCGGAAGTGCAGTCGGCGACCGTCTCGGCCGACGGCCGATTCGCCGCCGCCGGGAGCGCCGACACGATTGCCCGCCTGTACGACGCCGCAACGGGGCAACTGCTGCGGCAATGGGACGGTCTGGAAGGGGGCGCACGCGGCGTTGCGCTCGCGCCGGACGGATCGGCGCTTGTGGCCGGCGACGGGCAGGGGATCGTGCGCGGGTGGAGCACGGCCGATGGGGCGCCGCGGTTCTCGTTCGCCGCCGATGGGCCGGTTCGTTCCGTTTCGCTGGCGCCGACCGGGCAGGGGGTAGCCACGGTACACGAAGACGGGCTCGTCCGGCAGTGGCGTGTCGTCGAAGGTCCGCGCAACCTTACGGGTCACTCGCAGGGGGTCCTGGCCGTGGCCGTCGACGCCAAGGGGGAGAAGTGCGCCACCACTTCGGCCGACAACACGGTGCGATTGTGGGACGTGCAAAGCGGGCAGCCCGGACACGTGCTGCAGGGGCACACGGGCGCGCCGGCGGCGGTGGCGTTCAGCGGCGACGGTTCGCGCGTGGCCAGCGGCGGGGCCGACAAGACGCTGCGCGTGTGGAACGTGGCCGACGGTGCGCCGCTGGGCATGATCGAACAGGCCGAGGGGCCGGTGACCGCCGTCGCGTTTGCCGCCGATGGTGCGTCGGTATTTTGCGGAGCAGCCGACGGCGCGATCCGGCAGTGGCCGGTGACCACCGAGAAGCCAGAGGAGCCGATGCGTGTCCTCACGGGTCACGGCGGCGCTGTAACGGCACTGTGCACGAGGGGAGGCGTGGTGATATCCGGCTCGGCCGATGGCACGGTGCGGCTGTGGAACGCTGCCGATGGTTCGCAAGTTCGCAGCATCAATCATGGCGCGGCCGTTAGCGATGTTTGGGCCAGCGCCGATGGGCAGCGTATCGCCAGCGCGGGGGCCGACAAGACGATCAAGGTGCATAGCGCCGCCGATGGCAGCCAACTGGCGGCGCTGGGGGGCGGGAATCTTCCTTCGGCACCTAGTCAAGTGGCGA
>CAYQAJ010000446.1:0-2692 GCA_964415245.1 uncultured Pirellulaceae bacterium | reverse complement strand
CGCAGGTCTTCGTCGCGAAAGCAGCGGGCCACCTGCACGTAGCGGTCGTAGCCGGCGACCATCAGGATCTGCTTGTAGAGCTGCGGCGACTGCGGCAGCGCGTAAAATTCGCCCGCGTGCAGGCGGCTGGGCACGAGGTAGTCGCGGGCACCCTCGGGCGTGCTGCGACCGAGCACGGGCGTTTCGACGTCGATAAAGCCGTGCTCCTCGAAGTAGTCGCGCATCGTTTTGATGATGCGGCTCCGCAGCACGAGCGTTTGCTGCATTGCGGGGCGGCGCAGGTCGAGGTAGCGGTACTTCAGCCGCAGGTCCTCGGCAGGCAGCTCGAGCTGGGTCGGCGTGAAGGGCGGCGTCTGGCACTTGTTGAGGATTTCGATTCGGATGGCGCGTAGCTCGATCTGGCCCGTGGCGAGCTTGGTATTCACGGTGCCTTCGATACGATGCGCGACGCGGCCGACGACGAGCACCACGTCCTCGCCGCGAATGCGCCGGGCCAGTTTGATGCACTCCTCGCCGCTTTCGGGAGCCGCCACGACCTGCGTTTTGCCGTAGCGGTCGCGCAGGTCGAGGAACACCATCCCGCCGTGGTCGCGCGTGGTGTCGACCCAGCCACAGATGGTTACTTCCTGGCCGACGTGCTCGGCACGCAATTCGCCGCAGGTATGGGAGCGCAACAAGGCGTTTCTCCTGGCAACCCGTTGAAAAGGGGGACAGTCCCTTTGCGACCAAGCCGTCTTCGCGTGGCGAATCTCGTGATCGTAGAGGGACAGTCCCCCTTTTCAACTCCGTCATCGGTCATCCGCGCGATGGGAAACGGCGTATTCTAGATCGACCGTGCGGCGGCGCAAAGGTTCATTGAAACGGCCGGAAACACGGGTTGCGACCTGACTTGGGCCGAATCGGCACACCGCGCCATAGCCGTTTCACGCCGCGCCCGATGCGGCTGCAACAATCTGCCTCGCCAATCGGGCGGGTGTGACGTCGGCGTCGCACGCAATGCTGCGACATTCGCTCAGGCTGCGGAACCACGTCGCCTGTCGCCGCGCGAATCGCCGGGTGCGCGTTTTGACGTGCTCGATCGTCGCGTCGAGCGGCACGCCGTGTTGCAGGTGCTCGACCACTTCGCGATAGCCGACCGCCTGCGACGCCGTGCGGCCCAATCGACCATGCCGGGCGAGCAGCCCTTCGACTTCGGCCATCAACCCCTGCGCGAACATCGTGTCGACGCGATTCTCGATTCGCTTGTGCAGCACCGGACGCGGCCAGTCGAGCACGAATACGCGGCACTCGCTCGCCGGCCGACCGTCATCGAACTGCGATTGCAAATGGCTGATCGGCAGCCCGGTGAGCTTGTACACTTCGAGCGCGCGAATCAGCCGCCGCGTGTCGGCCGGATCGAGCCGCGCCGCCGACAGCGGGTCGACCTGCCTCACGCGGTCGAAGAGCGCCGCGGTGCCGACCTGTTTGACTTCGTCGGCCACCTGCCGGCGGAACTCCCAGTCGGCGCCGGGGCCGGCGAGCAAACCTCGAAGCATCGCCTTCAGATACAGCGGCGTGCCGCCGACGAACAGCACGTCGCGCCCGCGATCGCGAATCTCCGCGACCACCTTGGCCGCCGCATCCGCGTACCGCCACACGTTGAACTCTTCGACCGGGTCGGCCACGTCGATCAAGTGGTGCGGAACTGTGGCGCGCTGCTGGGGCGTCGGCTTGGCGGTTCCGACATCCATGCCGCGATACACGGCCATCGAGTCGAGCGAGACGATCTCGGCGTCGAGCTGGCGTGCCAGCTCCAAAGCCACGCTGGTCTTCCCGCTGGCCGTCGGGCCGGTCAGATACCAGCAGTCGATGATCGGATCGAATTGCCGCCGCGCGGTTTGTGGTTCGTCGGCTGGCCGCATGGGTCGAATCTCAAAGCGTATACAAATCAAAACCCGACGCGTCCGCGACGGAACCAATCGCAACGCGAAGCCTCAAAACACCCCGTCAAATGCCGGGAATTTGCGGGCGGCCTACCAGAATACACGTGTCTCTGGCATAACTCATTCTAGCCGAACCTTGGTGGGCGGCACGGGGTCTGAGTCACTCGAGGGAGGTGCGGGTGCGATGAGCGAGCCGAAGTCGATCCTGCACAGCCTGATGGCGATCATCGAGGATCGAAAACGCAACCCGCCCGCGCGCTCGTATACGACCACGTTGTTCCAGGGGGGCGTCGATCAGATCGGCGCCAAGGTGACGGAGGAAGCGGCCGAGTTGATCGAAGCCGCGCGCGAGTCGTCGCCCGAGGCGCGGACCCATCTCGTGCACGAAGCGGCCGACTTGATCTACCACGTGCTGGTGCTGTTGGGCTACCGCGAGGTGACGCTCGACGAGGTCGAAGCGGAGTTGTCGCGGCGGCAGGGGATATCGGGGCTGGATGAAAAGGAGTCCCGCGGGAAGGTGTAGCAGCCCATTGTGTTTGCTTGCATTCTCCTGACGCGGCGACACGGTGATTTGTTAGTTGTTGGTTGTCGGTTGTCGGTTGTCGGTTGCGATCAGCGTCCATATCGTCTATTTCGTCCATGAACGTCCATTCTTCGCCCGCCGTGAACCGAGCTTCGTTATTCGCCCCTTCGCCATTTCGCGATAGTTTTCAAGTAAGAGCCTATCCAAAAACCGTCGGGGACTGGCTCGTTTTGCGGAGTCTGCGGAG
>CAYQAJ010000445.1:0-2708 GCA_964415245.1 uncultured Pirellulaceae bacterium | reverse complement strand
CAGAAGCACCTGTTCGACCACTTGAACATTCCGCCCGAACGGACCCACGTGCCCGACGGCCGCGCGCTCGACTTTGAATCGTATTGCCTTCACTACGAGCAGCGGATCGTCGACGCCGGGGGAATCGATTTGCAAGTATTGGGCATCGGCCGCGACGGGCACATCGCGTTCAACGAGCCCGGCTCGTCGCTGGGAAGCCGCACGCGGCTCAAGACGCTGGCGCCCGAAACCGTGCGCGACAACGCCCCCAGCTTCGGCGGCGAGGAGAAAGTGCCGCGGCTGGCCGTGACGATGGGGGTGGGCACGATTCTCGAATCGCGCCGCTGCCTGCTCATCGCGCTGGGCGCGGCAAAGGCCCAGGCCATCCACGACGCGATCGAGGGGCCAGTCACGGCACAGGTGACTGCGTCGGCATTGCAGCTTCATCGCGAGGTGATCGTGATCGTCGACGAGGCGGCCGCCTCCAAGCTCGAGCGGCGCCAGTACTATGAAGAGGTCGAACGGGCGCAATCGCTGTTGGAAGCGGGTGAGCTGAAGGCCCTGGGCATCGGACAACAATAGCAAGGTGGCGGCGCGGGAAAACGCAAATCGCTGTGCTGCCGCTTTAGGTTGATACGTCGGCTGGGAAACACATCATGCGACAGGTTGGATCGCTGTCGAAAGAGGCCGACGCACGACGCTTCACCGCGTATCTCGTCACCCAGGGCATCGCCGCCCACTCCGAAGCCGAACGGGAAGGCATCGCGATCTGGGTCCGCGACGAGAATCACCTCGACAAGGCTCGTGAGGAATTCGAGCAGTTTCGCCGCGCCCCCGACGACCGCCGCTACGCCGGCGCCCAGCGCGAAGCCGACGCCATCCAGCGCGAAGCGGTGCGCAAGCGCGAGCTGGCCCGCAAAAACATCATCGAGATGCGGGGCAAGTGGAGCGCCGGAATCCGGCGCAAAGCCCCGATGGTGTTCGTGCTCATCGCGGCCTGCGTGGGCGTGGGCATGCTGACGGGGTTCGGGAATCGGCCGGACAGCGCGGCGATGCGGTTTCTCACGTACGACGACGTTTTCGCGGCGCGGGAGCGTGCGGGGTTGTTGACGGAGCGGTCATTCGAACGCGAGTCGGGGGAATCGCAAAACGGCAAGCCGGATGGGGAGTCAGAACGCGGCGGCGACGCGGAGGGTGATGGCGGGGAGGAGAGTCAAGAGTCGAGAGTCGAGAGTCGAGAGCCGGAAACGGGAGGCGAGACATTGGATGCACTGCCCCCGTGGCTTGCCGTGCATCGCGACGTCTTGCGCGGTCAGGTGTGGCGGACGGTGACGCCGATGCTGATTCACTTCGGCATGATGCACCTGGTGTTCAATCTGTACTGGCTCTACTACCTCGGCGCGCAGATCGAGGATCGCCGCGGCTCGCTGCGGTTCCTGGCGTTCGTGCTGGTGGTCGCCTTTGCCTCAAACGTATTGCAGGCGTTTGCCACGGGTCCCTACACCGTCTTTGGCGGCATGTCGGGGGTTGTGTACGGTCTGTTCGGTTACGTGTGGATGAAGTCGACGTTCGATTCCACGGCCGGCATGCACGTCTCGCGCATGCAAACCGTGCTCTTTATCGTGTGGTTCTTCCTCTGTCTGACCGGATTCATGGGGCCCATCGCCAACGTGGCGCACGGCGTCGGCCTGGTTGTGGGAGTATTGACCGGCTATTTGCCGATTTTCTACAAGATGCCGGGGGGGAAGCCGTGACATTCGACGCCGTTCGGCAGGGCAACGTGGTGTGAGAACGAGGAAGGTTTTCAGTTTTCAGTGTTCAGTTTTCAGTCGGAGAGAGTGGTTGGAAGGCGGGTACTGAAAACCGAAAACTTACTCGCCTTCCGCTTGCGGTTTCGCGCTCTCCCGCGCCGTACCGAGTTTCTCGATCCACTCGTCGACGATCTTCTCGAGTCCCGCGGCGATCGGCGCGATCGATACCTCGCGATCCGTTTCATCCTCGTCGCTGGGCGCCACGAGCCGCACGCGCTGGCACGTGAAATCCAAAGCAATCACGACTTCCTCGCCGGCGCCGACGAACCGCAGCGCGTACGGCCACTCGGGCGCGCATTCGCCGCGCGGCCGGTCCCAATCGAAGCTCCGATCTTGCACCAGACCTTTCTGTACGTCGGTCAGTTCGTCACCCGGCACCAGCTTGATCCGCTCGACGACACGCATCCGCCGGCCGTCGATGAGCAGGGTCTGACGCTGCGTGGTTGCTTCTTCACGAGGCGAATCGTCGCTGATCTGATCGAAGTCGCCAACGCCGTCCTCGGTTGCCGGTTCGAGCATCCATAGCTCGGCCGAGGGCGCATTGCGAATGACCTGTGCCGAGGGTCCGCCCCATAGCGCCAGCGAACGGCGCCCCTGCTGGTAGCGATACCACCAGCCGATTACCGAAAGTCCGACGGCCACGGCGATCAGCAGCACGATAACCAGCTTGTCACGAGTCACGACGAACGTTCCTTCGCATCCAGGTAGGTCCCGCTTGCCGAGCGGGACCTTGGCGTTAGCTGAACTCCCGCGAGCTCGGACATGTTCGGCGCGTGTCTCCCGACCCCGCCGGTGCCGCGACCGTAGGTCTCCATGGCTGAGACCTTCGGTCGGCCGGTGTGGCTCGGTCGAGAGACCGGCCACAACGCAGTGGCTCGGTCGGGAGACCGGCAACAACGCAGGTCGAGAGAGACGCCA
>CAYQAJ010000444.1:0-2713 GCA_964415245.1 uncultured Pirellulaceae bacterium | reverse complement strand
CCCTCAGCTGCGGACGCGCCGTTGCAGCGCAGCGAATTGGCGAAGAGTGCCATTTACGGACGTTCCCGCCCGCAGCAAATTTCTTACTAAGTAAGCGTACATGACGGCTTGCGCTCCCGGCGTTGGATACCGCGCGTCTGTATTGATCTACGTGCGGCGCAATGCAATACCCGGTTGATAATTGCCCTCTGTCGTTGCCATCAAATGAGAGTTCGCCCTTAGGCGCGCCGGCCGCGTGGCGCAACGGCTCACGGCGAGGCCCTTGAGGTGAAGCTGGGCGGCCTCAATGCGCCGACGCAGGATGTGTTGGGGGCGCCCGGATCGGCGAAGAACGATACGACGACTGTTTGGGCGCAAGGAGACGCGGGGGAGACAAAATGGCCGATGCCGGGAATGCTAATGATAGTCGCATTGGCAAGACGTGCCGCCGCGACCTTGGCCCCAGCGAGGGAAGTCAGGGTGTCGAAGCTGCCTGAAATGAGGAGCGTCGGGATGCTGCTCGTGACGGGCTGGCGCATTGTGACTGCCGCGGCGGGGACCTTCCAGACCTCGCGGCAGTCTTGGTTGATATACGCCCATCCGCCGACGCCCTCGCGTTTTATCGAAGCCGGGTAGTCCGGAAATGCTAGCCGGCCGGCCGTAGCGAGATCCTCCGGCGTCGCGAAGGGGTAGTCTTCGCGACAGGTGACGCCATAGGACAGCCCGTAGCCGAGGGCAGGGACATCCGGACCAGGTTGCCGGGCACGGCTTGCCCGATCCTTGGCGATCGCCTCGATGGCATCGGGGCGGCCGGCGGCCAGCCCATCGATCCGATCTGGCGCGGCGCGGAGCAAGAGCACGTCATAGTTCTGGTTGCGCAGCCAGTCGACCAGTGCGCCGCCGTCGAGTAGCACCTTGAGGTCTTCGCCGATGGTCGGGTCCTTAACGGTTGTCGTCAGCGGCTCGGCCTCGAGTTTGTTGACCAGTCCGGTGAAGGTTTCTTCGAGATGAGGATGGGCGGCGTTGCAGGCCGTTTCCGTCGCGCAGGCCTGAAAGAGGTTGTCGAAGGCGGCGCGCGTGTTCTGCCAGTTTTCGGGAATGGTGTAGGTCGTCGGTAAGACCGAATCGAGGACGACACTGCGGATGCCTTCGGGGTGGTCGCGCATGAGCGTCTGAGCGAGGTAGGAGCCATAGGAAGTCCCGTAGACATTCCACGCGGCAAAGCCGAGCACCTTGCGGAGGTCGGCGAAATCAGCGGCACTTTCGGTCGAATTGTAGGCGCTAAGGTCGGCACCGGTGGCGGCGAGCTCCTGGTGGCAAACTTTCGTTGCCGCCAAATGGGCGCGCTCGGTTGCCTCGGAATAAAAGCGGAGTCCGAGAAGCTCTCTGTTGAAGTTGTCGATAGCCGCGCAGGTAAGCGCGGGTTCCGAGAACATGGTGCCGCGCTGGCTCATGACCACGATGTCCCGGTCGCGGATGAAATCAGCAGCGATGAGTCCGTTGACCTCCAGGGGGGCGATGTCGCCCGGCCCGCCGGCCAGATAGACAATGGGATCGGCCCACTTCTCCGGGGAGCGCGCAGGATACTTCGCGACCATGAGCCGAATTGTGTGACCGGACGGCCGGTTGCGATTTTCCGGTACGACGAGGTAGCCGCAACTCGCTTTGGCCAGTTCGTCGGCCCCCGGCAGTTTCGGGCACGGAGCGGGCTCGAAGCGCGGCACTGGTGGCGGACCGGCGTTCTCGGCGTATGCCAGGCCGGGCAGGGCGACGAGAAGGCCAACCAGGAGAAAGTGTTGGTACGTGACAGCCATCTTGCGGTGCCTTCCCTCTGGAGTAAGCGCCCACCTGGCGACTCGGGCAGCATAGGCCGAGATTGACAACGCAAGTATTGCCAATGTCGGCTAATCTTCGGTGCCGGCGGGTCGGACACCGGATGCACGCTGATGTAGACCATCCAAGCTGCTGCCGCCCATCGACGTCCGAGCGAAGAGAGTGAGGCTTCATGTCCCTGGCCGCCACCCGTCGTGAGCTCCTCGTGCGCTTCCGGGCGATGTACCAAGCAAAGCACTTCGAGCTCTACCTGTTCAATCTCGACGACGGGTATCTCCAGACCACGCTGTCCGACGAGGATCGGATGCCGCTGCGGTTCTTCGTCGAGTACAACAACGCGTGGTGGTTCGCCATCATCTCCGGCGTCAGCGTGCCGGCGATCGCGTACGATGAAGAGAGCGACTCCGGCTCGATCGTCCTCGACATCTCCTACGGCGACGACATCCTGCGGGCGATGCAGCACGTCCACTTTGGCGACGGCACGATCAACCGCCTCCGCACGTACGCGTCGCCAGTGTTCTTCACCCGACCCAATCCGTTGGTAGCCCTGGACGCGCACGGCAACGCCATGTGGCTCGACACCGGCTACGGCCTCGACGCATCGAGACGGGCGGCCGAGGTGTTCCTGGCGACACCGAAGGGACTGCACTTCACGAACCACCAAGCGACCAAGGACGCCGTCGACCGCATCAAGGCAAACCTAGCCGCGCTCGCCGAACGGTCCTGATCACGACCGTCGACTCGCCAACCCCGAACCGATGAGAATCGCGAGGGCGGGCGCGTCGTCCTCGCGGGCCTGCCTGAGGTCGCCGTGCCCAGGTTCGCCTCGCTCCGGATTGCTGAATACCTAGCGAGGCTCCGCCTCAGACCGACGAGCTGTATGAGCATTCGCGGTGGTGTA
>CAYQAJ010000443.1:0-2720 GCA_964415245.1 uncultured Pirellulaceae bacterium | reverse complement strand
GAATCCGCTCGCGGTGCTCTTTCACGCCGCGGGTGGCGTTGCGGGTGTCGACGAGCAGTCGGGCGTTCTTGGCGATGAAACTCCAGTCGTAGGCCGTGTGATCGGTGGCGATGAGCACGCAGTCTTGGGCGGCCAGGTACTGGGCCGTCAACTCCTGGCTCTTCATCGGTGGCAAATCATAGTGCCGCATCGAGGGGAGCGTCGGAATGTGCGGGTCGTTGTAGGTGAGCTTGGCGCCGCGGGCCAGCAGCAGCTCCATCAGCTTGAACGAGGGGCTTTCGCGAGGGTCGTCGACGTCTTTCTTGTAGGCCACCCCCAGCATCGCGATCTTGGAGCCGCGCACCGGTTTGCCCGCTTCGTTGAGGGCGTCGACGACTTTGGCCACTACGTAGTGAGGCATGCTGGCGTTGATCTCGCCCGCCAGCTCAATGAACCGCGTGGGCATTTCCAACTTGCGAGCCACCCAGCTCAGGTAGAACGGATCGATCGGAATACAGTGTCCCCCCAGCCCCGGTCCAGGATAGAACGCTTGAAAGCCAAACGGCTTGGTGGCCGCGGCGCGGATCACTTCCCACACGTCGACGTTCATGCGATCCAAGAGCACTTTCAGTTCGTTGACCAGCGCGATGTTCACGGCGCGGTAGGTGTTTTCCAGAATCTTGCAGGCTTCGGCAATTTCGGGGCTGGCGACCGGTACGACCTGGACCACGGCCTGGCTGTACAGGGCAACCGCTAACTCCAGCGACTGCGAGTCGATGCCGCCGACGACCTTGGGGATCCGCGTCGTCGAGAAGTCGGCGTTGCCCGGGTCTTCCCGCTCGGGGCTGTACGCCAGAAAGTAATCCTTGCCCGCAACGAGCCCGCCGGCACTCAGAATCGGCAGCACCACGTCGCGCGTCGTGCCCGGATAGGTGGTGCTTTCCAACACGACGAGCTGACCGGGACGTAAAGCGGCCGCCACCTGGCGGGCCGTCGATTCGACGTACGACAAATCCGGATCGCGGCTCTCCGAGAGGGGCGTGGGCACGCAGATCAGAATCGCGTCGGCCTCGGCCAGCCGCGCCATGTCGGACGTCGGAATAAACGTCCCGGCCGCCACGCAGGAAGCGATCCACGGGGACGGAATATGCGCGATGTAGCTTTCGCCCGCCAAGAGCCGCCGAATTTTCTCGGCATCCACGTCGAAGCCCATGGCGGTGAAGCCCGCTTCGATAAACGTGCGGGCCAGCGGCAGGCCGACGTAACCGAGCCCCACAATTCCGACCTTGGCGGTCTGGGAGCGAATGGCGTCGGCAAGAGCGAGCGAATCTGGCATGGGGCGGGCTTTCGTACTGGTGGATAGGGGAGAATCCGGCTCGGGCAACAGGGTTTTCGCGGCCCAATGGGTTCGGTCCTTGAGAGGCCAGCCAACCTAAAGGACGCCCCGCATTGACCTTATTACTCTGCTTATATAGCAGGAGGCGGGGATTTTGACACTTCGGGGGACCGAGGATACCATAGTAGGCTCCGTTTTGTGGGGGCCGCAATGAGGCGGCCCTTACGGACAGTTTGGCAAGTTTTTCGAGAAAGGTGGGCACGATCGCCGTCCTTGTGCGTTATTAGCGTGGACGGACCGGCACTTTTCACTCCCGATAGGGGCGACCGACCGCAGCCCTCGCCCGGCGACGGCTGCTAAAGGAGGCAAACAAGTCGGCCGGATGACGGAACGATGTGACGGGCGAGTCGGCTAGTTCATTCATAAACGTATTGCCGACGCGAACCTGACTGGCCTTCTGCCGATGCACCGAGCGTGCACCCGACGGGCCGCCACGCAGCAAAGGGAAACGAAATGCCCATTCTGGAACGAGAAGTCAGTCATTATCCTAATTCGCTCCTGGTCGACGGACCGGATCCAACGTCACAACGAAAGTGGTGGGCCGTATTCACGAAGGCCCGCCAGGAAAAGTCGCTCGCCCGGAACTTGCTGCGTCGCGAGATTCCCTTCTACTTGCCCTTGGTGCCGCGCGATCATCTGATTCGCGGCCGCCGGGTCCATTCGTTTGTGCCGCTGTTCTCCGGTTACGTGTTCTTGCACGGCACGGAGGAGGAGCGCGTTCAGTCGCTGACCACCAACCGCGTTTCCTGCATCCTGCCCGTGCCCGACGAGGCGCAGCTTTGGCAGGACCTGCGGCAGGTGCAGCAGTTGATCGAAGCCGATGCGCCGTTGACTGTCGAGCGACGGTTGACGGCGGGGCGTCAAGTGCGGATCAAGGCCGGAGCGATGATGGGTATGGAAGGCACCGTGCTGGCGCGGCGCGGCTCCGTCCGGCTGTTAGTCGCGGTGCACTTTCTGCAGGCGGGCGTATCGGTCGAGATCGACGACTACATGCTCGAATCGATCGACTGACGCGCGTGCGGCGACAGCCCATGCGGCGACCGGCGCAGATGCAGCGAGCCTGGCCGTCTGGTTCCGCGCCGGCCCGGTCCTGTGGTGTTATCCGCCAATGCCGGACGGGGCAAAGAGAATGTCGCCGAAAGTCGTCGGTGCGGCCGCGAAGAGCGAAGAGCACAGCGTGACGCGTTGTAGCGGCCCCGCTATTTCAGCACTGATTTGGCCTGGGCTTCGGTGACGTACAGGCAATAGTCGCAGCCGTGCATCTCGTCGGGGATGATGCGTCCATCCCACTGACTTTCCTGGATGACGAACTCGGGACGGCCACTTCTCGCGTCGACCGGCGCCG
>CAYQAJ010000442.1:0-2741 GCA_964415245.1 uncultured Pirellulaceae bacterium | reverse complement strand
TCTTCGACCGCTACGCGAATCGCCTTCTTCTGTCGAAATGGGTTCCCGTCCTGGTCGTTGCGCTGGTCGGCGCTTGGGGAAGTGCTCCACCGACCGCTCACGCCGCCCCGCGCATCGACAACATCTCGTTGCGGGGGCTCCAGATCGGCGGCACCACCACCGTGACGATCGACGGGGCCGACCTGCTCCCCGACCCCCAACTTGTGATCGGCACCTCGGGCGTGCAGCAGGCTGTGCAGGAGGGCGCGACTCCCAATCGCGTGCAGATCGCCGTGACACTCGACACCGCGGTCGAGCCGGGCATCTACCTGCTTCGCATAGCCAGCGGCAAGGGCATCTCCAGCGGAATACCCGTGGGCATCGACGCATTGCCTCAGCAACCGTTTGCCGATCAAATCGCGCAGCTTCCGGTCGCCTTGCACGGTTCGCTCGCCGGGGGCAACATCTTGCGGACCCGCTTCCAAGGAACTAAGGGGCAGCGCGTCGTGCTCGACGTCGAAGCCCGTCGGCTGGGAGCCAACTTCAAGCCCATCGTGCGGCTCTACGATTCGCGCGGGGCGCAGATTGCCTGGAGCCCGTCGCTGCGGTCGATCGGCGGCGATCCCCGCTGTCAGGTCGAGTTGCCCGCCGACGGACAGTACGAGGTCGAGCTGCACGACGTGCTCTACCGCGCGGGGGCGCCGGGGTTCTTCCGCCTCAAGATCGGCGCGCTCTACTACGCCGACCTCGTGTATCCGGTGGGCGTGACGCCGCAGTTGCCTTCCGCGCCAGGGCCTGATTCTCCGGCAGGGCCCGACTCGCCGGATGAGCCTGCCACTCAGCTTGAGTTGGCATCGACCAACGTGCCCGATACGACTCGTGTCGCGGTAGTGATGGATCCCGCCGCGATCCCGGGCGATCGCGCCGCACCAGCGCCCCAAGTCGCTCTATTTACCGGGGCGCGGCCGTGGTTGGTCCTGAACCGGCAAGCCGAAGCGGTCGAAGGCGAGCGTGCCCAACCCTCCGACGCACAGCAGGTTCCCGCGGCTCCGGTCGGCGTGAGCGGGCGGATCGCCGCGCGCGGCGAGGAAGACCGCTACGCCATGTCCGTCACGGGAGGACGCAAAATGCGAATCGAGGTGCTGGCACGGCGGCTCGGCTCACCGCTTGATGCCGTCCTCACCGTGCATGACAACATGGGCCGGCACCTTGCTTCCGGCGACGATCGGCCCGGGCTGTTCGACCCCGGCGTCGAGTTTGACGTGCCGGCCGACGCCACGGGCCTGGTGGTCGCCGTGCGCGACTTCCGCGGCAGCGGGGGGCGCGACTTCATCTACCACATCGCCGTGATCGAGGCGGTCGACTTCGACATCACGGCCGAATCCGACGTCATCAACGTGCCGGCCGGCGCGACGCAGGCCGTGCCGCTGGTCATCGATCGCAAGGGCTACAACGGGCCGATTCGGCTCGATGTGCCGGGCGTCCCCGATGGCGTAATCGTAAACGGCCAAGAAATTCCCGCCGGCGCGACGCGCGGGCTGCTCACGTTTACGGCGCCGCCGGGAGCGCCGCGGCACGCACTGGTTACGATTGTCGCCAGCTCGGTCGAGGGCGACGTGCCGCTCGTGCGAACGGCTCGCGTCGCCGAAAGCGGTTATTCGCGGCAACAGCCGTGGCTCCGCGACGAATTCGGCCTGGCCATCACCGAGCCACCGGCGCTAACCGTCGCCTGGGGAGACGCCGATCCGCAAACGCTGCTTACTCTCGGGGGCACGACGCGAATGCCCGTGCAAGTCGCGCGCATCGGCGAGTTGACCGGCCCCGTGCGGCTGCGGCTGCTCACGACGCAGGTAATGCCCAAAAAGACGATCAAGGAGAACAACGCCGACAAAGAGGTCGACGACCCGGACCGCGCCCTGCGGCTGGTGGGCGAAACGGAGCTGGCGGCTGATGCAAGCGATGCGCAGTTGCAGATCGCCGTGCCGGCCGATTTGCCCCGTACGTCGTGGGGGCTGGCCGTGGCCGCCGACCTGCTTTCGGCCGACAAGAACACGGTGCTCGCCACCGCCGTGACGCCGGTCCACTATCACAATACGCGGACAGTCATGGTGCTGGAGCTGGAGTCGGACAAGTTCGTCGAAGGCAAGGCGGGCGAAGGCGAGACGGGCCAGTTCACCGGCAAGATCGTGCGGTCCGAGGGTTTCAACGAGCCCTTCGTCGTGGCTCTCGCCGGACTGCCCGAGGGTTACGAATCGCCGCGGGTCGAAGTGCCCAGCAACCAAAGTGAATTCGTTCTTCCGGTGCGATTCCCCTTTGGCACCAAGGAAGGCGAGCTGAAGGATATTCGACTGATGGCCAGCGCCTTGATGAACGCCGACGACCCCGGTAGCCGAATCGAGAGCAACTCGGTCACGGTGACGGTGAAAGTCGTCCCCGGCGACAAACCGCCGGAGTAGGCTCCGGCAGCGACGACCCCGCCGGGCACCAGACGGATTGGGGACTGGGGGTTGGGGACTGAAAGCTGGAGGTCGGGTGCCTCCGACCCGCCGGCGTGGGCGTCTATCTGGGAATTCCCGTCACTTTCGCACTTGGCGCTTCTGTTAGCAGACCGCCCAAGGCCCCTTGATCGAATTGCCGCACGCCGCCTATACTTAGTCGCTTTGCCCGGCCAGGCAGAGCCGCGTTCCGGGGGGGCAGCTATGAAAGTGCGCGCCAGCGTCAAGCGGATTTGCGACAAGTGCAAGATCGTGCGGCGTCGGGGC
>CAYQAJ010000441.1:0-2756 GCA_964415245.1 uncultured Pirellulaceae bacterium | reverse complement strand
GCACGAGTTCGTGGCGTCGGCCGAGCGGCTGAAGAAAGACCGCGGCATCACGGCGATGGACATCGCCAAGCGGCTGCTGGACTACGGCTTTCACGCCCCCACCGTTTACTTTCCGCTCACGGTGCGCGAGGCGATGATGATCGAACCGACCGAAACTGAGGGCAAGGAAACGCTCGATGCGTTTGCCGACGCCCTTTCGCGGATTGTCGACGAGGCGCCCGAACTGCTCCACGACGCCCCGCATACCACGCACGTCAGCCGGGCCGACGAAGTTCGAGCGGCTCGGCACGCGGTACTGAAGTGGACTCGATCCGACTGATTATTCACCCCCCCGGTCCAGGGGCGTGGAACATGGCGGTCGACGAGGCGCTGCTGGAGTCGGCTGCGATTTCCCGGCGCGCTACGCTGCGGTTCTACGGCTGGTCGGTGCCGACGGTGTCACTGGGCTACTTCCAGCGGCACGAAAGCCGCGGGGATCACCCGGCCAGCATCGACTGCGCCATCGTGCGCCGCACGACCGGGGGTGGCGCAATTGTCCACGACCGCGAGCTTACCTACAGTTTCACCGCTCCCATGGCCGACCGCTTCTCGGACGAGCTTCGGCGACTGTACCGTACCTTTCACGGCACGCTGGCGGAGCTGCTCGTCGAATGGGGTTTGCCGGCCCGGGTCAACACGGCGCTGTCAGCGAGAGAGTCGACGAACGAGCCGTTTTTGTGCTTTCTCCGGCGCACCGAAGGCGATCTGTTGGTCGGCCAACACAAGGTTGCCGGCAGCGCCCAGCGACGGCACCGGGGATCGGTCTTGCAGCATGGGAGCGTGCTGATTCATGCTTCGGCGTGCGCACCCGAGCTTCTGGGACTGAGTGACCTGGAACCGCGAACGATCGACCCAGACGAGCTGATCGACGCTTGGTCGACCCGCCTGGGGCGCGCCTTACAGGTGCGTGTCGAACGCGGGGGGTTGTCTCCTTCTGAGACAAGCATGGCGACCGAGATCCAGCATGGCCGGTTCGGCACCGCCGAATGGACCGCCCGCCGATGAATCGTCCCGCCGATACAACGTGCCGATAAGACGTGCCCTCGCGCGATCGATAAGACGTAGCGAAGGGATGGGTAGCAACGATAGGAGACGACTGTCTTGGCGGCGCCGCTTGGGCCTGTTGCTGGTAAGAATCAGCCGGCAATCCGGCAGTTACGGCCGCTCTGGGACGCGACCGTGCGGGATGCGGTGATTGGACCCGCCGCCGCTGTCCGATACAATAAAACAAGTAGGGGAAACGAGCCCGGAGACGCTTGTCACGAGAACTGGTTTCGACCGAGCCGCAGTCGCCGTCTCGGGCCGAGTTCCTCGCCGACGGTGCTTCCCACCCCCCCGACCGGGAGGGGGTAGAAATTTTTGACGCCGTTGTGGGTTTGTGGTATTGTGCTCCCATAGTTGCGTGCTAGAGTGTGGCGGCGTGCAGGAACTCGCCGGCGCTTTGGCGAGCGCGTGCAAGTCTCCTGTCAGCGGCCATGCAAGGTGGACTGCTCGATTTCGATCGACGGTGTCGGCGGCCGAAGCGAATTCATACATTCTATTCTTTGTCGCTTCGTTTCGGCTGTTACGTCGAGTATCGTCCCTTTGGTGGTAATCCGCGCGCCGTTGGGATCTCATCGGCAACGTCAGCCGATCGCTACTATTGTGGTTCCGCGGCGCTCAACGTGTGCGCACTTGTTTTTTGTTGGGGGGAAACCAACCCGGAGGCGTTGGGAATCATTTCTGATCCGTGGGGAAAGCAGGTCAATCATGCAAGTCATTCTCAGGGTGGCAGAGGGGCGAGCGGCGGGACGTGAAATCAAGATCATTTCACCGGTGTTTGTGATCGGTCGTGGGGAGGGCTGTCACTTGCGGCCCCGTAGCGACACCGTCAGCCGGAAGCACTGTGCCTTGTTGCTTCGCGAAGACGGCGTGTACGTACGCGATCTTCAGAGCCGCAACGGCGTGCTGGTCAACGGCCAACGCATCGAAGCCGATTACCCGCTCCGCGATACCGACCGCCTCAAGGTGGGCGACCTCGAATTCGAGATTCTCATCGATCAGCAAGTTACCGCCCCCGCGCAGTCGGCGGCTGCGGCGGTCGAGGGCAGCTCGGGCGAGAAACAACCCCCCGGAATCGACGACAAGGTCACAACCTGGCTCGAAGAAGCGGATGGCATTGAGACGTCGCGCCGCCTGGTGGAACCCGACACGCGACAGTTCAAGCTCGATGAAACCGACCGGATCACGCTGGAAACGACTACGGAGAATGACCAGGCCGGCACGAAGGAGGCCCAGGCTGACGCGGACGGGTCGCAATCCGACGACCTTACCGGCAAGAAAGAGCCGGGCAAGCTGCCCAAGCCTCCGCGGTATTCGGCCAAGGACTCGCGCGACGCGGCGGCTGACATGCTCAGCAAGTTCTTTAATCGGCGGTAGTACTACGTGTGGAGTAGCCGGGGCGGGCGGGAAACGAAGCCCCGGCGAATTCGTTCACCGGGCCTTCGCTTTGGCGCGATCCCCTGCAGCCCGAGTGCCGCATGAATGTGGCGGCTATACCGGGAGTGCCTCCCGGGTGAGTCTGGCACCGCATCAAGGCGGCGACTATCTTGTGCGGGGCCCTTCGCCCGGATTGGGGATTTCTTCCCCTTTTTTTCCGCGCAGAGTGACAAGATTCGCTCTGCTTGCGTAGAATAGCCTCTTGTCGGAGGGGGGACAGGGCCCTCCGGCAGCTCGCG
>CAYQAJ010000440.1:1036-2763 GCA_964415245.1 uncultured Pirellulaceae bacterium | reverse complement strand
CGTTCGACCTGTTGGTAATGCGGTGCGCCGGCACGATGACGCCGCACTTTCGCCTGGTGAAGCATCACGTGGAAGTGGGGGTCGAAGGCGAGGACGATCCCGTGACCGAGGCCACGGTGAAGATCGAGGTGGGGGGCGTGCCGCGGCACGAAGTGGCCGAGGGGGACGGCCCTGTGAACGCCCTCGACGCGGCCCTGCGCAAGGCGCTTAACGGCTTCTACCCGAACCTCCGCGAGATGCGGCTTGTCGACTATAAGGTGCGGGTCGTGAACTCCGAGGCGGGCACGGCGGCGCGAATTCGCGTGATGATCGAAAGCACCGACAAACACGACACCTGGGGCACGGTGGGCGTGAGCGAGAACATTATCCAGGCAAGCTGGCTGGCGCTCGTCGACGCCGTGGAGTACAAATTGCACAAGGACGAACGGCCTGCGCGTGCAGAGGAATCGAAGCTGCCAGCGACTGCCCGACACGGTGCTGTGCTTTAACCGCTCACAAATGACCAAGGACCAAATCCAAATGACCAACCCAGACCAACGTGCAAACTGACTTGCCGGCAATTGGTCATTGGGATTTGTGAATTGGTGCTTACCCGCGCCAGCGGGATTATTGGTCATTTGGACTTGGTCATTGGTCATTTAGGATTCGCACCGAGGCGCGAAAAATGGATTGAAGCATCGACCCTCGGTGCATCGATAGTTCGACGGACTCCCCTCCCATGACATTTTCCCCCGACCAGTTCCCCAATCGTTTCGATCACGCGGCCGCCCAAGAGCGCCTGTACGCCTTCTGGCAGCAGCGTGGGCTATTCCACAGCGAGCCCGATGCGGCGAAAACGCCGTATTCGATCGTCATTCCGCCGCCCAACGTGACCGGGGCGCTCCACCTCGGGCACGCGCTGAACAATTCGCTGCAGGACATTCTCATCCGCGCCCGCCGCATGCAGGGGTTCAACACCCTGTGGATGCCGGGCACCGATCACGCGGGCATCGCCACGCAGGCGGTCGTCGAGAAACGGCTCAAGGAAGAGGAGAAGCTCACGCGGCACGACCTGGGCCGCGAGGGGCTGGTGAAGCGCATTTGGCAGTGGAAGGACCAGTACGAAGCCCGCATCCTGGGGCAGCTCCAGCGGCTGGGTTGCAGTTGCGATTGGCAGCGGACGCGGTTCACGCTTGACGACGTGTGCGCCCGCGCCGTGCGGCAGACGTTCTTTCGCATGTTCCGCGACGGGCTGATCTGCCGCGGCAAACGGCTGGTGAACTGGGACACGTTTCTGCAAACGGCCATCAGCGACGACGAAGTGTATCACGAGGTGGTGCAGGGGAGCTTCTGGCACTTTCGCTATGGCGTGATCGACCCGAAGCCGGGCGAGCCCGAGTTTCTCACCATCGCCACCACGCGCCCCGAGACGATGCTGGGCGATACGGCGGTGGCGGTGCATCCCGACCCGGCCAAGGCGCTCGATTCTTGCGAAGCCGAGCTTTCCGAGCGGTTGGCCAAAGCGCCGGCCCGCGAGAAGGCCGACATTCAGAAGCAGCTCGACGACGTGCGAGCGCGGCGCGAGACGCACCTGCCGCTGCTGGTGAAGCTGCGCGACATGGCGGCCGATGGACGCAAGCTGATGCTGCCGCTGATGGAGCGGCCCATTCCGCTGATCTGCGACGAGTGGGCCAAGCCCGAGATGGGCAGCGGCTGCGTGAAGATCACGCCGGCGCACGATCCGAACG
>CAYQAJ010000440.1:0-1026 GCA_964415245.1 uncultured Pirellulaceae bacterium | reverse complement strand
AACGACTACGACGTTTGGCAGCGGCACCCGGAAATTGGCGCGGTCAACATTCTGCGGCCCGACGGCACGCTCAACGAAAACGCCGGTCCCTACGCGGGGCTTACGGTCGACGAGTCGCGTCGCCGCGTGGTGGCCGACATGGAAAGCCGTGGTCTATTGGAGGCGGTCGAGGATCGCGAGATCGACCTGGCCCATTCCGACCGCAGCAAAACGCCCATCGAACCGTTCCTGGCCGACCAGTGGTTCGTGAAGATGGGCGACCACGACGATGGCCGGCCGGGACTTGCGCAGTCGGCCATGGACGCGGTGCGCGACGGCCGCGTGCGCATCGTTCCCGAGCGGTACGCCAAGAGCTATCTCGACTGGCTGGGCGAGAAACGCGACTGGTGCATCAGCCGGCAACTCTGGTGGGGGCACCGGATTCCGGTGTGGCACGAGCCCTCGGCGCCCGCGGAATCGGCCGACGCGAGCGAACAGCGGCGCAAGCGAGTGCGCGAACTCGTCGCCGGACATCCCGACCAGATCGCGCTTCAATCAGCGGGCATCTCGGACTCCGGCGATAATTCAGCGAGCGGGGCGCATCTGGTGTGCATTGCCGACGAGGCCGACGAGCTCGAAGCCCAGCTCGACGCGCTGGGTTATCGCCGCGATGACGACGTTCTCGACACTTGGTTCAGTAGCGCCCTCTGGCCGCACTCCACGTTCGGCTGGCCGGAGAAAACACCCGAGCTGGCGTATTACTACCCCACCAGCGCGCTGGTCACGAGCCGCGACATTATCACGCTGTGGGTGGCGCGGATGGTGATCTCGGGCCTGTACAACATGGGCGACGTGCCGTTCCGCGAGGTGTACATCCACCCGAAAATCCTCGACGGCTACGGCGAGACGATGTCGAAGAGCAAAGGGAACGGCGTCGACCCCTTGGACGTGATCGACAAGTTCGGCGCCGACGCTTTGCGGTTCGGGCTGGCCTACCTGACCACCGAGTCGCAGGACGTGCGGATGCCGGTGCAGTTCGAATGCCCG
>CAYQAJ010000439.1:0-2818 GCA_964415245.1 uncultured Pirellulaceae bacterium | reverse complement strand
CCATCAGCGCCCTTGTTGCCTTTGCTGCCCTTGTCGCCGTCGGTCTGCGTCGTCGCCTTCTTTCCGCCGGCTCCGCCGCTCTTACCGCCCGTGCCGCTGTCCGACGAGCAGCCGACCATCGTGCCGAAGAAGAGGGCTGCTGCGAGACACGCCATCGCCAGTATCGCAATGGGGGTGGTGCCAGTACTTTTTCGCGTAAAACTCAGTGGTCCGAATCGCATGAGCGCTGTCCTTTCCGTCAATTCACACAGTCCGAGCTTCACAATTGTAGATACGCACGGGGATGGGGTTGGGCGCATGGAGCGACCCGCGCCTGCCAAAGAATGAGGCGCCCGCATGCGCGCTGCGCCCCTTTTGCCTGCCGAAGATCGCCCGACTGCCATCGTGACAGTCCGGCGGTACGGGGAAAATGGGGTGCAAACCGCGTGCCTCGGCGACGACCAGGGGTTATTCGGCCCCAAGTCGGCTGGCTCTCACGCTCCTCGTTCAAAGGCGCGTACGAATTGACGCGCGCAAGCGGTAAGAGGCGCCCAATACTGCACATGACTGCGTCGTCCATTGCTAAGACGCTGTTTCAAAACCGTCTGCGGAGAAGGGGACAGGCAGAATTTGCTCCGCGGACTGCGCAAATTGAGCCAGTCCCCGACGGTTTTGAAACAGCGTCTAAGCGGTTCCGCCGCGATTCAACCGCTCGACAATCTCCGGCGGCGGCTCGAAACCGGCGGTTCGCAGCGCCGCGTAGTAATCCTCGGGCCGATTCAAATTGGCGAGCGTGTGCAGGTTCGGATCGACTTCGCGCAGCTCGGCGACATCAACGCGGCGGGTTGCCACATCGTCATACAGAAACGCGGGGCGGCGCCGATCGGCCGCCAGCAGCCGCTCGATGTGCGGCACGACGCTCGTGCGATACACGGCCGCCAGCGGATGGTGCCGCCCCTCTTCCACAGGCACCGCGGCATCGCACGCGCCCAACAGCTCGATCATGCGTCGCACGAACTCGGGCACCAACAGCGGCACGTCGCAGCTTGTGGCGTACGCGGCATCGGCCGAGTCGGCCAGTCGCGACAGGCCCACGCGCAATCCTTCGAGCGGACCACGATCGGGATTGTCGTCACGCGCCACACGCACGCCGACCGGAAGTTCGGGCAGTTCCTGGTCCCGAGCGGCGACGACAACCAGCGGATCGACCACTTCGCCCAACAGCCGCACAACGCGGGCAAGCATCGTCTCGGGCCCGAACGGCAGCGCCGCCTTGGGATAGCCCATGCGACTGCTCTTGCCGCCACAGAGGATGAGGCCGCCGACGTTCATGGGGTTTCTCGGGGATTTCATTGAGGAGTTGAATCGGCGCTGGGAGGAATAACGGCGAAGTGTTCAGTTTTCAGTGTTCAGTTTTCAGTCGGAAAGGGCAATAGGATGCATCGCATGTTGTGCCGCGATGTCCCCCGCTTGACGTGGTGTGCCGCATCGGCGACAAGGTCGAGGCATGGCGATTACCTTGGAACTTTTGGCCGCACCGCGCGTGCCCCTCGAAGTCGAGGGGGTCGTGCCCGAGCGGGTGCGCGGCTTGACGCTGGACCAGATCGAACGGCTGGAAGTGTTTAACGGCAACGTCGCCGCGCCGCTGGCCGAGTTTTTTCGTGTATCGGGCGACCCTGGCGACGGCTGCATGACATGGCGGGGGGACCTGTCGGGCGTGCACTGGATCGGGGCCAAGATGGCATCCGGCACGATTCGCGTCGAGGGAAACGCCGGGCGGCACGTCGGCAGCGAGATGTCCGACGGCGAGATCGTCGTCGAGGGAAACGCCGGCGACTGGGTCGGCGGCGAAATGCACGGCGGCTTTCTGCACGTCCGCGGCAATGCAGGCCACCTGGTGGGGGCCGCGTATCGCGGCAGTCGCCGCGGCATGACCGGCGGCACCATTCTCATTGGCGGCAGCGCCGGTAACGAAATCGGCCACACCATGCGCCGCGGCCTGATCGCCGTGGGCGGCAC
This sequence comes from uncultured Pirellulaceae bacterium, assembly GCA_964415245.1. GTDB lineage: Bacteria > Planctomycetota > Planctomycetia > Pirellulales > Pirellulaceae > CAYQAJ01. Next base: position 820 of record CAYQAJ010000439.1, on the reverse strand, counting down.
CGTCGCCGATCTGGCTGGCTTCAACATGGCGGCCGGTACGCTGCTGGTCTTCGGCTCGTGCGGCATTCGACCCGGGGCGGGCATGCGGCGAGGGACGATTGGCCTGCTGGGTGAAGCGCCACCACTCTTGCCCACGTTCCGCCGCTCGTGCCGCTATCGGCCAGTTGTTCTGGAACTGCTGCTCGCTCAATTGCGCTCTCGCGGTTTCGCCCTACCGGACGATGCCTCGTCGATGCAGCTCGACCTCTACCACGGCGATCTTCTAGAAGGCGGCCGCGGCGAAGTCCTGGTCAAAGCCGCGTAATCATCCGTAGGTCAGGCTGTGCCCGACGGACATTGCTATTCGGTGACGGACATTGCAATTCGCTGACGAACAGCGCATGGTTGCTGGTCGTTCATGGCACACCGCCGATCGCGTACAGCACACTACTGTTGGGCGCCGGTCAACTCTGGTCGGCGCGGGTCTCCCGACCCCGCCGTAGTATTGTCGCTGTCTGCCCACGGGGAAAGCAGCGAGGAAACGGGGATCGGGGATTAGGGGCCGGGGATAGCAGTCGCCTCTCGCTCCGCGAGAGGGCGTAGCCGCAGAAATACGGAATACAGAGTGCAGAGTTAGGGGAGCCGAGCACATCGAATCGTCTGCGGCTGACCTGCCAAACGCTCCCTCCGCATTCTTCATTCTGCATTCACTACTCTGCACTTGCCCTCTCGTGGTGCGCAAAAACCCGCCGCGCGCACCAGAAAGGCCGTCCTGGGGGCCCCACGGCGGTGCGCCGAGGGCCTTTCGCGCACCAAACGCGAGAGCCAATGCACTGCCCAT
>CAYQAJ010000438.1:0-2830 GCA_964415245.1 uncultured Pirellulaceae bacterium | reverse complement strand
TGGGCGACACGGTGACGCTGTTCGTCGACCGCTGCGTTATGTGCAGCCGCTGCGTGCGATTCTGCCGCGAGGTGGCCGGCACAAGCGAACTCATGGTAGCCAACCGCGGCTCGCACGAGGAAATCGACGTCGTGCCCGGCTTTCCACTGGCCAACAAGCTCTCGGGCAACGTGGTCGATCTGTGCCCGGTCGGCGCGCTGGGAGACAAAGACTTTCTCTACCAGCAACGAGTGTGGTTTCTTAAAGGGCACAACGGCGTGTGCGCGGGCTGCTCGACAGGCTGCTCGATCCGCGTCGAGGAGAACCAGCAGCATATTTACCGGCTGAAACCGCGCGAGAACCCGCATGTGAATCAGTGGTGGATGTGTGACGAAGGGCGGTACGGCTTCAAACACGTTCACGACACGGCGCGTTTGAACGGGCCGGTGAAACTCGAAGGGGGCAAGGCAAAGAACGTCGAGTGGAAGAACTTGCCCACGGAGATCGACGCGCGGTTGCGGGAATCCGGACGTCTTGCCATGGTGCTCTCACCGCATCTGACCGTCGAGGAAGCGTATCTGCTTGCCACGTATGCAAGGAATGTCGATTCCGAGGCGGTCATCGCGCTGGGCCACGTGCCGGTGAAGGGCCAGGACGAGACGTTCCCGGGCGGCTTCACGATTCATGCCGAAAAGTGCCCCAATCGACGGGGCGTGGCGAAGATCGCCGCGCGATTGGGCGACGGGCTCGTCGCGTGGGAAGAGTTCCTCGATCGCGTGAGCGGCGGCGAGTTCGGCACCGTATGGGTTTCCGGCGGATACAAGACCGACTGGAACGATGAGGCGACGGCCGCGAAGTTCGCGCAGGTCAAGCTGCTGGTCGTGCAGGACTTGTTCCCCTCGCCTTTGTTGAATCGGGCGACGTATCAGTTACCCGGCGCGGCATTCGCCGAGCGGGAAGGATCGTACGTCAACTACAACGATCATTTGCAGTCGTTCGCCTGGGCAGTGCGCCCGCCGGCGGGCGTGATGACCGAGGGGCAGCTTTATTGGCAGCTTCTGGGCAAGGCCGGCATGTACCGCGCCCGCGAAGTGCTCGACGAAGTGTCGCGCGAGATCAGCTATTTCGCCACGGCCGCTGACAAAGTGCCCGCCGAGGGAGTGGACCTCAAAGTGATCCAGCTTGCGGACGCGGCAGCGTCAGGTGGGAGCTAATGCGCCAATGCGAATGACGAATGACGAAGCACGAATGACGGGCGAATGACCAATGACCAATGACAAACGAATGACCAATGACCAAATCCCAATGACCAATTGCCGAACCCACATGACGAATGTTTGGCTGGCGGAATTGATGGAATGACGAGTTTGGTAGTCGAATCGCTGGTGAAGATCGCCATCCTGATCGTCGGCCTGTTGACGGCGGCGGCCTATCTGGTGCTGTTGGAGCGCCGCATGGCGGCCTGGATCCAGGATCGTCTGGGCCCCAACCGCGTCGGCATCCCGCTCACGCGCATCCGGCTGTTCGGTTTGGGGCAGCCGGTGGCCGACGGCGTCAAGTTCCTGCTCAAGGAGGCGTTTACGCCGGCCCAGGTCGATCGCGTGCTCTACGTGCTGGCGCCGATTTCGATTCTGGTGGCGGCGCTGGTGGTGTTCGCGGTGATTCCGATAGGGAGCGTGCTGCCGCCGTTTTCGTCCGCTCCCGACGCCAAGCCGATACCGCTGGTCGTCGCGCCGGGATTGAACGTTGGCATGCTGTACGTGCTGGCGGTGGGGAGCATCGCCGTGTACGGCGTAATCCTCGGCGGCTGGGCCAGCAACAACAAATACAGCTTTCTCGGCTCGCTGCGAAGCAGTGCCCAGCTCATCGCGTACGAGTTGCCGCTGGGCCTCGGCGTGTTGGGCGTGGTGCTGGCCGCCGGCTCGCTCGATTTGAATGAGATCATCCGCCGCCAGGCCGAAACGGGCCTGTGGTTCGCGCTGGCGCAGCCGCTGGGGTTCTTCGTGTTCGCGGTGGCGGCGTTTGCCGAGGCGGCGCGGCTCCCGTTCGATTTGCCCGAGGCTGAACAGGAGCTGATCGGCGGCTACCACACCGAATACGGCGGCATCAAGTTGCTGCTGTTTCTGGTGGCCGAGTTTTTGCACATGGTGGCCGCGGCGTTTTTGATCGTGATCCTGTTTCTGGGAGGCTGGCACTTTTGGGGGCTCACCGGCACCGGCGACAGCGTTACGTGGCCGGTGGCGCTGTTGCGAGTGCTCGTGTTGTGGGTGAAGGTCGGCGGCGTGATTCTGTTCTTCATGCTGGTGCGATGGAGCTGGCCTCGGTTTCGTTTCGATCAGCTCATGGCACTAGCGTGGAAGGTGATGTTGCCGCTGGGGCTGGTGAACGTGGTGGCCGTGGCGGTGCTCGACGAGCTGCGCGAGCCGCTGGCGCGAATGCTGGGCGGGGCGGCATCGGTGGCAATCGTCGTCGCGGCCTGGGCGATTTGTCTCGTGGCCTGGATTGTGGCCGCGCTGTGCGACCCGCTGGTCGCCGACAACCGGCCTCGTCGCCACATCGCCCCCATGGAAATCGAAGCGCGGGGATAGGGGAAAGGGGTACGCGGAATGCAAGCCGACGATCGCGACATCCGCTGGGTCGGGGAACCGAAGCTGGGGTTGGCCGGCCGCATGTATCTGCCGCTGTTCATGGACGGGCTTACGACCACGGCGCGGCACCTCGTCGGCCGCAAAGTGACCGTCAGCTACCCCGAGCAGGAACCGAAAATCGGCAACCCGCAGATTTATCGCGGCGTACACCGGCTCAACCGCGACGAACAGGGGCGCGTGAAGTGCGTGGCCTGCTTCCTGTG
>CAYQAJ010000437.1:0-2841 GCA_964415245.1 uncultured Pirellulaceae bacterium | reverse complement strand
GCCTTCGGCCCATTGCTTGCTCGTGAGCTTGGCGTCGATCACGAAGGCGCCCTGCCCATCGGCCAGGGCCGGGATCAGCATCTCACGCGTGACGGTCTCCGCCCGCTCCAACAGCGGCGTGGCCTGCTTGACCAGCTCCTCGTACTGCCGCAACTGCTCATCGTCATTGATCTCGCGGCGGGCAAAGTAATCGACGTAATGACCGACTCGCTTCAGCCATTTGAAGCACAGGTCGTACGATTCGGGCGTCACCTTCGAGCGGCCTGCGACGACGATCAGCGGATCGCCCCCGACGTGATTGAGAATCGTGAGCGGCTTGGAGCCGTCGACGTATTCATGCTGCGTCCAGTCGTACTTGTACGACTCATAGCCCCGCGGCGTGAGATAGGAGAAACCCATCTGGGCGCCCGGCTCGGGCACAAGAGCAGTCAGGTCGGCGGCCAGCTTGTCGATATCCTCACCAAGCTCGTCGGCAACATCCGGGTCGACGTCCGACAGCGTGAGGGCCATTTTGAAGGCGTCGGCCATGTTGCCGAAAGCCTGATCGACGTTGCTGATGCTGGCCAGAAACTCCTTGCTGACGTAGCCGATGCTCGTGAGCGGCTTATCCTGATGGGGGTAGAGTGGCGCGAACTCGGGCCGATCGGCAAGCAGCTTCCCGGTGCCGATTCCTTTGAGATAATCGGTGGTCGGCCCGATGCCCACGATGGCATACTCGCCGCGGATGCCCACCGATACGACGGCCGTCATCGCCGTGACGCGCTCTTTGATTTTCTCGAACGCCTCGCGGCCTTCTCCGATTTCGTCCTCGGGGATTTCATCCCAGGGAATCATGCGGCCGTCGAACGTGTAGGTCAGGTAATCGCCGTCGCCGATCTGCTGCCGCAACAGGCGCATGCTCAAATCGGCGTCGTCGGCCAGCGCTTCCTTGAGCACTCCTTCGAGGCGGGCGAGCTGAGTCTCCGCCTTCTTCCCGTCGCGGAGCTTGAACCCGATGATCAACTGGGGCACCTTGAGCTTGTCCCCTTGCTTTGCGACCAGGTCGGCGATGCCTTGTATCATGGCAGCGCCGGGATCCTCGCCGGTCTCCAGCGCCCTAAGCGTGGCCGTCTGTTGCACGGCGTTCATCTGCTGCATGAAGGCGAGCACTTCTCCCCACGAGCTATCGCCGTAGAAGAACACCTCGTCCGACACCATCTCGCCCAGCAGCTCCAACAGCTCCTGGTTCTCGGGCTGTTCGAGAAACTCCTTGAACGCTGCCAATTCGGGGTCGGGCGGATTCTCCCAACTCTCCTTCAAATACGCGACGCCCATTTGAACGGTGGGGATCGCCATTAACTTGGCGAAGGCGTTGCTGTTAACGAACGCTTCGTACTGCTCGCGGTTTCGCAAGCACGACGAATAGAACGAGGCGTCGGCGGGGACGATTTTGAGCGACGTGGTTTCGCGCACGTCGTCGGCCCGCACCGCCGAAGTCACAAGGACGAGCAACAGTCCCAGGCCCGCCACGGCGGGTAGTCCACGACGAAGTGATTTCGAAAGCATGGTGTTTTCTCCCCAGCGAATTCAGGGCTCTTCCTGCGAGTAAAGTACAACGCGAAGCACGGCGGAAGCGAATCTCTCCCCGCGCCGCGGCGCAGCTACACTGTAGACGTTATCTTGCCGCTGGCAAGCACCCGCGCCGCACAATCGCGCCGGGCAATCGCGGCACGGCGCGCTCTGCGGCGCACCGCGCCAGAACGATGATTCGGAGCCCTTCGAGCGGCCCTAGCGCCGAGCGGGTGCGAAACTCACCGGCTCGTTATCCGACAACGCGATTCACCAGCGCCATCGACATCAGTACGATTGATTCTCCGTTACAGTCGGATTGCTCAAAAGTGATCCACCCCCGCCGCGCGTAAAACGACTCGCGATCGGTTGTGAACAAATACAGCGTGCCAAAGCCGAGAGCCTGCGCTTCTTCGACGACGCGGGCGACCAGGGCGGATCCCAGTCCCTGCTCGCGGCGCTCTGGCGCCACGTATACACTCGCCAGCCACGGCGCCAGATCGGTGCGGCGCTTAAGGTCGTGTTCGACGAGACTGGCCGAACCTGACAGCTCGCCGTTTTGCAGCGCCACGAACGTCGTGGGAACTTGCCGCGGCGCGTTGTGGCGGGCCAGCTCGTTCTTGCGCTCGTCGAGCGAGCGAGCGGGATTCAAGTAGCTCCACTGTGCATGATGCCAGCGCGCAAGCTGATCGACACAATGCGGATGATCGGCGAGATTCTCGATGCGAACGTCGGGGGGCATCGCTTCGACTTATGGCTTGCGTGCATCCGTGCGCGGTATCGCGGGGCGCCGGCGAGATGCGTGCGACCGTCGTTTTGCACTACCCCAAAACGACGCGGTCGGTTTCGGCGTTCTTTGCCCCGACCAGTGCGGCCGGGCGAAACACGATGGCGATTCGTCTTCGGCCGGTCGGGATTGTGGGAAATCCGCCCGTCGCGGCCGGGGAAAAGAAAGACCCCGCACAAGTTTGCTGTGCGGGGCCTGTTACAGGCGCGTGCCTGACTGTCAGGATTTGTTGGGGTGGCGGTGATTACTCGCAGCCGCCACTCGAGATTGACGTTACCCCTAGCTTCAGCGGCCGATGCGGATTTCCAGGCCGCGATTTCCGATGTAGCTCCAAGCCGGTCCGCCCGCGCGACCGCCACCCAGCGGATAAGCAAAGCCGTTCAGATCGTGAATATCGCGATGCCGAGGCCGCGCCGCCAGCCGTTCGATCTCAATGTCGAGCCGTTGAGCCGTATCTTCGACCTGGTGCAGAATCCGGTAAACCGACCGCGTATCAGGGGCGAATC
>CAYQAJ010000436.1:0-2890 GCA_964415245.1 uncultured Pirellulaceae bacterium | reverse complement strand
ACGGTGATCTACGTCTATGCGGGCTATCAGCCCGTACCGGAGTACGGCGACGACGAGGATGACTCGGGCTGCAGGAACTCTACGGCGACGCGGGGGTCAATTTTCTCGTCGAGAACTACGATTCGAGTGTGTGGAACGTCGCAGGCGGGACCGGCGCGTTCGCCGCGGAACACCAGGCCGAGGTTGGATTCTCGTTCAGCGATGTCAACGAGTTTAATATGTTGCTCGACCCCTACTCGGGCTACGTGCACGCAAAGACCCGCAGTTTCAGTAGTTCCTTTGCTGAGGGCCACTGGCAGTTGATCGACACGACTACGTCCGAGGCTCCCTACGCGGATGGGACGCCAATCACCTGCTCGTTGTTTTTCGACACAGGCTGGGCCATCAGCGCGAACTGCTCCTACGCGCTCGATCGAGATTGGCGAATCGATGTCGATCTAACGGAACTCGAAGAGGCGGAAGAGGAGGAATTCACCGAGGACCCGTTCGGGCGGTTTCGAGTGAGGAATACACCCGGCGCGGGCGCACTCATCATCTGGCGTTTCGATGAGGAACTGGAGCAGTGGGACACGGAAATGGAGTGGCTCAGCGGTGCCACGGGGTCGATACACGAAGAGTACCAGTTCACTGTGGAGATTGTGGATCAGGGCATTCGATTCATGTCGCCTGGATTCGTCGAGAACCCGATTAACACTCAGGGCCGACAATACGCTTATGCACACTACTGGGTTGGGGATCTCTGGAAGTTCTCGGGTGGACCACAGGGTTTCGCCGCGGGGATCCTGGCTGAAACCAGCTTGCAGGTTACCGCGGCTGATATCGACTGATTGAGGCTAGCCGTCAGCTCGGTTGTTTCGAGCAGCCGGGCTGATGGGCCGCCCTCAGGCGCAGAGCGAGCGATACGGGTGCATTCTTCGATGGTCAGCGTAGAATACGCGTAAGGCAAATGTTCTACTATGCCAGTTTACGTGAGGTTGGCGCCATGAAGTGCGATCGACAGGCACGCGCAGGTTGGACGCTGATCGAGTTGATGGTCTCCGCAACCATCGCCATCATCGTTGTTTTGGCCCTATCGCTCGTCTTCAACAAGGCGGCCAAGACAATCTCGAAGGGGCGGGCGGCAATCGAGCTTTCCGGCAATCTGCGGTCCGCGGCGCATCTGTTGCGCGAAGATCTGCAAGGAGTTACCTGCCCAACGCTGCCAATCCTAGACCCGGGCGCGGGACTGGGGTACTTCGAATATGTCGAAGGCCCGGGACGAGATTGGGACGCCGACGCGAACGGAATCGCCGATGTGATCCAAGCGGGGGCCGACACCACGCTGGGGGACATCGACGACGTCCTCATCTTCACCACACGCGCTCAGGACAAGCCATTCCAGGGGCGGGTATTGGGCGAGGCACAGATTCTTGGCGCGGGAAGGACCCTATACCGCGCGCAGTTTCCGGCATCGCCGGGACTCGAAGCCGCGCACTTGGTAGAATCGAACTACGCTGAAATCATTTGGTGGACGCAGTGGGACGACGTGAATGGAGACGGACGCCGCGATACGGGCGAGGTCACACTTTACCGGCGTGCCCTTCTCATTCGCCCCGACTTCACTGTCAATTTTAACCTAATCGTGGTAGGGGACGGTGGTCCGCTTCCAGACCTTTCTAGTACCAGTCGCTCAACGGATATCAACTCGCTCGGCCGCGCTACGATGCGTGAATACCGCTCGTTGCACGACCCCGTCGGGCCGATGTTCCCGTATCCCTTCTCCCGGGCTCGTCTCTGGAGCATGACCGAATTGTGGAAGAGCACGAATTACGTCCCCACGGAAAACACTCTGTTCCTACATAACACCATCGTCGTGCTGAGCAACGTGCTTTCGTTCGACGTGAAGGCGTACGATCCGCTCGCGCCGGTCAAGACATCCAACGACCGGGCCCTCGTTCCTGGCGATCCCGGTTACGCGGCGGCGCCCAATTCCTCGATTGTCGGCAGCGGCGCGTATGTCGACCTTAACTACGCCGGCGACCCGTCCATCTCCTGGTTCTCCGGCCCACCGGACGTGAGGTCAGGGCTCTGGGGAGCCTTTCCCACGCACATAACTCCCGTCAGTCCCCTAGGCATCGAGGCAGTCGACCCTGCTTGGTCCACGTGGCCCACGCACTACGAGCGCGATGGTGAAAAGCAGGAGGACGGGCGGCAGGTGAATCCTGGCTTGGCCCTGCTCCCCATCGACTCGGGCACCAACGGCGCCGACGACGACGGAGTCAACGGCGTCGATGATGCCGGCGAAGCAGAAACGGCGCCCCCGTACAATCACGCTCTGCGCGGCATCGAAATCACCATCCGCGTGCTGGAGCCGGACAGCCATCAGGTCCGCCAAATAACCACCCGCATCAGCTTTGTGCCTGAGTGAAGCACGCGGCCCTAGGCTTTCAAAGCGCGTCGCGAACCCAAGCTTCCTTGGCTGGGCGCGACTCGCGACTCTCACCACTCTTTCCCAGGAGTTTTGGGAAAGACGCTTTTCAGGAGTGCAGGAACGTCGCGCCTCGACAGTTTACGCAGGCTCGGCAAGGGGCCGGGCGTGAAGGAGCGGCGACGTTGCCCTTGCGGCAAATTCCCATTTCGCCGAAACTCCCGCCCCTTTCCGATCGACGGCGGGCGGTTGCGTAAATGCCGTCGCCGCAGGGATCGGTCTGTCACTGTTTTCGTTTCGACGGAACCGAGTCATGCCGCGCGCACTGGATGCCCTGCCAGAACCTGTTCGCTTCGTACGTCGGTCGCGCATGTCGCACGAGAGTACGCAACATCGCGACGTGCGTGGCGAATGTGCGGCGGAACGGCGGCGGACGGCACGCGGAGCGTGCCTGCTACTTTTTGCGCTCACGGCGATGCTTTC
>CAYQAJ010000435.1:0-2960 GCA_964415245.1 uncultured Pirellulaceae bacterium | reverse complement strand
TTGATTGTCTTTTTCGCGTGCCTTGTGCCGCGTCACGAGTTGCGCTCGCGAGCCCTTTGCGGTATAAAATGCCGCAGTGGCATCTGATGTTTCGATGCAATGCCGGTTTGCATTCGATATGGGCACGGTTCATTCAGTTCGACAGGTGCGTCGCAGTTCTGCAGCCGTGTGGTTGCTCCTAGCGCTGTTCTGCACCATCGGCATCGCGCGCGGAGACGACTTGCCCGCTCGTTCCGTTAGCGGTGCAGCGGTGTCGGCCGATCGGGGTTGGCGTCTGTTGGTGAACCGGGCGTATCTGCCGCCGGATTTCGATCAGGAGACGTTCGATCAGGTCTGGCAAATGTGGCCCGAGCCGCTTCGCTCCCAGGCCGAGAAAGCCACCCCCCAACAGCGGCGGAAGATGGCGTTTTCGCGGTATGGGCTCACCGAGCGCCCCGGCGACGACTCGGGCAAGCCGCTGCAATACGTGGTCGATGATCGAGGTAACTGGACGATGAACTGCTTCGCCTGCCACGGCGGCAAAGTGGCGGGCAAGGTGATTGCCGGCCTGCCCAATTCGCGGTTTGCCCTGGCGACTCTCACCGAAGAGACGCGGGCCGTGAAACTCGAGCTGGGTAAGCCGCTGGGGCGGATGGACGTGGGTTCGATCCTCGTGCCCTTGGGGAGCACCAACGGCACAACCAACGCCGTGAACTTCGGCGTGGCGCTGATGGCGTTCCGCGACGCCGACTTGAACGTCCACCAAGATCGCCTGCCTCCGAAAATGGTCCACCACGACATGGACGCGCCCCCCTGGTGGCATTTCAAAAGGCGCAAGCGGCTCTACATCGACGGCTTCGCGCAGAAGGACCATCGTGCCCTGATGCCGTTTCTGATGGTGCCGCAGAACGGGCCGAAGAAATTCCGCGAGTGGGAAGACGAGTTCCGCGACGTGGAGGCGTTCATCGAGTCAATCGAGCCGCCCAAGTACCCGTTCGACATCGACCGTGAGCTGGCCCTGCGCGGCGAGGTCGTGTTCAACGACCACTGCGCCCGTTGCCACGGGACCTACGGCGCAGAGCCGACATACCCCGAAGTGCGCGTCGCCATCGACGAAATCGGCACCGACCGGGTGCGGCTTGACGCGCTGCCCCCCGAACATCGCCGCAACTACGGCGCAAGCTGGTTTGGGCACTTCGGCCGACAGCCGGTGGTCGAGGAGCCGGACGGCTACGTGGCGCCGCCGCTGGACGGCATCTGGGCATCGGCCCCGTATTTTCACAACGGCAGTGTGCCCACGTTGTGGCACGTGCTCCATCCCAAGCAGCGGCCCGTCGTCTGGAGGCGGAGCGAAGACGGTTACGATGCCGAGAAGGTCGGCCTCGATGTGGAAACGGCCGACAGTGTACCCGACGGTGTGACCACAACGGCCGAGCGGCGGGAGTGGTTCGACACCCGCGCTTTCGGCAAGAGCGCCCAAGGGCATCTCTTTCCCGACGAGCTCAGCGAACATGAGAAACGCGCCGTGCTGGAATATCTGAAGACGTTGTAGTGGTTCGACTGCGGGCGCGTCGCCGAATCGCCATGGCAGCGACCACGACGCTCAGACACCTCATCGGTTCATTTGGAACATGACGCCTATAATGGAGCTGATGATCGAAAGAATGAAGCCGATCGCCGAAATGATCAATCCGGCGATCGCCATTCCACGCCCGTGGGGCTTCTGTAGCGCGATGCCGCCGCAGATCAAACCCGGGATCGACGTCACATAGCCGCAACAAGCGATAAGGGCGGCGACACAGGATATAATACCGAGCACGAGCGAAATGATGGCCAGTACATTGGTTTGACTGCCGCCACGCATCGGTTGCTTTGGCATGCTCTGTGGCGAGTCATAGGGATTGAATTGCTGGTCGCCGAAGGGGTTTTGACTCATTTGTTTTGCTCGCTGTTTAATTCAGTTGTTACAACGTCATCGCAAGGCGATGCCGCGCCGCCCATTGTGAGCACAATTGTGCCGCATCGTTAGCACGATGAAAAGTGTCTGATCCGAGGTTTCGCCGCGTTTTTGGCGAGATGCCGGCAGCGGCGATCGCCGCTCCGCGGCATCAACGAGCCCGTGGGGACAATGGATCTTGCATGCGCCGCGCTCTGCGTCGGTCGCCTCGAGCTGGTGGCAATCGGCAGCTCCATCGGTAACAGGCGCGCCCTTATGCCGACCCGGTAGGCGAATCGGGCAGCCGCTGGTATAAATGTGGTTAAGTGCTGACCTGCCTTGCATTTCCTAGGTTTTCGCTCAGGAGCTTGCGGAAAATGACTCAGCTTGAAGACGCCCGGGCCGGTCGGATTACGCCCGAAATGGAATTCGTCGCCAAGCGGGAAGGGCTCGAGGCCGAGCTGATCCGCCAGGAAGTGGCGGCCGGCCGCATGGTCATCCCCGCCAACAAGGTGCACCTGGCCGGTCGGCTCGAGCCGATGTGCATCGGCATGGCCGCAAACTGCAAGATCAACGCCAACATCGGCAACTCGGCCGTCACCAGCAACGTCGACGAGGAGCTCGAGAAGCTGCACACCGCCGTGCACTTCGGCTCCGACACGGTGATGGACCTTTCGACGGGCAAGGACATCGATCGCATTCGCCGGGCCATCATCGAGGCCTCGCCGGTGCCGATCGGCACGGTGCCCATCTATCAGATGCTCGAAGAGCTGGGCGGTGAAATCGAGGAGATGACGCCGCAGCATTTCCTCGACATGGTCGAGCACCAGGCCAAGCAGGGCGTCGACTACATGACCGTCCACTGCGGCGTGATGCTGGAACACTTGCACCTGACGATGAACCGCGTCACGGGCATCGTGAGTCGCGGCGGCAGCCTGATCGCCAAGTGGATGATGGCCCACCGCAAGCAGAATCCGCTGTATTCGCACTTCGACGACCTGTGCGACATCATGCGCGAGTACGACGTCACGTGGAGCCTGGGAGA
>CAYQAJ010000434.1:0-3023 GCA_964415245.1 uncultured Pirellulaceae bacterium | reverse complement strand
CCGCGGAGCAAAATGTGCCTGTCCCCTTCTCTGAGACGGTTTTCGGATAAGCTCTAAGGCAGACTCGTCATGGCGGCGAGGTCAGAGCCTTAAGCTATGGTTGACTGGCGCCCTGCTACGCGTACGCGCTGAATGGGGCGCCCTGTGCGAACGGGGCGCGTCGTGGGGTGAGATCGTTGACCCATGACGGCGTCTCGCTCCGCAGCTACGACTGGACCGGGGACTACGCAGGCGGCCGACGCCCTTTCCCCGGCGAAACCCCCTCAGTGGCCCCCGAATGTCCACCATTCCCGCCATGCCCGAGTCCGAAGTCAAAGTCCTTCTGGCCGACGATGACCCGGCCATGCTGCGCCTGCTGGCCAAATGGCTCGAGTCGGCGGGCTACCGCGTGCGCTGTGTCCGCGACGGCTTTGAGGCCATGGAGGCAATCGACGAAGATTGTCCGCAGTTCCTGGTGACCGACTGGGAAATGCCGGAGATGGACGGCCTGGAGCTGTGCCGTTGGCTGCGCGGCCGCGACCTGCCCTGCTACGTCTACACCATCATTCTCACGGTGCGCAGCGGTTCGCACGACATGGTGCGCGGCTTGGAGTCGGGCGCCGACGACTTTCTCAAAAAACCCGTCGACCGCGGCGAGTTGCTGGCCCGCATGCGCGCCGGTATGCGCGTGCTCGAGCTGGAGAGCCGATTGAGCCTGCTGGCCCGGTCCGACCCGCTCACCGGGCTTCCCACGCAGCGCACGTTGTTCGATCAGGGGAATACCGAATGGCAGCGCGCCAAGCGGTACCATTTTCCCGTTTCCTGCGCGATGATCGACATCGACTTTTTCAAGCGCGTTAACGACACCTACGGCCACGCGGTAGGCGATGAAGTGATTCGCCGCGTGGCGAAAACTCTCACCGACAACTGCCGCACGAGCGATCTGATCAGCCGCTACGGCGGCGAGGAGTTTTGCGCGCTGCTGCCGGAAACGAGCGAAAAAAACGCCGCCCTCTGGGCCGAGCGGGTACGCGAGGTGATTGCCGCCACGGAGATTCCCGTCGACCGAAACAACGTCCGCGTCACGGTCAGCATCGGCGTATCGCAATTGCTCGACGATACCGAGAGCGTCGAAGCGCTCGTCGACATGGCCGATCAGGCCCTGATGGTCGCCAAGCAGTCGGGACGCGATCGGGTCGTGGCCTACCAGTCGATCGGGCAGTTCGCCCAGTTGCGGCTGGCGGCCAAGACCCCCGGCCTTCTGTTTTCCGGCCTGCCGGCACGCAGCGTCATGACGCACACGGTCGCCAGCCTGCGGCAGGACGATCCGGTGGGACGTGCCGCCCGATACTTCCTCCGCTACCGCTTTAACGCCGCGCCCGTGGTCGACGACGAAGGCAAGCTGGTCGGCATCCTGGCGGAAAAGGACGTGATGGCGATCATGCTGTGGCCGCACTGGTGGGCCACGCGCATCTCCGACATCATGAAGCGAAACGTCGTCGCCTACGACGAGGAAACGCCGGTACTGTCGATCTACGAGTTCCTGTGCCGCGTCGCCATCCGTAGCGTGGTGATCGTCAAGGACGGTCGGCCGACCGGCATGATCAGCCGCGGAAGCCTGCTGCGGTGGTTTGTCAACTCGCTCTCGTACGATCCGTCGTCCACCGACGAGGAAGCGCCGGCCTGCGACATTTCCTTGCCGCCGCCGCGCCAGCGGCTGGCCACCACGGCGCGGTCGCTGGCCGATGCCGCTGCCCATCTCGAAATGGACCTGTGCAATGAAGAGGTCGACGTGGTGCCGTGCGTCGTGGGAGGTGCGTCCCGCTTGCAGGAATTGACCAACGACCTGCTGGCGTACTCCCGCTACGCCGAAAACACGGCCGAAGATTGAGCCCTCCGCAAGGACGCGAGAACTCGCCGACGCCGTCTCCTAATTCCCTCTCCCCCACAAACTCCCTCGCACGCTCGACGTGTGCATGTAGCGAGCCACCCCGCTTGCGGTTTCGCGCTCCGACGAACGATGTACCGCCCCCTACCACGTACCGCCCCCCGCCCCCACCGATTCCCCACGTCTCGTTCAGCGCCTAGAATAACGTGCGTCGGGAGCGGCCGCTTACGTCGGTCGCAGTCCAGCCCCTCATCGCTCACGGCGCGCTGGTCATGTCCGAAAAGCTGTGGCACCTGAAGAACTGCCGCCTGTTTGAGCAGCTCTCCCCCGACGAGTTGCGGCGGATCGAGATTCGCAGCCGTGCCCGTGCGTTCCCCCGCAATACGCCCATCTACCTTCCCGTTGACGAGGCCGATTCGGTGTTTCTGTTGGCTTCGGGGCGGGCCCGAATCTGCCACGTCACGCCCGACGGCAAGCAATCGATCCTGGCCTTTATCGAGCCGGGAGAGCTATTCGGCGAAACGGCGGTGTTTGACGCGGGCAAGCGAGAAGAATACGCCGAGGCCGTCGATGCGTCGACGGTCGTCATGATCCCCCGCGAGGTGATCGAAAACCTCGTGCGGCAACATCCCGAAGTGTCCGTGGGCATCGTGAAGCTCGTGGGAATGCGTCGCCGCCGCATCGAGCGGCGACTCAAGAATCTGCTGTTTGTTCCCAGCCGCCAGCGCCTGACGCACCTGCTGCTGGAGCTGGCCGAGCAATATGGAAAGTCGGCTTCCCGAGGAGTGCAATTGGGAATCTCGCTGTCGCATCAGGATCTGGCCAACGTCATCGGCACGACCCGCGAGACGGTCACCGTGCTGCTGGGCCAGATGGAGGCCGAGGGGCTGGTTTCGGTCGCGCGGCGCAAGCTCGTGATCAACGATCTCAAGGGACTTGCGCGAGGCGTTCACCGCGAGGCGCCTCACCTGCCGAGCGTGGCCGATTCTCCGTCGCCGGCACCCCGCGGCAGCACGATTTCATGAGCGAACACTGCCCAATTTGTGAATTTGCTGACAGACCGCCCAAGCCCCGGAGACGATAATACCGAGAGCCTATCCAAAAACCGTCGGGGACTGGCTCATTTTGCAGAGCTGCTGTCCGTTGTCAGTGGTCC
>CAYQAJ010000433.1:0-3032 GCA_964415245.1 uncultured Pirellulaceae bacterium | reverse complement strand
TGGGACACGGCGAAAGGATTGTTCGTGTCTTCCATCTCAGGTTCCTGTCCGATTGCGATGACAGTTGGCGATCTCAGAATCTCCGCTGCCGCGCTCGGAAGCATGGCGCCGCCAGCTTCCGCCTGCCGGAATGTCATGACCGAGCCGCGCTGCTTGCGATCAGACGTTGCCCCATTTTCCGCGACGGAAGCGGCTCGTCAACTGCCACGGGTAAGCCCACCCCAAGTCCCGTTCCACGTCACCCAATGATCCCTCTCACACAGCCGCTCGTCACGGTACCGGAATGGGGTCGCCAATGTCCTCGGCCTTCACGACCAACACGATCGTTCCCTTGCGCAAGAGCGACAGGTAGAAGGCCCGCGGTTCGGCCGGATCGAAGTCGAACAACCGGACAAACACCGCCACGCCCGTCGGCTCGGCCAGGGCCATGAGCACGGCACCTGGCTCGGCCGGGGTGCCGTCGACGTTGTACGCCTGCACGGTCTTGTCGAGCGTGACCGGTTTGAGATTGTCCCACACAATGTCGGTACCGCCGCCCCCGCCCTCCACGGGCGGAGCGAATCGAATGCGCGCCTGGGCGATTTGCACCACCACCTTTCCATCCTTCTCGGCGGCCGACGCCAACCACAGATTCGGCGGTTGCCCAGGCGGCCGCGGCGGCGCATCGGCAGCGCTCGCGACTATGGAAGTAAGCAATAGACAAGCCAAAGTCAGAAAGGTCGGCGACAGTCGCGCGAAATCGCGCATGGAATGGCTCCTGTTGAGGACCACGAGCAAAAGCCGAAACGGTGCATTCGGCGTTGCGATCTACGAAACCAACCCCACGTTGCGCAGCAGCTCAAGAAGTTGGCGACCCGACACGTCGCGAAAACTCAGGTCAACTTTGACGGTTTGCGATTCATTCTTATCCAGTTTACGAGGCTGTTGTTGGCCCTGATATTGCAGCACGCCCGCGTCGTCGTTGCAAAAAGTATCGCAGTGGCCCGTGTCTTGCCAATAGATGCAGCCACCCCCGTCGGGACAAGTGATTTTGCAACCGTGACCGCAGTCGAATGTCTCGGACATATCGGTGCTCCTTGTGTGGTCGAGGTGCCGAACGGGCAGCCACGCCGCCTGCTCGCGATGCCGGAAGGCCCCACCGCCAAATCGTCGCGCAGAATCGGACCGTTGTATCCACGTCGAGCATTTCCGAGCGATGTACTTCTGTCACGCTTCGTCCGTTTGGGGGCGATCAGCGCCGCAATCGGCGGAATCTCATGAGCCGTTTGGGACGGTCACAAGGTTCGTCGTCGAATGCGGCAGTGTCCGTCGCGCCGACGTCGTCATCGAGGGGTTGCAACTCGACTTTGCGATAGAGAATCTCCGCCCCTTCGCACTGAAGCAGAATCCGCCCGGATGTGGGAAACAGATCGTATGCCTCGTTCACGAGCGTGCCGTTGACGAAGACCGACAGCCGGTCGCCGTCGCATACGCATTCCAGTCGCGTCCACTGGTCGGCGGGGCTTTCCACATCGCGAGCGCCACGGAAATTGATTTCATCGCGCCATGTCGGGTCTTTGTGTCGCCAGTTGATGCGCCCCCATGTTTCCAGCGTGCGGGGCGCGCCCGACGGTTGCCAAGTTGGCCAGCCGTCGGAGTCGTCCGTCGAGGCCACGCGCGCTGTGGCCCGTAGCGGCACGGGCGAGCCGTCTTCGTGTTTGCCGCGGATGAGAATCATGTCGCCGACGGCGCCCTGCATGATCTGGCACTCGAAGGCGGCCGTGTACGCGCCGCCCCCGTCGAAGCTGTTGCCATCGGGTCCCGTGCTGTGCAGGAACAGGCCGGAGTCGCGGGCCCTGCCCTGGCGATCGCGCCAGTTTCGCTCTCCCCAGCGGAAGTCAACGACGAGACGATAATCGCGGTACGTGTTCTGGGTCGCCAGATAACCGAGGCCGTCGCCCGAGATGCGGATCATGCCATCGTCGACCGAGAACACCTGCCGGGGATCGTCGCGATGCGTGTCGGCGAGCCACGTGGTCCAGCCAGTGAGGTCGCGGCCGTTGAACAGCGCGATGGGGCGGTGCAGCGTGATTGGATCGTCGTCGGCAAGGACCGTGGTAGCCGTGGTAAGTACCAACCCGGCGAGACCGGCGAGAGTCAGCAGAAGAGAGGACCGGCGCATAGCACTTGAATGACTGCTGTCGGTGATAGGTCCTGCTTGCCGAGCAGGACCTTGCCTCAGGTCCCGCCCGGAAGGCGGTACCTACTAAACACCCACCGCGTAGTGCGGCGAAGCGCCGTACCAGTGGAGCGGCTACTGATCGAACTTCGCAACCTTGCCGTCGTCTTTGTACTTCTCTTGCAGCCGCTTCAGTTCCGCAAGCATTCTGGCCTGTACCTCCCCGTAGGCCGGGTCGCCGTAAACGCTGTGCATCTCGTGCGGGTCGGTTTCCAGGTCGTACATCTCCCACTCGTCGAGCACATAGAAGTGCATGAGCTTGTACCGCTCGTCGCGCACTCCCCAATGACGATGCACGTTGTGGACGGCAGGATGTTCGTAGTAATGGTAGTAGACGCTCGTGCGCCAGTCGGGCACATCCTTCCCCTCTAGTATCGGAGCGAAACTGCGTCCCTGCATGTCATCGGGAATGGCGGCGCCAGCAATGTCGAGAAACGTCTCGGCGAAATCCAGGTTCATCACCATCTTGTCGCACACGCTGCCGGCCTTGATCTTTCCCGGCCAGCGGATCAATAGCGGCGTGCGGAACGATTCCTCGTACATCCACCGCTTGTCGTACCAGCCGTGCTCGCCCAAGTACCAGCCTTGATCCGACGTGTAGATGACCACCGTGTTCTCGGCCAGGCCCGATTCGTCGAGGTAATCCAACACGCGCCCCACGTTTTCGTCGACTGAGTCGATGCACCGCAGGTAGTCCTTGACAAAGCGCTGGTAGTTCCACCGCGTTCGGTCGTCGCCTTCAAGTTTGGCTTCCTCCAGTTCGCGGTTCTTCGCTGCGTAGGCGGCGCTGAATTGCTCGGCCTGCTCTTTCGTG
>CAYQAJ010000432.1:0-3049 GCA_964415245.1 uncultured Pirellulaceae bacterium | reverse complement strand
CATGAACGCCGATGAGCTTCGCGCCTTGCAGGCACCACTCAAGCAGCGATACCGCGATGAGCCAGCCACCGCCTTGGTCACACTCGAGGCCACCGGCACCCTGGAGGGCGCCGGAGTCGACTGCCGCGTCGGCACGCACGTCGGCCCCGTTTCGGCCGGCCTTCATCCGGCAGCGGGAGGAGACGGTTCCGCGGCTTGCTCCGGCACCATGCTGCTGGAAGCTCTGGCGGGGTGCGCCGGAGTAACGTTACGGGCAGTGGCCACGGCGATGAACATTCCGCTGCGAGGCGGAAGCGTACATGCCGAGGGCGACCTCGACTTCCGCGGCACTCTGGGGGTCAGCAAGGAGGTGCCCATCGGAATCACGGCCGTGCGTCTTCGTTTCGAGCTGGACACCGACGCCCCGGCCGAGCAACTCGACCGGCTCCTCTCGCTTACCAAGCGCTACTGCGTAGTGTTCCAGACGCTGAATTCGCCACCGACGGTCGCCACTTCATACAGTCGCGTGGGCCGGGAATCGGCTTAGGACAGCCTCGTTCGACAGGCGCCGCCCCTGGCGACGCCCATCTTCCCAAGTCTTTTTATCTTGCGCTTAGGTCGCATATCCACTCGACTTAGGCCGCCTTCTTCATTTCTAAACACAAATAACCCCCTCTACCTGGGGGTTTCCATGATTCCGGCGTAATTTCGACAGGTCTGGCGGCTTAATTCATTGGAGGGAAAGTAGTTCCCAAGCGCAACCGGTGCGCGAGGTCCGTAGTGAAACGAACGCTAGCAGCACTCATCGTGACGATCAACTTTATCGCGCTCGCTCCGCGCGCCGAGGCTGCGATCGAGACCGACTTCGTGTTTGTCCTCAACGCAACCATGAACATGGACGACGAATTGGGCAACTTGCAAGGGAACATGCAAACGGCTCTCAGTTCGTTCCTCGACGATCTTGACACACCCCAAGTCAGCGCCCGCTACGCGATCGTGCTCTTCGGCGGCGCCCCAGAATTAGTGCTGGACTTTACGAGCAACAAGGAGGCCGTACTCGATGCGTTCGATCAGATCAGCACGGTGGGAGCGGTAACGGACTTTCAGGAGTCGCACATTACCGGTCCCGACGCATTGCAGGAGGCGATCCGCGTTGTTCTCAATGAGGCCACGTTCCTCGATTCCGATTTCCGCGCCAACGTGGGGGGTACGGGGCCGCTCGTATTTGGCGAGGAGGCGCGCATCAACATTATTGCGGTGACAGACGGAGATTCCGACCTCCCGTTCTACGTAGCCAACCAACAGCCCGGTCAAACGGGCGATCCAACGTCGCCACTTCCCTCCGAGTGGCAGGCGGAGGTCGATACCACTGCGGATGCACTCATCAAACACGCGGCGTTTTTGAATTTGATCATGAACGGCGCCGAGGACACATCGAAGGAGCAACTCGGTGATCCGCTCGCCGACGTGTCGGACGAGGACCTGCAGAACTTCGACCCAGTGGCCACGTTGCAGGCTCTTATCGATGCCGGGTTGGGCGACAGCCTGGAAGCGCAACTCCTGGCGGCAGGCCTGCTGGCACGTACCTTCCGCGTATCGGACCTGGCCGGTCCCGACCCGCAGGAGAACGAGCTGTTCGTCGAACGATTCTTCGGCGCCAAGGTGCAGGAGGTGCTCAACGACGGTAACCTCGCCGTCATTCCCGAGCCGGCCAGCCTCTGTGTCTGGACTGTGCTGGGCGCCTTGGGCGCAGGGGCCGGATGGTGGCGGCGGCGGAAGCGGCGAGCCGCCCAAAAGGGTCGTGGCAGCTCGGATCCGGCCAACGAATCTTCTGCCCGGGAATCAAGCCACGGCCGGGCGGACTAAACGCTTCCGTCAATTCGCACGCCCGCGTGACCTTGTCTCTACCGTCCGCTATCGGCGAATGCTGAGCCTGGCTGAGAGTTATTACCCCACGCACTTCTTGCTGGCGGCGTCCACTCTCCGGCGTTAGGATGTCGTGCGCTGCCGAGGGAAGCATGAAGAGCCTGTTTCAGAACCGTCGGGGACTGGCTCATTTTGCGCAGTCTGCGGAGCAAAATGTGCCTGTCCCCTTCTCCGAGACGGTGCCGAAACTGGCTCCATCGACTTCGGCGACCAAACTACCAGGAGACGCTCCATGTACGCACGCGGCGCGGTACGATTCGACTGGAAACGACAGATTGCCGTACGGTTTAGTGCTATCACGGCAGCCACAATTCTTCGGGCGACCCTGCTGACGGTCTTCTGGATAAGCCTTGCGACGGCCATGTACGCACAGCAAACAGAAACCAACTACGACGAAAGCAAGGTCCCCCAGTACGAGCTGCCCGACCCGCTGGTGTTTGCCGACGGCAGCGCCGTGACCGACGCCCAGGCGTGGCGCGAAAAGCGCCGCCCGGAGATACTGCGCCTGTTCGAGACGGAAATGTTCGGTCGCAGTCCCGGCCGCCCCGAGAAGATGCGGTTCGTCGTCGTCGCGACCGACGAGAATGCTCTCGATGGCGCGGCCATTCGCAAGGAAGTGGACGTCCTCTTCACGGGTGAGGAAGACGGGCCTCGCATGCGCATCCTGCTCTATGTGCCCCGCGGCGCGGAAAAACGCGTGCCCGCTTTCCTCGGCCTCAACTTCGGCGGCAATCAGTCGATCCATCCCGATCCGGGAATCTCCCTCACACAGTCGTGGACCCGCAACAACCCCGACTCGGGCTACGTCGAAAACCGGGCCACCGAAAAGAGCCGCGGCAGTGCGACGAGTCGTTGGCCAGTGGAAACGATTCTCGCGTGTGGCTACGCGGTGGCGACCGTTTACTATGGCGACATCGACCCCGACTTTGACGACGGCTTTCAGAACGGCGTGCACCCGCTGTTCTATAAGGAAGGGCAAACGCGCCCCGCGGCCGACGAGTGGGGATCGATCGCCGCCTGGGCCTGGGGATTGAGCCGGGCCCTGGACTACCTGGAGACCGACGAATCGATCGATGCTCGCCGCGTGGCGGTCCTGGGCCACTCCCGCCTGGGCAAGACGGCGCTCTGGGCCGGAGCTACCGAC
>CAYQAJ010000431.1:0-3053 GCA_964415245.1 uncultured Pirellulaceae bacterium | reverse complement strand
AGATCGTCGAGGGCACGGTGCGCGACTTCGAGGCCAGCCAAAGCGCCGAGCTGATGGACACCAACTTCGAGGCCGCCTACCGCATGATGACCAGCCCCGAGGCGCGGGACGCATTCGATCTGTCGAAAGAGCCGCCCGAGCTGCGGGAAAAGTACGGCATGACCCGCTTCGGCCAGTGCTGTCTCTTGGCGCGGCGGCTGATCGAATCGGGCGTGCGATTCGTGACCATCAATACGTTCATCACCGTGTTCGACGAAATCACGTGGGACATTCACGGGTCGAAGCCGTTCACTTCGATCGACGGAATGAAGAACATCGTGGCCCCCATGTACGACCAGGCGTACGGGGCGCTGCTGGACGACCTGACCGAGCGGGGCATGCTCGACAATACGCTGGTGTGCAACCTGGCCGAGTTCGGCCGCACGCCGCGGGTGAACCCGGCCGGCGGGCGCGACCACTGGCCGCAGTGCTGGACGGTGTACTTTGCCGGCGGCGGAGTGCAGGGGGGCCGCGTGGTGGGTGCCAGCGACCCCATCGGCGCGTACCCGGCCGAGCGCCCCGTCGATCCGTCCGAAGTGGTGGCCACGATCTACCACAGCCTGGGCTTCGACCTGGAGACGGCGCTGCCCGGGCCGGCGGGTCGGCCGTTCCCACTCGTCGACTACGGGAAGCATGAGATTGGGGAGTTGTTTTGACGCGCGTCCTCGTTCCTCAGGCTCCGCCTGGGAACGCACTGTCTGCCAGGCTCTGCCTGCTTTGTGTGAGTGGGCGTTGAACTGGGCCTGGTGAGGTGAAGTGGCGGGCGCGTTGCTTCCGTCGAGCAGACCGGCGGAGCCGGGCAGACAGTGCGTGCCGAGGCGGAGCCCCAGCACGAGATGGGTTTTCAGTTTTCGGTTGTCAGTTTTCAGTCGGAGGACGTCAGTTGTCAGTTGTTCGTTGTCAGTTGTGGCGGAGCAGAACCGTCGGGTTTGCGTGCATCGCAGGCTTGATGCTGGTTGTTGCGCGGCCGTCTAGTGCTGCGGAGCTCGTCGCGTTTCCGCAGGAGGTGGAGCTTTCTACTACCGCGGCCCGGCAGACGCTCGTCGTAATGCGAAATGATGGCGGCCAGTTGTTAGGCCAGGTGCGCGACGGAGTCACGTGGTCGAGCAGCGATGAGCACGTTGTCAAAGTATCGCACGGCGTCGCACTGCCGGTCGGCGATGGCGAGGCGACAATCACCGCCACCGTGGGCGACCGCACGGCCAGCGCGAAAGTAACCGTCTCGGGCCAGTCGGAACCTTTCGAATGGAGCTTTCGCAACCACGTTGAATCGGTCTTCTCCAAGGCGGGCTGCAACAGCGGCGCCTGCCACGGTGCGCGAGCCGGCAAGAACGGCTTTCGGCTCAGTTTGTTCGGCTTCGATGTCGATTCCGACTACGCCTATCTGACGCGGCAGGCACGCGGCCGCCGCGTCGTTCCCAGCGATCCCGGGCGGAGCCTGATGCTGCTCAAGCCGACGGGAGTCCTTCCGCACAAGGGGGGCGTGCGGTTCGATCCGCAGTCGCCCGAGTATCGGGTGCTTTCCGAATGGATTGCCGCCGGCACTCCGCCTCCGCGCGACGACGACCCGGTGATTCAAGGGCTGGAAGTTTTTCCATCGAACTCGCGGCAATCGGTGGGTGCAAAGCAGCAGCTTGTCGTGCTGGCCCACTTCAACGACGGCCACTCGGAAGACGTAACGCGGTGGGCGCGGTACACGTCGATCAACATGAGCGCGGCCTCGGTCGACGAGTCGGGACAGGTCGAAATCACCGGGGCAGGGGAGGGGGCGATCAAGGTCTGGTATCTCAACCAGAATGCACTTGCGTTCCTGAGCGTGCCGTATGCCAACGCGGTGGAAGAGAACGTGTTCGCCGCCGCGGCCCGAAACAATTTCATTGATGCGATCGTGTTGGACAAGCTGGCCAGCCTCAACCTGCCTCCTTCGCCTCCGGCCGACGACGCCACGTTCAACCGCCGCGTGTATCTCGACACGATCGGCATGCTGCCCACACCCGACAAGGTGCGCGAGTTTCTCGATGACACGCGCCCCGACAAGCGTGAGCGGTTGATCGACCGCTTGTTGGCGCGGTCCGAATTCGTCGACTACTGGAGCTACAAGTGGTCGGACCTGATGTTGGTCAACAGCGGCCGGCTGCCGGCGAAGGCCACCGAGGCGTATTACCAGTGGATTCGCCGTCAGGTGGCGGCCGACACGCCGTGGGACGAGTTCGTTCGCCAGGTTGTCACGGCCAGCGGCAGCACGTTCGACAACGGCGCGGCCAACTTCTACGCCCTGCACCAGGACCCGGAGTCGATGGCCGAAACGGTGTCGCAGGCGTTCATGGGCCTGTCGATCAACTGTGCCCACTGCCACAACCACCCGCTCGAAAAGTGGACCAACGACCAGTACTACGGGCTGGCGAACCTGTTCGCGCGGGTGCGGGCCAAAGGGGGCGACGGCGATAGCCAGCGAGTCATCTTCGCCGACACGCAGGGGGAGCTGTTGCAGCCCTCCCAGGGCAAACCGCAGCCGCCGCGACCGCTTGATGCGGAGCCGATTTCGTTTGACTCCACCGCCGACCGCCGCGTGTACATGGCCCAGTGGCTTACCTCGCCGGAGAATCGCTACTTCTCCCGGTCGATCACGAACCGCGTGTGGGCCAACTTTCTGGGCGTGGGGCTGGTCGAGAAGGTCGACGACATGCGGCTGACCAATCCAGCCAGCAACGAACAATTGCTCGACGCGCTGGCCGATTATCTGGTGGCGCACGACTTCGATCTCAAGGCGCTGATGCGAGCCGTTATGGAATCGGCCGCCTACCAGCGGTCGAGCGAACCGCTGGCGGAGAATATGCCCGATGAGCGGTTCTATTCACGATATTTCCCGCGGCGGCTGTCGGCCGAAGTGATCCTCGATGCCGTGTCGCAGGTGAGTGGGTCGCCGAGCGAGTTCAAAGACAGGCCCAAGGGCACGCGGGCGCTGCAACTGACCGACTCAAACGTCGAATCGTACTTTCTATCGACGTTCGGCA
>CAYQAJ010000430.1:411-3099 GCA_964415245.1 uncultured Pirellulaceae bacterium | reverse complement strand
CGTCGTATTGATTCACGCGGAGAAAGGCCTGAAACGGCGAGTCGGTGACAAGTCGCTCCCCCGGCGCCACGACCAGATTGTCGAGCTTTTCGACTTGCTTGAATCGGTTGATGCTGAGCGTGCCGTCGACGATCACGTTGTTCGTCACTTTGCAGTCCTCGTTCTCCGGCGCCGAGTAGCCGAGCTGCATGTTCACGCCGTGGAGTCGATTGTCGCGCACGACGATGCCGTGGCTGGGTCGACCGCCGCCGATCAAGAATTGCCCGCCCGCGTAAGCGATGTTCCCTTCGATCAGGTAGTTGTCGACGTACGCCCGCGACGATCCGTAGGCGTGCATGGTGTAACTGTACCCGCCCGTCATGATGCAATCGGCGATGCGCTTGGTGCCGTTCTGGTTCTGCGTGTAGATGGCATGGCCGTGCCCGCGGTCCGGCGCCTCCCAGCCGTTGTCATAGATCAGGCAGCCGTAGAGCTCGCTATCGGTGGAGCCGGACCAGAAGCTGACGCCCTGGGCATTGTCGTGAATCACCAGATTCATGTACTTACACCCGCTGCCGGCGTGAATGTTGAGCCCGCCCCACGGCCGGCCGTAATCGGTTGGGTGCGATCCCGATTCGCTCACGCGCCGCGGCATCGAAAAGTTTTCGGAGACGAGGATTTCGAGATCGCGAATGACGAGGTGCGACGAGGGTTCAAGTACTGCCAAGCCGCCGTCGAGCGTGGCGCGAGCTCCCTTCTCCGCACGGACGACGATCGGTTGGTCTTCGGTTCCCGCGAGACGCACTTCAAAACCTGTTGAGCCGTTTTCGCGATTCGGGTGGCGATAGGTACCTGCGGCGAACCACAACGTATCGCCTGGCTTGATGGGTTGACCGCCGCCGAGCGCAGTGGCAATGTCCCACGGCGACTCGGAGGTGCCTTCGTTCCTTTCTGCACCGTCAGGGGCGACGTTCCACTCGGCGGATTGCACGGGAGCGGCAGTCGCGCACCAAACCCACACAATGGCAGTCGATACTGGAAAGAATCGCATGAGTTGCCTCGTTATGCGAACAGCGCGTTCAATCTTTCTTCGGCTGGAACGTATAGATCATTCCAAACGAATCGGTCAGGTACGATTCCCCTTCCTCATCGGTGCCGAAGGCAATGATCGGGAGCGATTGAGGCGTGGCAATCGCGTAGTTGGCCAGCACCCGACGCTCCGTCTCGTCGTACTTAAGGGCCCACACTTTGCCGCTCACATAGTCGGCATACAGGTAGCAGCCCACCAGCTCGGGAATCCGTTTGCCGCGGTACACGTGGCCGCCGGTGATCGACTTGCCTGCCGTCTCGTGGTGGTATTCCCAGATCGGCTCTACAAGATCGTCGCGCGGGTCGGCGCCGCCGGGGCCGAACTTGTGTTTCGCCTCGCGCAGGTTCCAGCCGTAGTTGCCGCCGCGGACGATGATGTCGATCTCCTCCCAGATGTCCTGTCCCACGTCGGCGGCCCAAAACGTGCCCGTCACCGGATCGAAGGACATGCCCCACACGTTACGCAGTCCGTAGGCCCAGATTTCGGGCTGAGCGCCTCGCCGACGAACGAAGGGATTGTCACGCGGCACGGCGTAGTTCTTGCCCCGCTGCTTACGATCCACGTCGATCCGCAGAATGCAACCGAGCCACGTGCCCAGGTTCTGGCCGTTGCCGTGGGGGTCGTTGGCCAGGCCGCCGTCGCCGAGGCCAATGTACAGGTAACCGTCGGGCCCGAACGCTAGATTGCCGCCGTTGTGGTTCCAGTACGGCTGCGGAATGCGGAGCAGCTCTTCTTCGTAGTCGGGATCGGCCTTGTCGGGGTCGTCGCGTGAAACGCGCCGCCGAACGACAACCGAAG
This sequence comes from uncultured Pirellulaceae bacterium, assembly GCA_964415245.1. Lineage (GTDB taxonomy): Bacteria > Planctomycetota > Planctomycetia > Pirellulales > Pirellulaceae > CAYQAJ01. The sequence goes on along the minus strand of CAYQAJ010000430.1, from coordinate 1,232 downwards.
TGTGGGGGGCGTCCTTCGTGGTGTAATAGAGGAAGAACTGACCGTTCTCCTTGTATTTCGGGTGGAAGGCCAATCCTAACAGCCCCTCTTCGTTCTCCTGATCCTTGTAGACGACCTTGCGTTCGATATCGAGAAAGACGTTGACGTCCTTCACGCTCGGGTCGTTGGCCAGCGACTGGATCACGCCTTGCTGCGTCACCACGAAGATGCGGTTTGAGCCGTCGCCGGCATGGGTGAACACGGTAGGCCGGCGAATACGAAGCTCGGGAAACGCTCGCACCACTTCGACGGCGATGGGGGTGTCCTTGACTTCTTCATCCGCGCATAGAGGCGTCGGGCTTTGTATGAAATGAACCAGACTAACAGCCAGCAACACGGCTAGAGATGCGTGCATTTTCATTCGCTGTTCCTTGACATCTGGGAGGTAGCTTACAGTGTCGATTTCGTTGGCGGCCGCTGACTCGCCATCGGCATTGCGTCGGGAAGATTATAGCTGGAAGCGAGGGCTCGTGCTGAGCCCCCGCCCGCGCTACAACTCGTCGTTACTGAACCGCTCGCCGCATTGAAGAACTCGCACGGGCTGGCCCAGCCGGCGGGCTTCGGCCACGAACTCGTCGGGCGTGGCGGTGTTGAACGTGAACATGTCGTAGTGGCAGGGAATCGCCAGCCGCGCGCCGATGTCGTGGGCAAGTTGGGCCGCTTCGCGCCCCCACAGATTGCCTGGCACACGGCGCTCTTCCGATCGGCCGTTGATGGGCAGGAGCGCCACATCGATCGACCATGCCCGCAATCGTTCGGCCATTCCGTCATAGCGCACCGTG
>CAYQAJ010000430.1:0-368 GCA_964415245.1 uncultured Pirellulaceae bacterium | reverse complement strand
ATGGTCCATGGCCCGAACTGCACAACGAAGCCCAGGAAGCGACAGCGACCCGATTCGTCGCATTCGAGCGACTGATGGGCGGCGGGGACTCCTTGAATCGTGAAGCCGGCGGAGGTGGTGCTCGTGCCGTCGTCGACTGTAGTCAACCGCTCCGAGGCGACGCCTAGACGATCGGCGGCAAACTGACGATTCGCCGCACCGACCACCACTACCAGCTTCGGGTTGGCGGCGAGCAACGGCCCGAGCGTTTCGGCATCCAGGTGATCCGTGTGGTTGTGGGTTGACGTGACCACGTCGATAAAGTCGAGCCGCGCCGGGTCGATGGCGCGTTCGGTCATCCGCACGTGGGGTTTGTCGGTCTTGGCGTA
>CAYQAJ010000429.1:0-3108 GCA_964415245.1 uncultured Pirellulaceae bacterium | reverse complement strand
GGCGGAGCCTACTAGGGTCACACGGCCATAGGCCGTGGGTTTAGAACGCACTAAATCCACCGGGAACCGGTCGCTAGCGCGATCCGGCTGATTGAGTTCACTACGGATGCTGGTCTTGCGACCAAGCCTGGCGCAAGCTGCCAATCCCTCGTTTCCGCACGACGCACTCGTTTCGCACATTAGCCCGCCTTGAATATCCCGCCCGCGCAACGGACCGGTTTGCTGCGACCGCTGCTCGCCCTGGCGCTGCCGGTGGTGGTAATCAATTATCTGCACGTGGCGGTCGAGTACGTCGACACGTGGCTGGCGGGCAACTTTCTGGCCGGTGCCGCGCCGCTGGCGGCCATCAATCAGATTCGCTATCTGATGTGGTTCGTCTTCATGCTCTTTGCCGTGGTGTCGATCGGCGCCACGGCACTGGTCGCCCGCTCGGTTGGGGCGGGCGATCGGCGCTCGGCGGTGGCGGCCACTAACCAGGCGTTCGTGCTGGGGCTCGGGGCTTCGCTGGTGCTGACGGCGGCCGGCTGGGCGTGGCTCGAGCCGCTGGTGTCGCTGCTGCAATTGTCGACCGGCGCGCAGCGGCTGGCGATCACGTACCTGCGAATCATTCTGCCGTTGCTGCCGGCCATCATGATCGAAGAGGTGGGCATCGCCTGTCTGCGGGGCGCGGGCGACACGGTGAGCGGGCTGGTCATCGTGGCGGTCGTCAACGTGGTGAACGTGGTGGTGAGCGTCGGTTTTCTGTTGGGACTGGGTCCGCTGCCGGAGCTCGGCTGGCTGGGCCTGGCGATCGGCACGGCCACGGCGCGACTGGTCGGCGGGCTGATCATCTTCTTGCTCTTGCTGCGGGGGCGCGCGGGACTGCGGCTGCGGTTGGGATCAATGCGGCCCGATCGGCAGATGCAGCGGCGGCTGTTGCGAATCGGCGTGCCGGGCGGGATCGACTCGATCGTGGTGGTGATCTGCCACATGGGTTTCGTGGCACTGATCAACCGGCTGGGAAACCTGGCGGCGGCGGCCCACGGAGTCGGCGTCAGCATCGAGGCGCTAGCCTACATGCCGGGCGCGGCGTTTCAGGCGGCGGCGGCCACGCTGGCCGGGCAGTTCCTCGGCGCGGGCCAGCCGCGACGCGCCAGTCACAGCGTGTGGCTGGCCTGCCTGGTGAGCTGCGGGCTGATGTCGCTGGCCGGGCTGCTGTTCTTCTTCGGTTCGGCGCAACTGGCCGGGTTCTTCCTGGGTCCGAGCAACGCTGAGGTGGCGCCCGTGGCAGCGCACCTGCTGCGGATCACGGCCGTCTCGATGCCGGCCCTGGCGCTGTCGATGGTGCTGACCGGCGGGCTGCGCGGCGCGGGCGATACCCGCTGGCCGTTGTTCATTTCGATCGTGGGCCTGGTGGGCGTGCGAATTCCGCTGGCCGTTTGGCTGGCCTACGACGTGGTGCACGTGCCGCTGGTGGGCGTGGAGTTTGCCGGCTGGAACCTGGGTGTGGTGGGCGCGTGGTACGCGATGGTGGTGGACGTGTATCTCCGCTGTCTGCTCACCTCGCTCCGCTGGTGGCACGGCGGCTGGCAGCGGGTGGAAGTGTAGGCGAGTTGCTAGTTCCGGGTTCCGAGTTCGGGGTTGAAGACGAGAGTTTCACCACGGAGACACGGAGGAAACAGTTGTTGGTTATTGGTTGTCTGCTGACTGCCGATAGCCCCACAAAGCTGACGGCTGAAAGCTGACAGCTGATAGCTAACTACGCTTATCGCTCGGCCGGGGGCGGCGTTTCGCGGACCAGTTTCCAGGTGAGCGGCTTGATCGGCTTTTGAAACATCATCACCTGATCGAAGACGGAGTTGACCGTGGCATCGCCCATGATGTAGACGGTCCGCTGGCCGACGTTGCGCTGGACAGTCGGCGCGTTGGGCGCATAAACCTGCAGCGCCTTGGGCAGAAACTTTTCGCGGTCCAACACGATCTCCACCCGTGAGTAGCTGGCGGCGTCTTCTTGCCGTCGCGGGTAAACGTCGAGCCAGATTTCCTCGTCCGTTTCGTGAAAGATGCGGATGAAGTAGCGGCGGCGGAGCTTCTCGGCCTCGGCGCCGAACAAGAAGGGCAGCGGCCCGTCGACGATCGCCTTGCCCCGCATCTCGGGCGGCACGTCGTACACCTTGAGCTGCTTGTTCGGGGCGTCGTATTCGTACACTTCTTTGCCGGTGCACACCCAGTGTTCGTAAGGCTCGACCGATTTCTTTTCCAGTTCCTTCGTCTTGGGATTGACGTACTGGACTTCCGACTCGGTGATCTGAAAGCAGCCTTTGTCCGGCCTGCGGTAGCTCACTTCACCCGTGCTCACGTTCGACGGCGTTTCGCCGAAGTACTTGGGATCGAGAAAGGCGGGGTCGTATTCGTAACGATGGAACGAACACTTGTACGTTTTGATCTCGCCGCTCTTGGTTTCCCAGAGCATCAACACCTGGTCGACGCGGGCTTGCTCCTCTTGAGTCAATTGGAACGGCGCGTGTGTGGGAGGGCGTGGTGTGTTGGCGACCGGGCCTTGTCGAGCGGCAGGGAGTCGACCGCCGGACACGCCTTGCGGCGCCGCAGACCCTTGCTGGGCACCGGGCGCAGGCGGACCAGGTTGTTGATGCACACCGGTCGCCGCGGCCGACGGTGGAGCATCGGTACGCCGGGCAACGGACGGCGGTGCATTTTGGTAGGCGGAAGTGGGCTTCTGATAACCTCGGGCCGACGGCGACGGCGCGTTTTGAGGATTGCCGGACGCGGGCGACTCCGCGTTCGGATGCCCGGCAGCAACGGGCGGCTGCGCTTCTTCATACCCGGCTGCGGTGGCGCGGTCCGGCTGACCGGTCGGTGTTGGGTCGACCGCGGGCAGTCGCTGAGGGGCCGCCGGTTGCGAGCGGAGGTCTTGGGATTGTGAGTAGCGTGTCGGCGCCTGCGAATACGGCGCGGGCGGTTGCTGCCCCACGACGGGACAGGCAAGCAGCGCCACGCAAGTTACAATCAACAAGAAATCCAAAGAGTTTTGAATATTGGTCATTCGCATTTTGAGTTTCAGTAGTTCCAAAAACGGATGAATTGCTATACGTGAACGCAAGGTCCCTC
>CAYQAJ010000428.1:0-3138 GCA_964415245.1 uncultured Pirellulaceae bacterium | reverse complement strand
TCGTTGGCGAAGCGGTTGTCGAGGCCGCCGTCTTCGTAGAGCTGCGGCCAGGGGAGGCGGTTGTCTTTCAGGTAGTCGGCCAGCGTTTGGCGATCGCTGTCGAGGCTGATACCGATCAGCGTGAAACCGCTCGAACCGTACTTGGCGTGCATGTTCTTGAGCACTTCCAGGTCTTGTTTGCACGGCTCGCACCAGGTGGCCCAGTAGTGCACCAGTACCACCTTGCCCGTCAAATCGGCCAGGTCGATCGGGTGGTCGTCGATGGAAGTCCCTTTCAGGCCGATCTTTTTTCCGACCGATTCCAGTCGCCGCTTGGCGCCGGCCGCCTTCTCCGCCATGGGCGAGGACTCGTGATCCGCGACGATGCGGGAATACCACTGCAGCGCTTCCTGCTCGCCGCCGGCGAATTCCTTGGCGACGGCAAGCTGTAGCATCGCCTCGGCCGCGCCGGGACTGTCGCCGAACTGGCGGATGAACTCTTCGAGGTCCGACAGCCATGCCGCCTGAATTTTTGCGTAGTCGGCTTTGGGGTCTTGAATGCTCAGACTGTACGCCGCCGAGAGCGCCCGCAGCTTCACGTAAGCGGCGAGGTCGCTGGTTTGGCGGTTGCGGCTCAGGCGGGTGAAGTAGGTCTCCAGCCGCTTCACGCCGTCGGGGTAGCCGCCCGACTGCGCCGCGGCGCTGATGGTGTCGGCATACTGGCGGACCCAGTTCTCGCGCTCCGTAGCGCTGCCCGCTATACTAATGAGCTGTTCGAGCAAGTCGGCGCGGCGGTCGTTGAGCTTCGCCTGATCGGCCGCGTTGGTGGCCTTGGCCAGGTCTTTCTCGATCGTCTCCAACTGGGTGAACACGCGCTGCGCTTCCTCGCTGATCTCCTGGCCCGTTACACCGGGAGTTTCAGGAATGCGGGAAAGCGAAGCATTGTGGAAGAAGCCCGTCGATGTCGCCGCCGTTTGCTCGTCGAGCAGGTTCTGGGGCAGTTCGATGGCCCGCCAGTTGTCGCCGACGCGAATGAGCGTGCCGACCGCGATCTGCGACATTTTGTCGTCGTTCTGGATGACGGCCATCACGTTGTCGTAAACGATCACGTCCTTGGTCGAGCCGTCCGTTCCCGCCACCACAACGCCTGGCCGCGAAGCGCCGAAGTGCAGCCACTCGGTCTTCGCGCCGACGATTTCTTGATTCTTGGCGAGATCCGCGAAGCCGGCGGTCGCTTTGGTGATGCGCTCGGCAATTTCCTTGGTGCGCGTTTCGCCCAGGCCGAGCGATTTGAGCTCGGTTTCGGTCAACAGGATGCGCTGGAATCGGGTAGCGTCGCGCTGGCGCAAGGCGGCGGTGATTTCGGCGGTCACTTCCTCGGCCGAGATCATCCGCCACTCGTCGATGGTACCGTTTTCGTCGCGATCGATGCCCCACCGCGTGCCGCCCAACCCCAGCCAGCGGTACTGGTCGGCCTTGCCGTTGAAGTTGCCGTCGACGTCGCGATAGACCTCGATGCCTTCCTGGTAGTAGCACCACAGGTCGACCTTGTTATCGCCGTTGGTGTCGAGAAATCGCCGCAGCAGCCGGCCGGCGGGGTCGGTGAGCGCCCAGCCAACCACGTTTCCTTCCTTGACGGGCTCGATGCTGCATTTCTCCGTTTCCTCGGCGGTGGGCGTGTCGTATTCCACGTCGGATTGGATCGGCGTGAGTTGCAACGCCTGGGCCGGCGTGGGTCGAGCGGCCTCGGCTTGAGCCGGGCTAAGCCACAACAGTGCCGGCAGAGCGGCGGAAATCGAAACCAACCGGGCGGCGCGCGCGAACATGTCGAATACCCCTCGTCTCAGGCAATAGTGGTTGCGTGTGCGACTAGCGGACGCGAGTCGGCGATGCGGGGCAGGCACACGGCGAGCTGTCAGCTTTCAGTCGGCATGGGAATGCAACCGACCACGGACAACTGACAACGGACCCGCGATATGGGCCGGCCCCGGCGATTCTCCGACAAGCGCGATACGACTTCTCCCTGACTATTCGGCGAGCGGCGGGCGCGAACATGATCCTGATAGGCAGATTTTTCCGCTTGTAGCGGCACTGGTTTGACACCCGGTCGCCGCTACCTAAAATACGAATCCTTCCGCGATGCCGTAAGATGAATTGCGGGAAGGCCGGTAGCTCGCCGACAAACCGTCGGCGAGCTCGGTTCCCCCGTAAATCCAGGGCGCATAGCTCAGTTGGTTAGAGCGCGTCGCTGATAACGACGAGGTCCGAAGTTCGAATCTTCGTGCGCCCATATTGAAACTGGACAGATTGGGGGTTCTGGATAGTTTTCTGGCGGGGACGTAGCTCAATTGGGAGAGCACCGGCTTTGCAAGCCGGGGGTTGGCGGTTCGATCCCGCTCGTCTCCAGTTTTCGCGGCTGAGCGCGGATAGCCGCGACATTCATGTCGCGCTGACCGGGGTGCCCCACCCGATCGACACCGCGCCACAAGAATGTGGCGGCTATCGGACACCCCCCTTGTCGGCTGCTGTCGTGACCGTATAATCCAGGGTGAGAAAGGGGTTTAGGACCCCTTCTTCCAACCGCGAACGCCGTTGGGCGGCAGGAGGTTTTCGCCCATTGACAGCTTACTGCTGACGCACTAAATTCGTGGTTTCTTTTCGCGCCGGGGCAGGGATGTCTGCCGATGGCCGCGAGCCGTGTTTGTCGAGCGCCCGTGCTCTGGTGCGCGCGTGTTGCCAGACCCGGCTCCCGTCCATCGGGACGCAGCGAGCTGGTGAATTCCCGGCTTGTTGCGGTTGTTCTTTGACAATTTGGTTGTGACACAGATGGCATCTTTATGAAGAGATCCATGCGCAGCGGTCGGGCCGCAAGGCTCGGACGTTGAGTAGGGATCTCAGCGACTCTTTGTAGCGCCGGCGCGGCGCGACTCTTCGATTCGATGGGTAGCGTTAGCGCCACGTGATGAGCTTTATCGTTGTACGCGGTTCGGAGCGGGTCGTGTCGTCCGATGAGGGCGGCGCGATGTGCAATGGACTGCGTCGGCGGCCAGCAAGTGTCTGCGGTAATCGCGCCACGCGCGAAGGCGGCTGCTCCTTTGGGGAGTGGTCGATGAAGCGCGGGGCGAGAGAGCTTTGGATACTTGTGGCCAAGCTACTAAG
>CAYQAJ010000427.1:0-3145 GCA_964415245.1 uncultured Pirellulaceae bacterium | reverse complement strand
CCTCTTCATAGTTTCGAGGGTGCAGCGCCGCTGCAGCCTGCCACCCTATCGCCCCTCGCTAATGCTTCGGGTTACTAATAGGACGCTTCCATCCCGCACCGCCTCCGGCTTGTCCACCTCGCCCTGCAAAGTACACTGACAGCTGACTTCTTCAGACCTACGCCACTCGCCCCATGAACCTCCGCATCCGTTTCGGCACGACTCGCCCGTCCGGCACCGCAGCCCAAGGTAAGGCCGGTGGCTGTGTGCTGACGCTGTTCTTTCTCGCGTTTCTGCTTGTCGGCGGCGCGATGTTCGTGTTCATGTTTGTGTTGCCCTGCCTAAAGTACGTGCAGGCGAAATCCTGGCAGGCGACTCCTTGCACGGTGGTTTCCAGCGAAGTGCAGGAGAGCCACGACGACGACGGCACCACGTACCGCGTGCACATCGCGTATCGCTACGAGTTCGGCGGCCGCCAATGTGAATCGGATCGCTACAACGTTTCCGGCGTGTACACCAGCGGTCGCAAGGGAAAACAGGCCGTCATCGACCGCTATCCGCCCGGAACGAAGACAGAGTGTTTCGTCGATCCTCAAAACCCGAACAGCGCCGTGCTCGAACGCAGCTTTCCTCCCGAGGTGCTGTTCGGATTGCTGCCGCTGCTATTCTTTGTCTTCGGACTCGTGGGCCTGGTGTTCTCGATCCGGCGTTCGACTCGCAAGCGGGCAAGCCGCTTCGGCGGCGAGTGGCCCACGGCCGCGACATCGTCAACGACCGGCTTTGCGGCGCCGACCGAGGCCGACGAGTCTTCCTCCTGGGAGCCGGAATCGGAAGAAGACCTGCTTCAGGCCGCTTACGCTGGCCGGCTGAATGTCGCCGCCGTCATGCGTGGCCCGGTCACGCTCAAGGCGCAGTGGTCTCCGCTAGCAAAGTTTTTCGGAGCGCTGGCGATTGCCATATTCTGGAACGGCATTGTCGCGATCTTTGTTTCGATTGCCGTACACGGCTTTATCGCGGGGAAGCCCGAGTGGTGCCTGACCGTTTTCCTCATTCCGTTCGTGGTGATCGGCTTGGGCCTGATCGTCTTCGTGGGTCATTCGTTTCTGGCGATGTTCAATCCACAGCCCATCGTGACGATCACCGCGTCGGTCGCCACATTGGGGAGCAAGCTCGACATGTCGTGGAAGTTCCACGGCCAGACCGGTTCGATCCGCCGGCTGGTCGTCACGCTGGAAGGCAAAGAGTCGGCCACGTACCGCCGCGGCACTTCAACCTCGACCGATAAACACACGTTCGCCAAAATCGTCTGCTGCGACACGACCAGTTTTCTCGACATCGCCCAGGGAATGTGCGAGGTGTCGATTCCCCCGGATGCGATGCACACGTTTCTGGGGAGCCGCAACACGATCAAATGGGCGATTCATTTGGTGGGCGAAATCTCCTGGTGGCCCGACGTGGACGAAGAGTTCCCGATCACGGTGCTGCCGTACGTGCAGTACGAGAAGCGGGCGGCGGGGAAGGGGATTGGGGGTTAGGGGCTGGGGACTAGGGATTCGGGAATGGGCATTGGGGATTGAGGCGGAGGCGGGCGCGGATGGTTAGCCGCGACGCGCAGCGGAGCGCGAATGCGGCGCTGGTAGTCGCCTCTCGCTCCGCGAGAGGGCGTTCGCGTAAAAGGCCGTACGCGCGAACCGGCGTTCTCTCGCGGAGCGAGAGACGACGCGAATGGCAATCGATCGTTGCATCGCTCGGAGTGAAATACGATGGGTTTGCTGAGAATCACAACTTCCGACGACCGCGTCGCGGTGGTGCCCGGCGAGGAGATTGAGGTGGTGGCGAGCTGGGAGCTCGATGCGCCGCCCGAATCGGTCGAGGTGCGGCTCGTGTGGGAGACGCGCGGCAAGGGGGACACCGACCGCGAGATCGTGTGGGGCACCCAGGTCGAAAGCCCGCGGGTCGTCGATTCCCGCCCGTTTGCGGTGCGATTGCCGCACGGGCCGTACAGCTGTTCAGGCAAGCTGATCTCGCTGGTGTGGCATTTGGAAGTCGAGGCGCTGCGCAAGATGGGCTCGGCGAAGTCGGAAATCGTTTTGTCTCCGCACGGAAGCGAAGTGCTGCTGGCAGGTGAAGAATCGCAGGTCGGAATCCATGCGGGCGAGGGATAATCCATTCGCCGTCGAGCGCGTGCTTCGTGTGCGCTATTCTCTAAATGAGCAAGAGTGGGACGATCTGCTCGCGCGGCTGGAGCGGCTGAATTATCGGGCGGCAATTGTCGGTCGGCAGGGGCATGGCAAGTCGACGCTGCTAGAAGACCTGGCCGAGCGCTTGGACGAGCGCGGGCAATCGACGACGTGGCTACACCGCCCGGGTGACGAATTCTGCCGCGACGAACTCCATAGAGAGCTGCGCGAGGACGCTTTCGCGGTCAGCGTGCTTCTGTGTGACGGCGCCGACCTACTGAACCGTCGCGACTGGCGAGTACTGCTTCGCGCAACAAGTCGTTCGGCCGGCCTGATCGTTACTTCACACCAGCCCTGCCGTCTCGCCACACTTATCGAGTGCCGCACTTCGCCCGACCTTTTGGGCCGAATCGTTGCCCAGCTCCTACCCAATGTGCCCGACGAAGTAGACGCAGTGCTCCGGACGCTCTACGATCGCCACGCTGGAAACCTGCGCAACGCACTCGGCGAACTGTACGACCTTTACGCAGCCAATCGGTTCAAAGGGGCAGAAAGGGTGGCCCAGCATGAACTTGACCTCACTAACGAGAGCACGTCACAAGCTGGCATCATAAACCGTAAAGGCTTGAGGTGCCGTGAGTTGCCCGTCGTTTAATTCCCCTCTTCTTCGAACTGACCGTTGAGGTTGGCGTGCCGACGGCGACCCCTACCATTCGACGCAAGATACGACAACGCTTCAGTCGGTGTCCGATCGACTGTCCGGTATATCTGGATACGGTAATCGAATCGCAGAGCGATTTTTTCGCAGTGTTCCACTCGCTTCTCGAACCGGGGAAGGTCTTTTGGTTTCGGGGGCACTCAAATAAGCATTACAAACTAGCGCCCTCGGCGCTCCGTTACAGTGATCTCGACACCCGAAACAAGGCATTAGCCCGTCGTATTCACCAGCGGGTTTGTGGTGAGAGGAATCCCAGGCGTGGTTCCCG
>CAYQAJ010000426.1:506-3147 GCA_964415245.1 uncultured Pirellulaceae bacterium | reverse complement strand
CCCGCTGGGCCAGCTCGTGGGCGTAGTGCAGCGAGCGGCTCTGGCCCATGCCGGCCGGTTCTCCCTTGCCGATGGCCACGGTCTGGTGCAGGCAGAGCATGGCGGGGGCTTTGCCTTCGAGGCCCTTGGGAACGAGCAGGTAGGCGGGGACTCGATCGTCCGGATCAGCGACAAAGGTGAGTGTGTGCCGGGTGTAGTGATCCGTTTCAACTGATTCGCTGATTTGCACGTCGAGGTCGGCGCGGCGCTCCGGAGTCGGAAACGGCCCCATCGCCTGCTGCATGCCTTCCAGGATGTGCTGGCGGCGAATGGCCCAATGGTCGGGCGACTCAACCGGCATGAGTTCGCCGGCCTCGTTGCGGTAGAAGAGCAGCTTGGCGTGGTCGTACGGGGGCGGCTCGTCGGCGGTGGTGAATGAGACCAGCGACAGCGAGGTCAGACATACACCGGCGAGTGCAAGCCACAGGCGATAGCGCATCAATTGCATCATGGCATCGTCGTGCCCAGCGCGGGGCTATTACTTCAGTCCGACGGCGCGGCCATCGAGCTTCCACTCCGGGTCGATCTCGACGCCCAGGTGCGTGAGCGCCGTCGGTACGACGTCGACCAGGTAGACCGTGTCGTCGAATGTGCCGCGCCGCGCCGACGCGCCGCTGACGATCAAAAAGCTGTGCAGAATCTCGGGCACCTCGTGTCCGCCGCCGTGCCCTTTTCCCTTGCCGCCGTGGTCGCTGGTGACGATTACGAGCCAGTCTTCCTGCGAGTAAGTCTTGCGAGCGTGCACCGCGGCCAGCACTTTGCCCAACAGGCCGTCGACTCGTTCGATGGCCTCAATGTATTCGGGCACTTGGGGATCGAATCCGAACGAATGGCCCGTCTCGTCGACCTGCCCAAAGTACACGACCATCGCGTCGGGATTGTGCTGCGCGAGTTCCGCCACGGCGGCGTCGGCACATTGAGAGTCATATTTGGCGTAGTCGTGGCCATTCTCGAACGACTTCGACTCGTCGGCCGCGGAGACGATTTTTTCGTGAATCGGAGCCCAAGTGACGAATGACGCGGTGCGGCTGTCGGGCCGCGCGTCTTTTACATGGCGAAAGAAATGCGGATACTCGCCGTAGTTCCTTCCCTCAAAGCTGTTATCGTTCACTCCATGCTTGTCGGCCCACACTCCGCAGAAGATGCTCGACCAACCGGGCCCGCTGATGGTGTCGTTCTTGCGGTATCGATCGCCGAGGATGAGGCACTCGGGTGAGTGGATACCGTTTTTGATGAGCGCATCGAGGTTGGGTGTGTTGGCCTTGGTGAGGGCGTCGAAGCGGCAACCGTCGATGCCGACCACGAGGACCTTCTTTTGCAATGGCTCTTCGGCCTGGCCGACGCGCGGCATGGCGGCCGCGATAAGGACGAGCACCGCGGCCAAGACGATCAGAACGGCAACGAGACGTGAAAGAAGGCGTCGCATGAGAATCTCTCCGCGGGGCGTCGCAGGACAATGCAAGCGGAAGGGGCATGATTCGCGGCTCGACAAATCCAATGCCGGCCCGGCGGCCGGCCATTGTACGCCTGCCAAACGGTTGCCGCCACCAACTTCAATATGATGGGGGCCGTTGGCGGCACATTTCCCGCGCCGTCTTCGCCTTTACAGCGCAGCCCGCCCGCATAGGATGATGGGCAGAGGATGCCGCGGAAGCATGAGCGATTCGCACTACAAGTACGACGTGCTGGTGATCGGCGCCGGACACGCCGGGACCGAAGCGGCGCTCGCTGCTGCGCGAATGGGGGCACGTACCGCGCTCTTAACGACCAACCTCGACACCGTAGCGCAGATGAGCTGCAATCCGGCCATCGGCGGCGTGGCCAAGGGGCAGATCGTGCGCGAGATCGACGCCTTGGGGGGCGTGATGGGGCGGGCCATCGACGCCACCGGCATTCAGTTCCGCATGCTCAACCGCCGCAAAGGCCCGGCGATGCACAGCCCCCGGGCGCAGGCCGACAAAAGGGGCTATCAGCAGGAGGTCAAGCGGTTGGTCGAAGAGCAGGAAAACCTCGATCTGCGGCAGGAGGTGGTGGTTGATCTGCTCACCGAGCAGCGCGGCGAGCGGCTCGCCGCATGCGGCGTGCTTACGGCAGGCGGCGTGCGATACCGCGCCGACGCCGTCATCCTCACCACGGGCACGTTCCTGCAGGCAGTCATGCACACGGGCGAAGCGAAAACGGCCGGCGGCCGCGCCGGCGAAGGCACGACCAGCGGCATCAGCGGAGCGCTGGGGCGGCTCGGCTTTCGCGTCGAGCGGTTCAAGACCGGCACGCCGCCTCGACTGAACGGCCGCACGATCGACTACGCGCGAACCGAGATGCAGCCCGGCGACGACGATCCGCAGCCCTTCTCGTTCCTGACGGATCGCCTCGACGTGGAGCAGCTTCCTTGTTGGATCACGTACACGAACGAGCACGTACACGAGCTGATCCGCGCCAATCTGCACCGAGCACCCATGTACAGTGGGCAAATTCAAACGCGCGGGCCGCGGTACTGCCCCTCGATCGAAGACAAGGTAGTGCGCTTCGCCGAGAAGCCGCAGCACCAGATCTTTCTGGAGCCCGAGGGACGCAACACGCTGGAAGTGTACGTCAACGGCGT
>CAYQAJ010000426.1:0-496 GCA_964415245.1 uncultured Pirellulaceae bacterium | reverse complement strand
AGGCGATGCTCCGCCACGTGCCCGGACTGGAACGTGCGCAGATTATGCGATTCGGCTACGCCGTGGAGTACGACTACTGCCCGCCCGACCAGCTTTGGCCGTGGCTCGAAACCAAACAGTTATCAGGGCTGTACTTTGCCGGGCAGATCAACGGCACCACGGGCTACGAAGAAGCGGCAGCGCAAGGGTTGATGGCGGGCACTGGCGCGGCGCTGGCCCTGTCGGGGCGCGAGCCGCTTGTGCTGTCGCGCGATCAGGCGTACATCGGCGTTCTTGTAGACGACCTGGTGACGCGCGGCGTCGACGAGCCGTATCGCATGTTCACCAGCCGCGCTGAGCATCGCCTGCGATTGCGGCAGGACAATGCCGACCGGCGGCTAACGCCGTTGGCGCGCGAGATCGGTTTGGTGGGCGACGAACGTTGGAAGCGACTCGCCGAGAAGGAAGCGTGCATCGAGCGCACCGTGCGGTTACTCGAATCGCGACGAACCGGCGA
>CAYQAJ010000425.1:0-3216 GCA_964415245.1 uncultured Pirellulaceae bacterium | reverse complement strand
AGCGGCACCACGTACCTGCACGAGTTGATGGTCCGCGACGACCGGTTTGCGTTTCCCACGACGTACGAATGCTTCGTACCGCACCATTTTCTGATCACCGGTCGCGTGCTTCCCTCGCTCGTGTGGTTCCTGATGCCTCCCAAGCGGCCCATGGACAATATGTCAGCCGGCTTTCAGCACCCGCAGGAGGACGAGTTCGCGCTGTGCACGCTCGGTGCCCCCACGCCCTACCTGCGAATGGCGTTCCCCAACGACCCGCCGCCGCACAACGAGATGCTGGACATGGAGGGCATATCGAGCGACGACCTGCGCCGCTTCGAGCAGGCGATGAAGTACTTCTTGCAGGTGCTCACCTTCAGCAAGCAGAAACGGCTCGTGCTGAAGTCGCCGCCGCACACGGGTCGCATTGAGGTGCTATCCCGGTTGTTCCCCGGCGCCAAGTTCATTCACATCGTGCGTGATCCGTACGCACTTTTTTCCTCGACGATGCGTCTTTGGAAGGCGCTCGACCCGGCGCAAGCATTTCAGATACCCCGGCACGCGCACCTCGAAGAATACGTGTTCACCTGCTTTGAGCGAATGTACCGCGGATTCGAGCGGCAGCGATCGCTGCTGGATCCCGGTCAGCTCTGCGACGTGCGCTACGAAGATTTGGTGCGCGATCCGTTGGGCGAGTCGCGGCTGGTATACGAAAAGCTCGATCTGGGTGATTTCGACGCCGTGCGGCCGAAGCTGGAAGAGTACGTCAAACAGCAGAAGGACTACCGGGCGAATCAGCACGATCTCGATCCCGAACTGGCACAGCAAGTGGCGCGGCGGTGGTCCGACTACATTGAGAAGTACGGCTACTAGCCGGCAAACGGGCCAGCGGTCTCGTGCGGTTAGCGCACACGCTACTCCTGGGTCACGCGCCGCGGCCTTGACCTTATGTGCCGACCGTCCCTATACTTGCGCATAGTTCTCTCCGGCCCGCTGTTGATTGGGTCGGCCTAGCCTCCGGGAAGCGTTGCCGAGTGCGAATTCGGTCCATGAGGGCCGCATTACCATTACCCGGTATCGCGCCGCTCCAGGTCTTGCCGCAATGAAAGCAAAACGCCGCCACGAACTGCAAACCAACGCGCTGGCCGACTGGATTGGCAGCCGATTCGAGATGGTCAAGCCCTACTGGAAGACGATTGCCGCGGTGGCGGTGATTATTTTCGTGCTCGGCTTCATCTCCCTGCTGCGAACCGGCACGCTCACGGGCCTGTATCTTTCGTCGTTTTGGGGCAGCAGCGACAAGAGCACGGGATGGCTGGAGCTTTACACCACCCTGACCGGGCAGGCAGACACCGAGCAGCGCCGCGATACGCTGGAGCGCCTGGCGGAGGAGCACGAGGGACAGCCCGTCGGGAATTGGGCGCGGCTCTGGCTCGCCGACCAAGAGGTCGAATCGGGACTGCAGTCATTTTACTTGGACCGCGAGAATGCCCTGACCTCGCTCCGGTCGGCACGGGACGAATACAAACAGGTCGTCCAAGAGTCGGACAAGCAGCCGATGCTCAAGCAGCGGGCCCTGTTCGGACTGGGGCGCGTGTACGAATCGCTGGGTGAATTGGAAGAGGCTCGCCAAGCCTACGGCGAGCTCGCGGAACTGGCCGGCGACACCGCCTTTGGCAAGGCCGCGCGGAATCGGCTTGACCTTCTGGTCGACTCGGAGACGGGCAAGCTGCGGCCGGAAATGGTCGCGCTGGTCGCGGAGATCAAAAGTCACGACTGGTCGCCGCCGCTGCCCGAGGGCACGACGCCCGGATTCGGCGCGGGATTCGATAACCCGGACCTCGATGTCAACCTGGACGATTTGTTACGCGGTCCTACCAACGTGCCGAAAGCGCCGGGAGCTAACAACACGTTGTCCCCGCTTGAGCGGCTCTTTCCGGACGAGACTCCTGGCACGCCGCCGTCAGACGAATCGACACCATTGATCCCTGGCAAAACGCCAAAGCTGCCGTCGACGTCCGATGACTTGCCTTTGGTGCCAGGCACGAGCCCCAACGGCACTTCCAAGCCACCGCCTAAGCCACCTTCGGACTCGACTCCCGGGAAGGCGCCGGCGACGGAACCTCCGCCGCCCTCGGAAAGCGGAGCCGGCGATACTCCCGCCGCTTCCGACGAAGAAACCTCTTCTAACACGGCACCGGATGCCTCGCCGCCTGAGACACCGTAGGGTCTTGGCGGTGTTCTCGTTCATTGGCAGTCGCGCCCGCGGCGGCGCGTGGCCGGTCAAGCCTATCCCAAAAGCCGACGGGGACTAGCTCATATTGCAGAGTCCGCGGAGCAAAATGTGCCTGTCCCCTTCTCCCCGACGGTTTTGGGATTTGGGCCGTAGTTCGCAAGGCGCGCCGACGTGATTCCGTCATCCCTGCCCCGAGAGAAGTCGCCGTCCGAGCCCGTCGCGCTGCGCGTCGAGGAGCAAGACGCCGACGCGCGGCTCGACGCCTTTCTGGCCGAGCGGTTCCCCGAGCACAGCCGAGTGCGCCTCCGCCGCGCGATCACCGACGGCGGAGTGCAAGTCGATGGCCGCGGAGCCAAGCCGGCTTATCGGCTGCGGGCCGGACAGTGCGTTTCAGTCACCCTTCCGCCGCTCCCACCGACCGGAGTGCGGCCGGAAGATGTGCCGCTCAACATCTTATTCGAGGACGAGTCGCTCGCCGTGGTCAACAAGCCCGCCGGCATGGTCGTTCACCCCGGCAAGGGGCACGGCTCCGGCACGCTGGCCGCCGCGTTGGTTCACCACTTTGGCCGCCTCAGCAGCACGGGCGGTGCTGCGCGGCCCGGGATCGTGCACCGCCTCGACCGCGATACCAGCGGCGTTCTTCTCGTTGCCAAGACCGACACGGCGCACCTGGCGCTAGCACGGCAGTTTGAACAGCGCACGGTGGAAAAGGAATACTACGCACTGGTGGTCGGACAGCCGGATCGCGATCGCGACGTGATCGAGCAGCCGATCGGCATCCACCCGTATCAGCGCGAGAAGATGGCGATTCGCGCCGAGCACACGACGAGCCGCTCAGCCCGCACCGTGTTCGAGGTGGTCGAGCGGATCCGCGGTTTCGCGGCGCTGCGCGTGCTGCCGCGAACCGGGCGCACGCACCAGATTCGCGTGCATCTGGCGCATGCGGGCCATCCGGTGCTGTGCGATCGGATGTACGGCGGCCGGTCGCGGTTGTTGCGAGG
>CAYQAJ010000424.1:0-3229 GCA_964415245.1 uncultured Pirellulaceae bacterium | reverse complement strand
TGGGGGGTTGAAGCTGAACAGCTCCCACAACACGCCCTTGCCGCCGAGCGAATCGCTCACGCGGCTCAGGTCGACCAGCGTGGCATCGGGATCGGGCGTTTCGGCGATCGCGGCCAGCAACTTCGGCGCGATCGCGGCCAGAAAGTGCCGGCACCGCCGCGTGGAAAGGAAGGGAATCCGCTCGTTGGCCAGCGCCATCAGGTGGTCGTAGGCCGATTGCACGTTGCCAAAGCCGTGCCGGCCCAGCACCTCCTTGAGGAATCGCTGGGAAGGGTTGGGGTCGAGCACCAGGTCGACCTCGGGTTCCGTCTTTTCCTCGTCGCCGAAGGCATCGTGCAGCAGGTGGTCGAGGATTTTGCGATTCAGCTCGGTCGTGCTCTTGAATTCGGCGCGGAAAGAGGCCAGTGCCGAGCGCGACGGCGTATCGGCGTATCCCATGCGAATCGCCAGCTTGCGCAGCTCGCCCTCGTCGCTGGGGAGCGTGTGCGTTTGCAGATCGAACAAGATTTGCAGGCGGTGCTCGATCTTGCGCAACAGCGAGTAATTCTCTTCCAGGATCGACCGTTCCTGCGTGGTGAGGCAGCCGACGCGCTCGAGGGCGGCGATGGCTTCCAGCGTGTTGCCGGTGCGGACGTCGACCAGGTCGCCGCCGTGCAAAAGTTGCAAGAATTGAATGACGAACTCGATGTCGCGGATGCCGCCGTGCCCGGTCTTTACGTTGCGGGTATCTCCCTCTTCCCGCCGTGCCCGCTGCTCGATGCGGCGCTTGAGGGCCTTGATGCCGGTGATGTCGGCTCGGCTGAGGTAGCGGCGGTAAATCCAGGGTTCGAGCCGTTCGAGAAACTCGTGCCCCAGGTCGAAATCGGCCGCCACGGGCCGCGCCTTCACGAACGCCTGCCGCTCCCAGGTGCGGCCCATCACGTCGTAGTAGTGCAGGGCGCTGTCGAGGCTGATGGCCACGGGACCCCGGCTCCCCTCGGGCCGCAACCGCAGGTCGACGCGGTAGGCGATTCCCAGCGCCGTCGGCTCGGTGAGCAGCTTGGTTACGTGGCGGGTGAGGCGGTCGAAGTATTCGTGGTTGCTGATGCGGCGGGGGCCGTCGGTCTCGCCGTCGCATTCATAGAGGGCGATGAGGTCGATGTCGCTCGAGTAATTGAGCTCGACGCCGCCGAGCTTTCCCAGTCCCAGGAAAACGAACCGCGCCCTCTGGCCGTCGCGGCGGCGTGGGACTCCCCATTCCCGCTCGAGCTTGCGATGCGCCGCTTCGACGGCCGTCTGACAGATGGCGTCGGCCAGAAACGAAATCTGCCGCGTGACCGTGGCCATGTTCTGGCCCCGCACGATGTCGCCGTACGCGATGCGGAGCGTGTCGCGGCGTTTGTACCGCCGCAGAATGGCCATCAATGCCTGATCGTCGGTGTGCGGCGTCACTTCGCTCGCCATCTCGTCGGCCAGCACCTCGCGGGCCACGGGCTGTCCTTCGGTGATCCGCAACAGGTCGTAACTTTCCGGGTCGCGGATCAGAATCTCGCTCAGGTGCTGGCTGGTCGAGAGAATCTGCAGCAGGATGGGGAGCGCGGTCTCATCCCGCTCCCATAGCGACCCCAGCGCGAGCGGACTGCGCGACGCCGCCACGAAACGATCGAGATTGTTCAGCGCCATCCCGGGATCGCTGGTACGCGGCAGATGCTCGGCCAACTGACGGCACACCACCGCCAAAAGATCGAGCGTGATGCCCGAGCGGGCCAGCGAAACCAGATTGGCGTGCCCGCGCTGCAGGTCGTCGACCCCCAGCGAGCGGAGCCAGTTTTCGGCGGCGGTGCGGTTGTCGAGGTAACCGACTAGCTGGTCAACGAGCATGGTGCCCAGGTTGCTGTATCAAGGCTCCGCGCGAGGCGCGTGGACATCAAAGCCCGAAGCGCGAGCGAGGAATCAATGTCGGCGCGACTGCGCTAGGCGCCGCCGATGGAAACCACCGGTACGCCCACTTCTTCCTCGACTAGGATACCAAGCAGCGTGTGCGGCGTGTTGTCGTAGATGGTCACCGGCAGGATTTGCCCGATGCGCCGCTCGGTCCCGTCGAATGCCACGATGCGGTCGCAGGGGGTGCGGCCCACGAGCTGTGTCGTCGGCCCGGAGTTCTGCTTTGTCGCGTCGATCCGAAAACCGTTTGCGGAGAGGGGGACAGGCACATTTTGCTCCGCGGAATCCGCAAAACGAGCCAGTCCCCGACGGTTTTTCGATCGGCGCTTAGCCGCCAGCTTGCTGTAGCCTTCGACAAGCACGTCGACCGTGCGGCCGATCATCTGCTGGTTCAGCTCGTCGCTGATGGCGTTCTGTACGGCCAGCAGGTCGTTGTTCCGCTGCTGTTTGACCGGATCGGGCACGTCGTCGGGCAGGCGCTGTGCTGCCTTCGTTCCGGCCCGCTCGCTGTACTTGAAGATAAAGCTGTTCTTGAATCGGCACCGCTCGACCAGATCGACCGTTTTCCGGTAGTCGTTCTCGGTCTCTCCGCAGAAGCCCACGATGAAGTCGCTGGCCAGTGAAGCATGGGGGAGAATCTCGTGAATGCGGTCGACCGTCGTCAGATACTCCTCGACCGTGTACCCCCGTTTCATCCTCTCCAGCACGGCATTCGAGCCGCTCTGCGCCGGCACGTGAAAGTACGGCGAGCACTTGGGCAGGTCGCGCACCGCTTCGAGCAACTCGCGGCTCATGTCCTTGGGGTAGTTGGTCACGAACTTGATGCGGCGAATGCCGTCGACGTCGTGCAGCAGGTACAACAGATCGGCCAGCCGCGTGGTCCGCCCGTCGGCGGTGTGCTGGTAGCTGTTCACGGTTTGCCCCAGCAGCGTGATTTCCAGGCAGCCCTGCTCGGCCAGCACGCGTGCCTCGGCCACGATTTCGTGGGGCGGTCGTCCCTGCTCGGGCCCGCGCGTCATCGGCACTACGCAGTAGGTGCAGAACTTGTCGCATCCGATCTGAATTCGCAAGTACGCCTGGAACGGCGTGGGCCGCATCGAGGGGTCGCGCAGCGGATCGAACGTCTCGTGGCTGCGGCGGACCGATTCGACCGAACCCGCCGTGCGATCCAAGCTCAATGCGGTTTGCCGCTTCCCGCGGGCCGATGCTCGTTCAATCAGCTCGGGCACCTGGTGCAACTGGCCCGGGCCCACGATCAGGTCGACGTACGGCACGCGGCGGAAGATGAGGTCCTGATCCTTTTGGG
>CAYQAJ010000423.1:0-3257 GCA_964415245.1 uncultured Pirellulaceae bacterium | reverse complement strand
GCACCGTACATGTCGAGCACGTGCTGCGGCTCGTCGGCGAGGTTCATCAGCTCGGGCGCACTGGTTTGCATGCGAAAGGCCATTTCGAACGAGTTGATGCGCGTCGCGATTTCCGGGTCGCCCACGGCCTCGAGCCGCTGCTGGTTGAGCTGCGTGATGGCGCGGAGCGTATCGGCCTGCAGCTCGCGATCGACGCCCGGCGGGCTGGAAAGGTAGAGCACGGGATCGCCGCCGCCGCGGAACTGCACGCCCTGGTAAACGGTGGGCAAGAATCCGCTTCCCCAGTTCGAGTTGCCGCCGCTGGGTCCTTTGCTCCCCGAGCTGAACACCACGAAACCGGGCAGGTCGCGCGATTCGCTACCCAGGCCGTAGCACGTCCAGGCGCCCATGCTGGGCCGGCCGAATTGCTGGGCGCCGGTATTCATTAGAATTTGCCCCGGCGCATGATTGAAGGCGTCGGTCGCCAGCGATTTGACGATGGCGATTTCGTCGACCACTTCGGCCAAATGCGGCAACAGTTCCGAAAGCTCGGCGCCGCACTCGCCGTGTTTTGCAAACTGAAACTTGGGTCCCAGCAATTTCGAGTTGGGATTGATGAACGCTGCGCGGTAATCCTTGATGAGTTCGGCCGGAGGAAGTTGCCCGTCGAACTTGGCAAGCTGGGGTTTGTAATCGAACAGCTCGAGATGACTCGGGGCACCGGCCATGAACAGAAAGACGACGCGCTTGGCTTTGGGCGTGAAATGCGGCGCACGCGGCGCCATGGGATCGCGTCGCGGTTCGGCCGCAAGTCCGCTTTCGCCGAGCAGTTGGCTAAGTGCTAGAGCTCCCAGTCCCACCGAACACTGGCCGAGGAACCAACGCCGCGCGAGCAAGCTGGGATGGGCGCCGCGGTGCATGTAATGCTGACAGTTCATGGCATGGTCATCCCCGCTGATCCAAAAACCGCCCCAGCGAAGGGGACAGGCACATTTTGCTCCGAGGACTGCGCAAAAATGAGCCAGTCCCCGGCGGTTTTTGGATCAGCTCTTATTCCTTCGTGATCGTTTCGTCGAGATTCAAAAGTACGCGGGCCAGGGCCGTCCAGGCGGCGAGCTCGGCGGGGGTCGTTCCTTCGGGCATGGGCGGCGGTGCATCGGCACTGCCGGGAGCCAGGTCCCATGGATTTGCTTTGCCATCGGAGAATCGCACTTTCTGCCGGGCAAGAAACGCCAGGAGCACTTCCTCCTCATCCGGCGAGGGCGCTCGCGTCAAACAGCGGCGGAAGGCAAATTCGAGTCGCGATTCGTCGTCGCCACTTTCGCGCACCGTTTGCAGTGCCAGTGACTGCGCGCACTCGACAAACAGCGGTTCATTAAGCGTCGCCAGCGCTTGCAGCGGCGTATTGGATCGCGCCCGCCGCACGCACGATGCATCGCCGTTGGGCGTGTCGAACGTCTGGAGCACCGGATACGGCACGGAGCGAAAGCGGAACGTGTACAGAGCACGGCGGTAGCGATCGGCCCCCGTGTCTACTTTCCAGGTTTTGGGTCCGTAGCTGGCCGGGGGCACAAACAGGAAGTCGGGCGCCGGCGGATGCACGCTCGGTCCGCCCATGCGCCGCGTCAACAGGCCACTTGCCGCCAGCGCCACGTCGCGGACGATCTCCCCCTCGACCCGCACGCGCGGGCCCCGCGCCACCAGGCGGTTATAGGGATCGCGTTCGAGCAGCTCGGGCGTGATGGTCGACGACTGCCGATAGGCGGCCGACGTAACGATGCGGCGGTGCAGCGCCTTCGTGCTCCAGCCGCGGTCCATCAGCTCGACGGCCAGCCAGTCAAGCAGCGCCGGGTGCGACGGCGCCTCGCTCTGCATACCCAGGTCTTCGCTAGTGGCCACGATGCCGATGCCGAAGTAGCTCTGCCAGACGCGGTTGACGAACGAGCGGGCCGTAGTGGGGCTGCGCCGGTCGGCCAGCCATCGGGCAAACGTGAGACGAGTCGGCGATTCGCCCTCGGCCAGGTCATCGCTCAACGGGTGCAGGAACTCGGGCACGCCGGGCTTCACCACGTCGAGCGGTTTGAGAAAGTTGCCCCGTTCCAACAAGTGCGTTTCGCGCGGCTGGCTCCGTTCGTGTAGCACCAGTTGCGCGCCGGCCGATGGGTGCTCTTGCCACAACGCCTCGATGCGATCGTTGGCTTCCTTCCACTCGGGAACCGTCGTGCGCCAGTAGCCGAATACCGCAGCCTGCTGAGCGGGAGTCCGCTGTTCCGCGGGGATATCGAGAATGGCGCGAACGTGCGCGGGCAGCGGATCGGCGACAGGGTTCTCGGCGCCGGTAACGGCAAAACGGAACCGACCCAGGTTGTTGTTCTGGTTGTCGTCGCTATTCCAGCCGCCGTGGTTCTGCGTCAGCTTGAACGTGAGCACGGCGCCGCCCGAGTGCTCGACTGGAGTCTCGAGCACAAAAACCGCCTTGCGCGGCACGTTCGAGCGACCGGGTCCGATTTCGATTCCCCAGGCCGTTTCATCCTTGCCGTCGATCGCATATTCGATCGGCCCGGTGACCCGCCGTTTATCGCTTTTGTCGAAGTAGATGGCGGCCAGCTCGGCCTCGGGCGGGTTCGCGTCGGCGGTGGCGGAGGTGATCTTGCGCTCTTCCATTTTACCCGGTTCTTCTTGCGAGCCGGCGACCACGTGCATCTCGGTCAGGGCACACAGGCCAATGGGTGAGCGGCCCGGCCCGCCGCGGGGCAGATCGGCGTCACACAGTAGTTCGAGCCGCACTGCGGTGATGCGATCCAGATCCGTCTCGACCGTGAACTCGGTGGTGTGCTTGGTCGGCGCATAACCCTTGGCCAGAATCGAGCCGTCGTCGAGCACGTAGTGCTTCTGGCCGCCGCTGGAGTCGACCGCGGGACGCACGATTTGCCACTCGGGCTGATCGCCCCGCACGCTCGCTTCCCAGGCGGCCATCCGCTCGGGCCAGTCGGCGTTGTCGCGGCGAAGCTGCGCCTCGACGTCGCGAATCTGGCGAAAGATCTCGATTCGTTGCTGTTGATCGGGCCCCGTGTAGGCGGCCGCGCTCCCTTCGTCGCTGTTGTTCACGAACGCAAACATGCGGTAGTAGTCGCGCTGCGTCAGCGGATCGAACTTGTGATTGTGGCACTGGGCGCACGAGATGGTCATGCCGAGCATCGCCTTGCCCACGGCGTCCATGCGGTCGAACATGGCTTCCATGCGGAACTGCTCGGGGTCGATGCCTCCTTCTTCGTTGA
>CAYQAJ010000422.1:1696-3260 GCA_964415245.1 uncultured Pirellulaceae bacterium | reverse complement strand
TTCTGCGGACAGGAAGGATAAATCGAAGCCAAGGTCATCCGATCACCCTCACATGAATGGGGCCAGCGGGCTTTGAGGGTGCCGCTGGCGTAGTTATCGGCAGTCCCTGCGGGCACGGCCCGTCAGCGGGGGTTGCTTTCTCCTTCTGAACGACTGGGCCGTCGCGGGAGCACCGATGGCAGACACCGCACCGCGGTGCCGCTGGCCGAATTGCTTCTCGCCTTCATGCGGCTACGGACTGCCCGTGGATTAGAGCGTTACCGGCCACGTCAGGGACGACGCTCGAACCACAACGGGTCCGCGCGCGGGCGCGCTCGGGCCCACTTCGCACCAGCGGAGGAGTCAGTCCCTTGATTACGGCAGCCGCCTTGAAGGATCTCACGTCGAAAGATCTGGCCCAGATGGCGAGGCGCAAAGGCGTTCGCCAGTGGCATTCGATGCGCAAGGATCAGCTTGTTCGCGCTTTGCTGCGAGTCGGCCGAACCAAGTCGTCGCGTTCGAAAAACGCCGCGGGTCGTTCGTCGAGTCTGTCGGGGATTTCCGGCCGTAATGGGTCGAAGAAACCCGGCTCCATTCGCCGCTCGGGCTCGACTCGCACAGCTACGCCTGCCGCCCCGAAGACCGCAGCGCCGGCGAGCGGCGCGGGCAAGTCCGCAGCGCCGGCAATCGATAAGAAGCCGACGACGGCGCCCAAGCCGAACAAGTCGAGAAACCCGGATGTCGCCCGTAAGGTGCAAACGGCCAACGCCCGCCGCGAGCAGTTCCGGGATTTGTCGATCAGCAGCAACGGTAAGGGTCGTCCGAAGCCGAAAAAGGACCGCGTGGCCCTCATGGTGCGCGATCCCTTCTGGTTGCACGCTTATTGGGAGCTGACCCGACAAAGCGTGCAGCGGGCGCAGGCCGCGTTGGCCGAATTGTGGCACGTGGCTAGGCCCGTGCTGCGACTGATGGAAGTAGAGCAGGGGGGCACCTCGTCGACCGCCGAACGGCCGTCGCGCGACATCGAAATCCACGGCGGCGTGAAGAATTGGTACATCGACGTGCGGAATCCGCCGGCCAGTTACCGCATCGCCATCGGCTACCTGGTTCCCGGCCGGCAGTTCTACTGCCTGGCACGCAGCAACGTCGTCACGACGCCCAGCCCCGGCTCGAGCGACGCTATTGACGAAAACTGGACCGACGTGGCACGCGACTACGAGCGCATCTTCGCGTTGAGCGGCGGCGGAAGCAAGGAAATCAGCACCGACGAGCTGCAAGAGCTGTTCGAGGAGCGGCTGCGACGCCCCATGGGTGCGCCCGTCGTAACGCGGTACGGCGTGGGTGCCGAGCGGATGCTCAACCGCCAGCGGGAATTCCGCTTCGAGGTGGACGCCGAGATGATCGTCTACGGCGCCACCAAGCCGGACGCCTACGTGACGCTCGCCGGGGAGCCGGTCAAGCTGCGCCCCGATGGCACGTTTACCGTGCGGCTGAGCATGCCCGATCGCCGGCAGGTGCTGCCGATTGTTGCGCAAAGCGCCGACGGCTTGGAGCAGCGCACCACGGTTCTGGCCATCGAGCGCAA
>CAYQAJ010000422.1:0-1596 GCA_964415245.1 uncultured Pirellulaceae bacterium | reverse complement strand
TTCCACTGTAAAGACGAGCTCTACTCGCATTTGCAGGGGATTGCCGATCGGTTTGGTGTATCGGTTCTGGTGAACGGAGCGAACGCCGACGACCTGGACGATTACCGGCCCGGTATGCAGGCTGCCGGTGAGCACGCCGTCCGCAGCCCGCTGGCCGATTGCGGAATGACCAAGGAGCAGGTTCGCAGCCTGGCCCGATTCTGGGAATTGCCAGTGTGGGACAAGCCAGCCGCGCCGTGCCTATCCAGCCGCATCGCCTACGGCGAGGACGTGACACCGGAGCGGCTGCGAATGATCGACGAGGCGGAGCGGTACTTGCGCGGCCTGGGCCTCACCGACGTGCGAGTGCGCTACCACCGTGGCGACCTTGCGCGGCTGGAAGTGCCGGCCGATGCGGTGCAGCGTCTGTGCCAGGACCCCGTGCGAGGCGAGATTGTCGCGCACCTGGCGCAACTGGGTTTCCGGTTCGTCACGCTCGATCTGGAAGGCTTCCGCTCGGGCAGCCTGAACGCGCTGGTGCCGTTGGAAAGCCTGCGTTCGGCGCGCGTCTCGTGATTCCGCCCAAGCTGGATCAGCGGACGACGAACGTGAGTTGCGGCCCAATCGCCAATGACCAATGACGCAATGAATCAATGACCAATCGATACAGCGGACATTGGCCATTCGGATTTGGTCATTGGTCATTTCCTATGGCGAGCCGTCCATTCCCAGCCGCATCTTCAACTCTTCGAACTGCTGCGCGAATTGCTGGCTGGAGGAGTGCACGTGCTCGGCCTCGGTGATGAACTTGATCTCGTCGTCGCACGCGATGCGACGATCGAGCAATACGTGTTCGAACGGCTCCAACGGTTTGCCGTAGACGATCAACAGCTTGTGCTCGTCGAATTGCACCTCGTGGGGCACCGACGGATTGAGCACGGCGATTCCGGTACAGCCGTCGTTCACGAGCAGCTCCTCGAAGTCCCAGAGAGTGCTCTTGAGCACCGGCATGTCGATGTGCTCGCGGTAGAGGTCGGTGTGGCTTCCGCCGGCTGAGTGGTGGCTCGTCTCCAGCACCACGTCGACCGCTCCCCCCAACGGATCAAGCAGGTCCATGAATGATTCGAAGAGGATCTCTTTCGTGGCGGCCGCCATCAGCACCGGCACCTTGGCGCGGCTTTGCTCGTCCTGGTACGTGTCGTGCCGGTACCCCTGTCGCGGAGTCACCTTCAGATCGTACGCGGGGCGCACCGCCTCGCTGAGCATGAAGTCGCCGTACCGCACGACGCGCAGATGCGCCTCCAGCTCGTCCTCGCTCAAATGCGCGAAGCTGCTGTGATTGGTGGCCGCTGGCCCACTCTCGTGGAATACGTTCTTGAAGAATCGCTTCAGGAAGCCCATGGGCCAACCTCTGTACTTTGCAATCGTGCGGCGCGTTCGCTTCGGACCGGGAGCGCGGCGATGCTGGTCAGCGACCGCTGCACGCCACGCGTCCAAACAAACCTAGGTCATGTTTTTCACCCCACCCAGTCAGCTCGGGCCCCCGTGTGGGCTACCGATAGAATCGGAATAACCGTCTCTGCCGGGAGGCGGCCGGCTGTACGGAAGCGGGCTGCC
>CAYQAJ010000421.1:0-3301 GCA_964415245.1 uncultured Pirellulaceae bacterium | reverse complement strand
CGATCGCTCGACGCCTTCAAGTTTGGCTTCCTCCAGATCGCGGTTCTTCGCTGCGTAGGCGGCGCTGAATTGCTCGGCCTGCTCTTTCGTGAGGCCTCGTGGGGTGACGAGCTTCAGATCGTCGGGCGACAAGTGCCGGGCGATGGTCATCTGCTGCACGTGCGCGGGCGTGCCGCGGCCCGAGTAGTCGTCGAAGAGCGTCTCGGGCTCGGGGATTGTCACGTCGTCGTACTTATTCAAGTACTTCGGGCCCGGCTGCCAGTTGCGGTGCGGCGCCTTGTGGTGATACATGAGAAAGAACGGCTTGTCGGGGTCACGGCCATTCTTCAGCCAATCGAGCGTCAGATCGGTAATGATGTCGGTGGTGTAACCCGTATGCGGCACGATGCCATCGGGCGTCTTCATGCGGGGGTTGTAGTATGGCCCCTGACCGAGAAGTATGTGCCAGTAGTCGAAGCCGGTGGGATCGCTTTCCAAGTGCCATTTGCCGATCATTGCCGTCTGGTAGCCGGCCTGCTGCAGGAGTTTGCCAACGTGCTGCTGTCCGCCAAAGAAGCGGTCGCCGTTGCGCGTGAAACCATTCAGGTGGCTGTACTTGCCCGTAAGGATGACGGCCCGACAGGGGCCGCAAAGCGAATTGGTGACGAAGCAGCGGTCGAAGCGCATTCCACCGCGGGCGATGCGGTCGATGTTGGGGGTCTCGTTGACGCGGCTCCCATACGCGCCAATGGCCTGGTAGCCGTGATCGTCGGACATGATGAACAGGATGTTGGGCCGCGAGCGGCGGAGCTCGTCGACAGTCGCTTCGTCAGCGGCCGACGCGACGACCGGATCGGCGGCACCGGCGCGATGCAATGGACTGAGAGCGGCCAATAGCGCGATGGCCACGAGAAAGGTTCGGCGTGTCATGGTGCGGGTCTCCCTGCGGCGTGCGGAGCGTCGGTGCTCGGGGAGAAGGTGCCCCGATCCGACACCAGGATACCACGATCCCACGCCGATTTGCATGAATCCCGGCATTTCGTGGCGACCCGTGAACGGCCCCTACAGGGCCGACACGAAAATGGGTTGTGGGATGAGGGCGGTGGGGCGACCCGCATCCCAGGCCTTCGTACCTTCGGCCTGGGCTGACGGAATCGGCCCTTCAGGCCGCGGCGCCAGGCAGCGACGGAAAACTGGACCGGCCAGTTTGCCTCCTCGTCGTGCATGCGGGTAAACTCGGGGACGGTGGAGCGGTCGGAACGGACCGCGCGAATCGAATTCGTGGGACTTCACGCGTCTCAATGATGAAATGACGTACCCTGCGTTGGCGTGATAGATTAATGGTGCACACTGGGGGAGGAATCCTCCCAAATTCGATCGCGGTAGGGACTGCCGTTGCCGGCGGCCCCCGCACAGATCCGTACGTGAAGGATTACCTCATACGGCTCTTACCTCGAGTCGGGCGCTAAATCGCGGGGCGGGATAGGGGTGCAAGACGCGCGGTCGGGGGACGTGTCGGCGAATCAGGCGCCGCATCCGGGTCCAAGTCCAGCGCCCCCGGCCCTTGTGGCTGCGTCGCCGCAGCGTGGCGAGCCAGTGTTTGCCGACCTCGTCCAGAAATTGGTGGAGTCGCCGACTGTTGCCGGGCACCGCGTGGTAGCCCAGCCATCCCTGCACCACCGAGCGAAGCCAACGCGCCGTCTCGCCCAGCGGGCGATGCATCCGCCGACGCAGCCGCTGCTTGATCGCAGCCAGCGTCGCCCGCATCCGCTTGGCTATCGTCGTCCGCTCGATCGTGAACCAACCGTGCCTTCTCGTCTTCGCGCAGCGATGTGTGAAACCGAGAAAGTCAAACGTCTCGGGGCGACTTGCGCCGCGCTTAGCTCGCCGCTCGGCCGCGAAGCGGCCGAACTCGATGAGCCGCGTTTTGGCGTCGTGCAGCTTCAAGCCGAACTTCGCGAGCCGCGCCCGGAGTTCTGCCAGGCACTTTTCCGCTTCGTCCCGATGCTCGAAGCCCATCACGAAGTCGTCCGCATAGCGGACGATGATCACGTCGCCCCGCCAGTGGCGTTTCCGCCACCACTCCACCCACAGGTCCAGGACATAGTGCAGGCACACGTTGGCAAGCAGCGGTGAAATCACCCCTCCCTGCGGCACGCCCACCTTCGTCGCGGACCACTCTCCTTCTTCGCTGACCCCGGCCCGAAGCCATTTGCGGATCAGCCGAAGAATTCGCTGGTCGCCGATGCGATGCTCCAGAAACCGCATCAGCCACTCGTGGCTGATGTTGTCGAAGAAGCCCTCGATGTCGGCGTCCAGCACCCAGTTCACTCGGCGGCTGGTCAAAGCCACGCTCAGCGCGTCGAGCGCCTGATGGCAGCTTCGTCCCGGCCGGAAGCCATAGCTGAACCCGAGAAAACCCTGCTCGTAGATGGCCTGCAACACCCGCAGCACCGCCTGCTGGACGATCTTGTCCTCCAGCGAAGCGATTCCCAGAGGCCGTTGCCGGCCGTCGGGCTTGGGTATCCAGACCCGACGCGAAGGTTTCGCTCGGTAGGCTCCCCGGTGAATGCGACCGTGAAGGTCAACGATGTTGGCCTCCACGTTCCGCTCGTATTCCTGCCAGGTCGCCTCGTCGACTCCCGCGGCCGCCGTCTTCTTCAGGTTGAAGAAGGCTTCGGTGAGGCAGTCTTCGTTGGCGTGGTGCAACAAGGCCGTGAACTTGAGCGTGCTGTCCTTACGGGCAGCTTCACGCACGCCCAGCAGTCCGCTCGACTCGCGCTTGACCCGGCTCGGCGTCCGGGGCGAGGCGGCCTGATCGGCGTTCCTCTCGGTTGAGTCTTTTCCCTCGGCCGGCTCCGCGGGCGCTTCCGCTGCGCCGTTGTTCGCCGGCGTCGTCGGTACTACGGACTCATCTGACTTCCCGTCTGCGTTCATATCAGCATGACCGTCGGTGACGTTGTCTGACCGTTCCGCCGAGCACGGAAGCAGTTCTCTCGCGCTCAGCGGAAGCAGTACGGGATTTCCCGGTTCTCGCGCTGGGAGTTTCCAGGCATGCGCAGGTTCTACGACTCCGCCGCGCCCTTCGCCGACTCGCCATAACGCCGACGACGATGTAGCCTTCCCGCAACAGGTACTGGGTCGGCACGCGGAACCACTGATTTCGGAGCTCGATGGCTGGCCTGCCTGTACCTCTGGCCGTTACTACACCCGCGACGTTACCACCACCAGCGTCGGCTCAAGGCCGGGGCGGAATCCGAACGAAGGGTCCAGAAAGTCCGCCTCGAAGATCGGCTCCAGCACGAGGAACGCCGCCGTCTGC
>CAYQAJ010000420.1:0-3307 GCA_964415245.1 uncultured Pirellulaceae bacterium | reverse complement strand
CATCGAGCCCGCGCCGGAGCACTGCCTTGGAGATGCGATCGGGGTTCTCCAGCACGTGGAGGTGCGTATCAGCCGAGCCGATCGCAGTAATAATGCCCTCGCCGACGCGAGCGATGACCGTCTCCTCGGTGGCGCCGCCGATGAGCTGCTCGAGATTGGTGCGGACGGTGACGCGGGCGCGAATCCGCAGCTCGACGCCGTTTTTGGCGATGGCGCTCAGCGTCGACTTGCCGCTGCGGCGGGGATCGGGACAGTCGATCACTTTGGGGTGCACGCTGGTGCGCACTGCGTCGAGCACGTCGCGACCGGCCAGATCGATGGCGGCAGCCCGGTCGAAATCGAGGTCGATGTCGGCCCGCTGCGCCGCGATGATCGCATGGATCACGTTCATCACGTTGCCGCCCGCCAGGTAGTGAGCTTCGAGGCGGGCCGTGCTGACGCCGCTGATGCGATTGATGTCGAGTCCCGCTTGATAGGCCATGATCTTGGCCGTCACGATCACCCGCTGATTCACTTGGCGGAAGCCCATGCCGACGAGGCTCCAGATGCTCACGTCGGCGCTCGACATGTAGGCTTGAAGCCAGACCTTTCCATAGGCCAAAAAGACGATGATCAAGATGAAAACAAAGAGCGCCGCGATGACCGCCACGCCGATTAGCACCGGCACAACCCAACCGGGCAGCGCCGCCAGGGGACCGGCAAGAACCGGGATGCTCATGGGTACGACTCGCTACGGGATGGCATATTGCGATCGACGCGGCGTCGCGACGCATGCAAAGAACCACGTCGGTGCCGCGCTTGCCCCCACCTGCGAAGGCTTCAGCATGATAGCCCATGGGAAATCGTTCGTACAGCTATCGGCCGCACCCCGCCGGGAGTGCCCCCGAGTGGCGCCCGACGACGTACGATGAGCGCCAAAGCCCTCGGGAAATACGGTGGCCGCGTGGGAGTACCGAGCCCCCTCGGTTACTCGATCCAGCCGCCTCCCAGCACGCGATTCCCCTCGTAGCAGACGGCCGCCTGACCGGGCGCTACGCCGTACACCGGCTCGTCGAACTCGACGTACAGTCGGTTATCGGGCAGCGGCTCGGCTCGGGCCGGAGCCGCATCGCTGTTGTAGCGAATCTGCACCGAGCAGCGAAACGGCCCCGTCGGCCGATCGACCAGCCAGTTGCACTGGGCGGCGACGATGGACGGGCGGGCCAATTCGTCGCGTCGGCCGATTACGACACGGCGCGAATCGGCCTCGATTCGCACCACGAAATACGGCTCCCCCATCGCCACTCCCAGTCCTTTGCGCTGGCCGATGGTGAACGCCTCGATTCCTTCGTGGCGGCCGACCACGCGACCGTCGGTGGTGACCAGCTCGCCCGACGTGTCGAGCGCCCCTCGGCGATCGCGCACAAACTGGCCGTGGTGCCCGGAAGTGACGAAGCAGATTTCCTGGCTGTCCTTTTTGTCCGCTACTCGCAGTCCGAACCGGCCAGCCATCGCGCGAATTTCCGGCTTGCGATAGCGCCCCACCGGCAGCAGCATCCGATCGAGCAATTCGCGCTCGACGCCGAACAGCACGTACGACTGATCTTTTGCTTCGTCGACTCCCCGCCACAGGGCCATGCCCGACTGCCCCGGTTCGGCGGCGAGCCGGGCGTAATGCCCCGTGGCCACGTACTGCGCACCCACGCTATCGGCGTAGTAAAACAGTCGGCCGAACTTGAGCCAGTTGTTGCACATGACGCAGGGATTGGGCGTGCGCCCCGTCGTGTATTCGTCGACGAAGTAGTCGATGATCCGCTGGAAATCGTCCTCCAGGTTGAGCGCGTAGAAGGGGATGTCAAGCGCGTCGGCCACGCGGCGGGCATCGTCGGCATCGGCGGCGCTACAGCATCCCTGTTTGTGGTCGAGGCGGACAACCGGAAGGCGCCGCTCGACGGATCCTTGCGACGCGCCGGCACCCGCGACGCTTTCTACACCGCTTTCCACGCCGCAAGCGACGGGCGACTGGCTGCCGTGGCGCATGAATACGCCGATCACGTCGTGGCCTTCGCCGCGCAGCAGATGCGCCGCGACGCTGCTGTCTACTCCCCCCGACATTGCGAGCACTACGCGTGCCATGCTGATTCGTCCCGCCGCTGCTTGGACATTCGATCGACGACTTCCGACTGAAGTCTATCAGCCCAGGTGGCGAAGCGGCAAGGCAAGCAGCTTTTACGACGGGTGGTCGCTCATACTCAAGATCAGCTCGACGTCGCCGAGCGATAGGTCGATCGACTCGGCAATCTGCGCCGGGCTCTTGCCCTGTTGCGCCAGGTCGACAACCTGCCGCTGCTGCCACAAGGGAACTTGCCCCAACTCGTGGGGAAGAACGGCGGGGAGTTGAACGCCCGAGGCCCACGTGCGCGCGGCGCCGGCGCGCGAAGCCACTTCATCGCCAAGCTGGCGCAGTATTTCGAGATCGTCGTCCTCGGCCGCGCCGGATCGCTGGGCGTGTACCATCGCAGCCTCGAGTCGCGCGCTCGCTTCTTCCGCGCGGCGAACCAGCGCTTGCAGCGCCCGCATCTTGCTGTCCGCTTCGGCCCTCAGATCGCGTACCGCCTCGTGCATGGCGACCTGCCAACGGAGCACGCTCGGCGGAGCATCGGCCAACACGGTGGTCGACCGAGGGGGGAGTGCCGTATCGCGGGGAGGAGCGAACCGATCGTCGCGCGACTCTGCCCGCCGGCGGCGCTGATAACGGTAGGCGCGGCGCAGCAGGATCACGATCAGCAGGAGCACGCCCGCCAGAAACAAAAGCGACGATGTTGTACTGGCCACGAGCCACATGACGGCGATTCCGCTGACGCGATGCTGGAAGAAAACGGGCGCGAGAACAGCGCCGGCGCGCTTGCGGGCGCTGTAATTCATCATCGACTGAGAACGGCCCGCGGCTTGCACATTACCGCGGGCAGAAAAAGACTCGTCGCCCTTGGTCGCGACGAACAGCGAGTTTTCGCTAACGCGGCTCGGTCGCGGCACTCGCGTCGAACGCCCGGTGTGCGGCCTCGTAGACCTCGCGCAGCGCCACGCGGCCGCGCTCGGCGGCTTGGCGGCAGAACTCGAACTCGGGCGAAAACCGCAGCGACCCGTCGGGCAATCGCGCCAGTTTTCCTTCAATGGCGCCAAATGCCGTCTCGACCACGTGCGGACGCCGCTGGAGCTTTTGGCGATCGGCCCGCCAGCGACGCACGCCCAGCGTCGAAGTCTCACGGAACAGAATCGCGTGCATCGCCTCGACGTCGCCCGATCGGCACAGCACGCTGAGCAGCAC
>CAYQAJ010000419.1:0-3309 GCA_964415245.1 uncultured Pirellulaceae bacterium | reverse complement strand
CGCGCGGCTGCCGCACTTGATGCACCCGGTGGTGACCGACATGCGCAAGGCCGAGGCGATTCTGGCCTGGGCGGTCGAGAAGATGGAGGAGCGGTACGCCCTGTTGGCCCGCGCCGGGGTGCGGCACATCAGCAGCTACAACCAGTTGGGTGAAGCCGAGCTGCACGAGCGGCTGGAGCCGGAGAACGACGAGGAGAAGGCGGCAATTCCCGTGCACCTGCCGTTCATCGTGATCGTGGCCGACGAGATGGCCGACCTGATGATGACGTCGGGCAAGGAGGTGGAGCAGCACATCATCCGCCTGGCCCAAAAGAGCCGCGCGGTGGGCATCCACCTGATCATGGCCACGCAGAAGCCGACGGTCGACGTAATCACGGGGCTGATCAAGTCAAACCTGCCGGCCCGCATCGCGTTCCAGGTGTCGAGCCGCACCGACAGCCGGGTGGTGCTCGACGAAATGGGGGCCGACAAACTGCTGGGTAACGGCGACATGTTGTTCCTGTGGCCGGGCACGAGCACGCTGTTGCGCGGGCAGGGCACGTACCTGAGCGACGACGAAATCGAGCGGATCGTCGATTCGGTGAGCACGGGCGAGCAGCACTTTGTGCACGAGCTGGTTCACTTGAAGCTCGAAACGGCGGCACCGGGGGGCGCGGCACAGCTTGAGAAGCGCGACGAGCTGTACGAATCGGCCATCGACATCGTGGTACGCGAAGGGCGGGGCAGCGTGTCGCTGCTGCAGCGGGCGCTGGGCATCGGCTACGGCCGGGCGGCGCGGCTCATCGACTTCATGGCCGAAGACGGCATCGTGGGGGCGTACGCCGGTTCGCAGGCCCGCGAGGTGCTCATCTCGCTGGAAGACTGGGAGCAGATGCAGGCCGCCAACCGCGAAGGGGGCGGACTGGCCGTGCCGGCGCTGGTGGCGGAGGCGGCGGTATCGTCCGGATCGGGAGTTGGGGCGAGCACGGGAGCGATAGGTGGTTCGTCGAGTGGGTCGAGTGGGACGGCGTTCATTCCGTCGGCGAAGTCGCCGCCCGCGCCGACGCCGCGCCGGCGCCGCAATCGCATTGTGCCCGGCAACGGCTGGGACGATGAAGAGGAGGACGACGAAGAGCAGGATTGCGAGCCCGAAGATGAGCTCGACGACGAGTACGAAGACGACGAAGTCCAAGACGAGGACGACGGCGAAGTCGAGGACGACGAGGACGACGACGTGAGCGATTTCGACGAGGACGATGAAGACGAGGAGTACGAAGAGGACGATGATGAAGACGAGGAGGACGAAGTCGACGAGAGCGAGTCGGAAGAGGGCGAGATAGAAGAAGATGCCGACGATGACGACGACACCGATCGCCGTCACGGGGCGCACCGGCGACTCAAGGCACCTCGTTCGAATCGCAGCCGTACCGACCAGTCTCATCGCCAGGCCCGCTGAATGGCGAACCGCAAATCGTCGGGGACTGTCTCATTTTGCGAGGCGGATGAAGTCTCTTTCACTCTCCGGCCCACGCCGAGCAAAACGTGCCTGTCCCGTTTCTCCGGACGGTTTGCGGATTGCCAAGGGGGGCCGGAAGCGCCGAACGTTCGGTGCAACCGACTCCGTACGACGTGCCACAGTGCATTCGCCGGCAGCAAAGGGGCCGTTGGAATTGACACCTGCCTCGCAAAGCCGTATTTTACTGTGTCGGCTTGTCGTGGCGGTTATGCGGCCGTTTTCGTATGAAAACCGCTCGCTGGCCGAAGCGTCGAAAAGGGGGACAGTCCCTCTACGATTACGCGGTTTGCCCATTGAGAACAGATTGGTCGCAAAGGAACGGTCCCCCTTTTCGACTCGCCCCGGAGAACTCGCGTGTCCCGTCAGTTTGCTCGTCCGCTGATCGCTTCGCTCGTCGCCCGCGCGACGACCGCCCCCGTGGTGGTTGTCGGCGTGGTGATTATTAGCGTGGCGGAGCATCGGGCCTGAAGGGCATCGCGAGAACGCAACACACAATGCCCTGAGGCCCGAGACGGGCTTCAGGGTTTTTTCGTTTCAGAGGAGGTCCGTTGTCAGTTGTCCGTGGTCCGTTGCAGAGAGCTAGAATCGCGACAGATGTCAAACCGCGAATAGTAGCTAACGAGCGACGACAATCAAACAACTGACGACTGACAACGGACAACTGACCATGCTCGAGATTCCCATAATGCGCTCAATCCAAATCTACGACACCACGCTCCGCGACGGCACGCAAGGCGAAGGCATCAACTTTTCGCTGCACGACAAGCTGCAGATCACGCGGCGGCTGGACGAGATGGGCGTCGACTTCGTCGAAGGGGGCTACCCCCTGTCGAACGAGAAGGACGCCGAGTTCTTCCGCCGCGTGCGCGATTTCGATTTGCGGCACGCGCAGGTGTGCGCGTTCGGCATGACGCGCCGCAAGGGCGTGGCGGCCCAAGACGACCCCGGCATGAAAGCGCTCGTCGAAGCCGGGACGCCGATCTGCACCATCGTGGGCAAAACGTGGGATCTGCACGTGAACGAAGTGCTCCGCGTGAGCCCCGAAGAGAACCTGGCCATGATCGCCGAGAGCGTGCGGTTCCTGGTCGACTCGGGCCGCCGCGTGTTTTACGACGCCGAGCACTTTTTCGACGGCTGCAAGGCGAACCGCGATTACGCGCTGGCGACGATTCTGGCCGCGGCCGAAGCGGGGGCGGAACTGGTCGTGCTGTGCGATACCAACGGCGGAAGCATGCCCGAGGAAGTTGCCGAGTGGACTCGCGCGGCCGCCGCGGCATTGGCCAAGCACTCGGTGCCCGTCGGCATTCACTGTCACAACGACTGCGACGTGGCGGTGGCCAATTCGCTGGCCGGCGTCGACGCCGGCGCCGTGCAAGTGCAGGGGACCATCAACGGATTCGGCGAGCGGTGCGGCAACGTCGACCTGGTGTCGGTGATCGCGAACCTGGCGATCAAGAAGCAGGGGTATCGCGTGCTGGGGGGCCGCCACCTCGAACATCTCACCGAGCTGTCGCGGTACGTGTACGAAACGGCCAACATGAACCTGCGGGCCAGCCAGCCGTTCGTCGGCCAGAGCGCGTTTGCCCATAAGGGGGGCATGCACGTGCATGCCGTGTCGCGGGTAGCCGCCAGCTACGAGCACACCGACCCGGGAAAGGTGGGCAACGAGCGTCGCATTCTGGTGAGCGAGCTGTCGGGCCGATCGACGATCGTGGCCCTCACCACGCGGCACAACTTGCAGCAGGATCGGGCGCTGATGGATCGCATCCTGGCCGAAGTCGTGGCGCTGGAAAACCAGGGCTACCAGTTCGAGG
>CAYQAJ010000418.1:0-3327 GCA_964415245.1 uncultured Pirellulaceae bacterium | reverse complement strand
CACTACACTAAATTCGCTCGGCAGGTGTCTCAAAGTCGTTGACACGTTCCGCGGCAGCACCGCGGATTCGCAATGCGTATGGTGGTCGAAGTCCTATCCGAATCTGCCCGAGCCGTAGTATGCCGCGACTTCCACTACAACGTCGACGATCGAATCTGTCGCCTCGCGGAGATTCTGGTTTCTTACAACGCGACAGGGGCGGTTTACCAGTTAACTGTGGCTGGCGAGCGCATGGTCGTGAGCGCGTACGTAAAGGCACTCCAAAGCCTGGGGCGTCGGGGAGAGCTCATCTTTCGGGAGAAGAGCACTATACGCTACCCCCAACACTGTACTCTCGGCAGGGAACTCGTCGAAAGCATCTGGGAATCGCTGCCTCCTCATCCGTGGCCAGGAGATCTTCACCGGAGGATTGCGAGGCAGTTCGGTGTCAGCAGGACGCAAGCTTGGGCAGCAATTGGCCTCTTTCTACGGGAGGGGCGCACACCGCAGACTGCCGTTGAATAGGCGCGTAACGGGTACATGTGGATTTCGGCCATGGCTGTGGCCGAAGTACGCGGTCGATCTCCGCGAGCCAACACTAACGGGACAAGTCTCATTTGCCGAGACTCGGAGCCTCATGCGCGGGGCCGCGTTCGTCGGAGCATGGCGGAACGTCAATCTCCCGCTCTCAATCAGGCCCGCGTTGCCTCTTGGCATGCGCCTACCGGGAAACGGACGGAGCGACGACTATCCCGCAATAATTATTCACAAAGTACTATTGACATGTCAACGACATCGGCGTAGCATGAAGTGGGTACGTTCGGTTCTTTGGCAATTCGATGCGGAGCTGTCAGCTGTCAGCCCCGAGTGCTCGCGCTCTCCGCCAAGCCAAAATGTTCCCGTTTCCGTGTTCGGTTTTCAGCCGGCTGGGCCGTTGCGCCAGCGCAATTTGCCGCGACGCTGAGGATCGAGCTCGGACCGTGGACCAGGCTGCTCGTGACGTGTCGGTGATCGGGTGTCGGCCGTGGCACTACCGGCATGCGCGGCGAGACCGGCGAGGTCGGTTTAGCTCGCGCGGCAATTGTCATGCGACGCGACATGGCGTGTCGCGGCCCGTCGATTGGCCGTAACTCGGCGCCAGCTCGGCACTTGCGAATGTCGCGGCCCGCGACATCGCCGCGTCGTCGCGACAGGCGAGCGAGTCGAAGTTCGAGAGCCGGGAGTCGAAATCCCGAAACCCAATCGCGACGCGACATGCGTCAAAACCGGCCCTAAATCGCAGTAACCATCGACGAGACAACTACATACAAGTGACGTCGCGGCCGACAAAACCGCGTCGTCGCGACATGCCGGTCTGGCGCTGGAGAGCTTGTCGCGCTTCGTCTTTCTGTTGATTGTCCGATGCCATGAAGATTCGATTTTGGCTGACGAACCGCTGGCTGTGGGCAATCGTGTTGCCGTTGGCTCTGCTGCTGTTGCCGTACGTTTTCAGCCGAGTGGCGAGTTCGTGGCGGTGTGTGAAGGTTTTCGTGGCGCCGGACGTTGGGGAACCGAATGCAACGGAGACCCCCGCAACGCTGCGGATTCTGACCTACAACGTCGCCCACGGCCGCGGGATGGCCAAGTCGAATTGGGAGGGGGCGACCGGGCCGAGCGGATGGCGCGGTTGGACGAGATTGCCGAGTTGCTGCGCAGCGTCGATGCCGAAGTCGTGGTGTTGAACGAAGTCGATTTCGATTCAAGCTGGAGCCATTCGGTCGATCAGGCGCGGTACCTGGCCGACAAGGCGGGCTACCCGTACTGGGTCGAGCAGCGGAACCTCGACTTTCGAGTTCTTATCTGGAAGTGGCGGTTCGGAAACGCCGTGTTGTCGAAGTACCCGATCGCCAGTGCCCGGCTCGCCGATTTCCCGGGCTATTCGCCCTGGCAAACCGTGTTGGCGGGCAAGCAGAGCGGCGTCGTTTGTGATATTCAGGCCGGCGATTGGGTGGTTCGCGTGATCGCCGCACACCTTTGTTACCGCAGCGAGCGCGTGCGCGTGCAGTCGGCCGCCATGCTGGTGGACATGGCCCGGGAGAGCGCGCTACCGACAATCGTTGTCGGCGACCTGAATTCGACCCCGCCGGGCTTTCCCAAGACATACACCGACCCCGACGGCAACAACGCGATCACGACCCTCGACCAGTCAGAACTGTTTCGGCGCTCACCAACCGATGGCCCGCTAGCCGAAAGCGACCTCACGTTTCAAGGCTCCGAACCCTACTGCGTCATCGACTGGATCCTGATCCCCCGCGCCTGGCAATTCGTGGAGTACCACGTAGAACGATCCACGTTATCCGACCACCGCCCCGTCTATGCCGACGTGACTCTCCCAACTGAAAACTGAAAACCGAAAACTGAAAACCCCCGCCCTACTTCTTCTCCCGCTCACCCTACCGCCGCACGTGCCAACAAGAAAAGCGGCATGCCCGGCGAGTGAAATGGGCTTCCGTGCCACACGTGCCCATTCCCTGGTGACTTGCATCCCGTCCTGGCGACACAGGTTCTGGGTACGTGAACGACATTTCTTCACCGGGCATAACCGCGGGAAGCAAGCGTCGCGCGATATCGCGCGGCGTTGAAGAATCTCCCTCCGTAGTTTCGGTAGTTCAGCACTCCGTCGCGCTGGGCCGTTAGTGGTGGGTTAGCGGGAGCCGGGCGAGATTCGTTCCGTCATTCTGCATTCTGCACTTGTGCCCCGCCGTCGCCGATGGCTCCGGGTTAAACGAGTGGCGGTGCGTCACGCGGAAAGATTATCCAAGAGCCTCCGAAACTCCGGCATGTTTTCTTCGACGTAGGCGAACCATGCTTCGGGCTTCCACAGTTCGACGCATACGGCGGCGCCGATAATCAATAATTCGCCGCCGGCTTCAACTCCCAGGAATTCGCGAAAGCCCTCGGGCACCAACAGCCGCCCGCGCTGCGAAAGCTCGACGGCGCGGTGCCGCGTCGACAGAAGCCGGCCTAGCGATTGCACCTCTTCGATCCGCCCGGCGAGTCGGCCCGCTTCGATCTTGGTGCGAACCAGCTCGACGTCGGCATCGAGGCGGGCTCGCCACTGGGCGTCGCCCCACAGGCTGAGGCAGCCGCGGCGCTGCTTGGCCAACGTACACGCCGCCGATGCGGCCACGAGCGGTTCGGCCAGTTGCGGCGGAATCGCCACGCGGTACCGTTCGTCGAGCAGGCGG
Organism: uncultured Pirellulaceae bacterium; assembly: GCA_964415245.1. GTDB lineage: Bacteria > Planctomycetota > Planctomycetia > Pirellulales > Pirellulaceae > CAYQAJ01. The sequence goes on along the minus strand of CAYQAJ010000418.1, from coordinate 121 downwards.
CGAAACTCGCCCAGAAGCAGGGGAGCGGAAGGCATGATCCGGCACCGGTTCCGGCGGTCGCGGCGTCGTGCGCGAGCAGGCCGAGGGGCAAGCCATGGTTCCGTCCGAGGGTTGGAAACCC
>CAYQAJ010000417.1:0-3351 GCA_964415245.1 uncultured Pirellulaceae bacterium | reverse complement strand
GTGATCTTCGTATCCAATGCGCCATCAGTGGACCTTGAAAAATTCCTGAACATTATCCGGGGTGGCACATCGACGGCGAATTCAACTCGCGTCCTCAGCAACGCCCTCACGAATTGACAGAGCAGGACTACTGCCCCCGGTGATGAGCTGCTACCCGTCTTTGGATCGCGGTGCCGGCCGCTTCCAGGACTTCCTGAGCCTGACCGGCCCCCGCTGGGTGGTCCGCTTGCAATGTTAGTTTAGGGCTGGCGCTGACGCCAGCGGGAGCATGGGCGGCGAAGCTGGCCTGGGTTGTGCAGCCGGCCCTGCGGTGAGCGCCGGCACGAACACCTCCGGCGCGGGTGCCTGGTAGCCGATGGAGGCATGTGGCCGTACGGCGTTATAGTGGCGACGCCAGCTTTCGATCACGATCTGCGCCTCGCGCAGCCCCGTCGAGCAGCTCGTCGCGCAGGCGCGCATTGAAGCTCTCTATGAAGCCGTTCTCCCAGGGGCTGCCCGGTGCGATGGTGGCGGTCCTGGCGCCGACCGCTGCGATCCAATCCTGCACGGCCTTGGCAATGAACTCTGGTCCGTTATCGGAGCGGATATGGCCGGGAACGCCGCGCAGGATGAACAGGTGAGAGAGCGCGTCGATGACGTCGATGGATTTGAGCCTGCGAGCCACCCGGATGGCCAGGCATTCGTGGGTGAACTCGTCGATGATGTTGAGCATGCGGAACTTGCGCCCCTCGTGGGTGCGGTCCTCGACGAAGTCGTAAGACCAGACGTGATTGCGGTGCCATCACATGGCTATCGAGAAGGAAGTTCTGGACCAGCTGCTTGCTGGCCACGATCCGGATGAGGTGTTTGCCAAGGACGGGCTTCTGGACGACCTGAAGAAGGCTCTTTCGGAGCGGATTCTGAACGCCGAGCTCGACGCCCACCTTGAAGACGAGCGTGACGGCGGCAACGCCAATCGCCGCAACGGCGCTTCGAAGAAGTCGGTTCTGACGGGCACCTCGAAGATGCGGCTTACGATCCCGCGCGATCGCTCCGGCACCTTCGACCCGAAGCTGATCGCCAAATACCAGCGCCGCTTTCCCGACTTCGACGACAAGATCATCTCCATGTATGCGCGCGGCATGAGCGTGCGGGAGATCCGCGGCCACCTGGAGGAGCTCTACGGCATCGACGTGTCACCGGACCTGGTCTCGGCCGTCACCGATGCCGTTCTGGAGGAAGTGGCCGAGTGGCAGAACCGTCCGCTGGACGCCTGCTATCCGCTCGTCTTCTTCGACGCCATCCGGGTGAAGATCAGGGACGAGGGCTTCGTCAGGAACAAGGCCGTCTACATCGCGCTCGGCATCCTGGCGGACGGCACGAAGGAGATTCTCGGCATCTGGATCGAGCAGACGGAGGGCGCCAAGTTCTGGCTCAGGGTCATGAACGAGCTGAAGAACCGCGGCGTCGGCGACATCCTGATCGCCGTCGTGGACGGCCTGAAGGGCTTCCCCGAGGCGATCACCGCCGTCTTCCCCGAGACGGTGGTGCAGACCTGCATCGTTCACCTGATCCGCCATTCGCTTGAGTTCGTGTCGTGGAAGGACCGCAAGCCCGTGATGCCGGCGCTCAGGGCGATCTATCGGGCCAAGGACGCCGAGGCCGGCATGAAGGCGCTGGAGGCGTTCGAGGCCGGTGCCTGGGGCCAGAAGTACCCGGCCATCGCGCTAAGCTGGCGGCGCAACTGGGAACACGTCGTGCCCTTCTTCGCCTTCCCCGAAGGCGTCCGCCGGATCATCTACACCACGAACGCGATCGAGGCGCTGAACTCAAAACTGCGGCGCGCGGTTCGAACCCGCGGTCACTTCCCCAATGACGATGCTGCGATGAAGCTGCTATATCTGGTTCTCAACAACGCGGCCGAGGAATGGAAACGACCGCCGCGCGAGTGGGTCGAGGCCAGAACCCAGTTCGCCGTCATCTTTGGCGAGCGCTTCGTGGGACAATGACGAAACAGGCCTCACGCACAAAATATCCGACAGTCCCCTGTTGGCCCGCATCTCTGGGTACTGCTGATAAATCGAACCAACCAGCTGCGCGAACGAAAGCCTGCGAACCCAAGTCGCGACCTGCGCGATATAGTTCGAAAGCTCGCCCGGCATCGTACCGAGAACGCCCTCACCGGCTCTCTGCCCAGCGGCTGTCAACTCGTAGGTCCGTCGTGATCCGTAGTTGGCAATGTTCACCAACCCCTTCCGCTGGAGCACTTCCAACTCCCGATACACCGCTGCGTCGAACGGGCCGTAATCGTATGGCTGAAAATTGAAGTGCGGCCCACCAATTTGGTTAGCCACATTGCGATCGAGCAAAAAGAAGAGCTTCTGCACCTGCACAGGCGCAAACTCGCGGCTCGGAACGGTAGCTAGCGCGGCTAGCACGAGCTGCTGGCGATACGTCAGATCGTCAAGCATGAAGGTCCCGAGTGTGTGGAATCGGCATCTTATATCAGGATAAAGATGAACAGAACATAGTGGTTCCCGGCGCTAGGGACAACGCCGTCCCCACGGGCGTGCCCGAGGCAGCGCGGTTGCGGCACCGCCCCGGGCTCACGACAGCAGCCGCACAGGTGCGGCACCGCCCCTCGACCCGCTAGCGCGGGCGGAGAGGACGCGTCCGGAGCAGCCGACGACGAGGGGGCATCTGCTCCGAGCGCTCGCCGTGACAGCGGCATGCGAAAACGCTGTCCGGCGCTCAGCGGCTGAAAGGAGGTGCAGCCGCGAGCCGTTGTTCAGTGCACCGCCGCCGATGATGCCGAGCGGCCCGCTTCGGCAGCACGACGCTCCGCAGCCTCACCGCGCTCCACGACGTGCGACGAGTACAGCGACAGGCTGTAAGACAGCAGCAGCCTGCCGCCGGTCTCGACAGCCGCCAGCGCCCGCGTGATGTGCTCACGCCGCGAGACTTCGACGGGGTGGTTCTCCTGCGCCCACTGACGGCGGAAGTCGGCTTGCTCGTCCGGGCTGATGCCCGACAGCGCGTCCTGCTGTGCGCCTTCGATCAGGAGCTCCATCGCCCGTGTTGGTCGGTGCCGGTCGCGGCACTGGTTCGAGTTCAGCGCCTTCTCATGGAGCGGCAGGGAAGGGACCTGTCCGTCCAGCCCAAGCCGGCAGAACCAGCGGTAAGCGCGGCGTCGACGCCGCATTTTCCCGGGCTTCGGACCCGTCCGTGCTTCGGCGCCGCGGCGGCCGGCCGCACGGGGCGGGCACTGGCATTCGTCCGCGGAATGGGCGATCTTCGATCGTGCAGTCCGCCGGATAAGAAGGCGGTCAGAGGGACGGAGACGCAAATGCCCAAGACGATTGACATGACTCC
>CAYQAJ010000416.1:0-3365 GCA_964415245.1 uncultured Pirellulaceae bacterium | reverse complement strand
TGCTGCGCGCTCATCGCGAGATGGGAAGCATCGACGAAGGCGGCGCCGGTGCGGCCGCCGTCGCCACGCTCGACGAGCCCATGCGGGAATGCGTCGGCATGGAGATCGGCCCCTACAAGCTGTTGCAGCAGTTGGGCGAAGGGGGCATGGGCACGGTGTTCCTGGCCCAGCAGTCCAGGCCGGTCGAGCGAATGGTGGCCCTCAAGCTCATCAAGCCAGGCATGGACTCGCGGCAGGTCATCGCCCGCTTCGAGGCCGAGCGACAGGCCCTGGCCCTGATGGACCACCCCAACATCGCCCGCGTGCTCGACGCCGGCACAACCGCAAGCGGTCGTCCGTACTTTGTGATGGAATTGGTGAAGGGGATGCCCATCACCAAATACTGCGACCAGCATCGCCTCTCGCCGCGCCAGCGGCTCGAATTGTTTCTGCCGGTTTGCCACGCCGTGCAGCACGCCCATCAGAAGGGGATCATTCACCGCGACGTCAAGCCGTCGAACGTCATGGTCAGTCTGTACGACGGCAAGCCGGTGCCCAAGGTAATCGACTTCGGCGTGGCCAAGGCGACCGGGTCGCGGCTCACCGATCGAACGCTGTTCACGGCCATCGGTTCGGTGGTGGGCACGTTCGAGTACATGTCGCCCGAGCAGGCGGAGTTGAACCAGCTCGACGTCGACACGCGGACCGACATCTACTCGCTGGGGGTTCTGCTCTATGAGTTGCTGACCGGCACGACCCCCCTCGATCGCCGCCGACTGGGGGAGTTCGCGCTGTTGGAGCTTCTGCGGGCCATCCGCGAGGACGAGCCGCCACGCCCCAGCACGCGCATTAGCACGAGCGAGGGATCTGCCGGCATCGCGGCCAGCCGCGGCATGGAGCCCGGCAAGCTGAGCGGCATGATGCGGGGCGAACTGGACTGGATCGTGATGCGCGCCCTGGAGAAGGACCGCACTCGCCGCTATGAGACGGCCAACGGCTTCGCCATGGACGTGCAGCGCTATCTGGCCGACGAGCAGGTGCAGGCCTGCCCGCCGTCGGCAACGTACCGCTTTGGCAAGTTCGCCCGCCGCAACCGTGTGGCCATCATTACGGCGACGCTGGTCGCGGCAGCGCTCGTGCTGGGGACCATCGTAAGCACCTGGCAGGCGATTCGCGCCGAAACGGCCCGCAAGTCGGAAAGGCAACAACGGCTCGACGCGGATGATGCTCGTCTGGCAGAAGCCGAACAGCGCAAGGCGGCGGAAGAGGCACACGATCAGGCGCTGGCCAATCTGCGTAAAGCGCACGAGGCCGTGGACCGACTGCTGACGCGCGTCGGCGAAAACGAGTTCTCTCAGACTCCGCACCTGCAGCAGCTTCAACGAAAGTTACTGGAAGACGCGCTGGAATTCAACGAGAACTTCCTCGCCATCACCAGCGACGACCACGATTTGCAGTTGGAAGCCGCCGTGGCGCGGCTGCGCGTGGGAATCATCAAACTGCAGATGGGTGATTTCGCGGGCGCTGAGGAGGCCTGCCTGCTCAGCTTGAACAAGCTGCATTCGTTGTCGGAAGCGCTTCCCGGTGATCCGCGCCCGCGCGCCGAGATGGTGCGCGCATGCCAGAACATGGGATTCGTGTTCGATCAAACGCACCCGGAAGGCGCACAACGCGAGGAGATCCGGCGCCGCGCGGTCGAGTTGATCAATCAACTCATCAAGGATTTTCCCGAGCGGCAGGAGTTTCAGCTCGGCAGAGCCTCATCTTACCTGTATCTCGGGGTGGCGCTGATGAATGGCCACAAGCAGCAGGAGGCGGAGTCCGTCCTGAACCGTGCCCTGGAGTGGTCCGAGGAACTCGGCGAGACGTCTCTCATCGGCCAATGTTCCCACGAGTTGGCACGGTTGTATTTTGAATCCAATTGCCTCGACCAGGCGGAAACATCGGTGCGGACCGCCATCGACGCATTTCAGCGCCTGGATGACGGCCAGGACTGGTACATTCGCATGACCCTTGCGGAGTCACACCTTCGCCTGAGAGACATCCTATCGCGACAGGGTCGGGCCGGGGAAGGCGAAACAGAACTGGTTCAGTCGCTGTCATTGTGGACTGCATTGAGCCGCGACTATCCGGACAAGGTTTACTTCCCGGACCGTCTCGCTTACGTGGCCGATTTGCTCGGGGAAGCGCTCCAGGCGCGGGGAGAGCTTGTCGAGGCTGTAGTCGCCTATCGACGATCGGTGGACGCTGAGTGCCGATTGATCGCCCGCGAGGCGGAAAATGCACGGCACCATGATGACCTGCGCCACCGCTTCGATCGGCTGGATGAGTTGCTCCATCAAACGGGACGCACATCGGAACGTCAGCAGGTGGCCGACGACGTGATGGCGATTTATCGCTCTTTGCTGGCCGAACATCCCGACGATGCAGCGCTGCAGACTGAATGGGAACGATTTCAAACGCAATGGCTGCGGTGCCGGATGCAACGAGGAACTGTCTCGGAAAGGGAACAAGCCTCCCGCGAAGGGATCGCACGCCTGGAGAAGCTGGCGGCCGACGCACCCGACGATTCCGAACTGAAATTGGCGCTGGCTCATGTGTATCACGACGCCGCCACGGCGCTGTGGGCCGCGGGCCGGACCGACGAGGCCGAACGGGGTTACCGTCTGGCGGTGGCCCTGAAAGAAAAGCTTGTTGCCGAATCGCCTGCGAATCCCGATTACCGCTTTCACCTGGCCAACTCGTATCTGGGCCTGGCCTATTTGATGGGTGCCACGAACCGGCCGGAGGACTCCGCCGAATTCTACGAGCAAGCGCTGGCCATCTTTGAGAAGCTCGCTGTCGAGATTCCCACTCAGTACGATCACCGCGTGGAAGCGGGCCACATCCTGTGGCAGTTGGGGTCCCTTGCCTCGGCCGCCGGGCGGCAGGACGACGCGGAAAAGTATCACCGCCAGGCGCTGGCCGTTTTTGAGAAGCTGGCTACCGACGTGCCCGCCAATCCCTACTATCGGCAGGAGCAGGGATTTAGCAACTGGTACCTGGGCGACTTGCTGAAGGCCAACGGCCGACTGCACGACGCCGAAGGGCCGTATCGCGACGCAGTCGTGGTTTATGCCGGCTTGGCAGCCGACCACCCGGATGATGGTGAATACCGAGCCCGGCTGTCCCGAAGCTACACGTCCCTGATCGACGTCCTGCTGTTGCAAGGCAATCACGCCGAGGCCGAGGAATTGATGGGAACTACTGTGGAGTAGCCATCGCAAATCGCGAAGGATGGTTTGCCATGAATCCGCCCGAAGATCAGGCGAAGTCGATATTCTTATCTGCCCTGGAGCGCGAGCCCGACCAGTGGCCCGCCTACCTCGACGAGGCCTGTGGCGGCG
>CAYQAJ010000415.1:0-3373 GCA_964415245.1 uncultured Pirellulaceae bacterium | reverse complement strand
AGGCGAACGAATTGTGTTCGAGCCGCGGATGACCGGCCTGGTGCTGGTGGGCCGACCGCCCGACCGCGACTACTTGCGGTTCGAGCTGACGGTGTCGGGGCGGGGGCCGAAGCGGCTGTTGTTTTGGGATCGGCGCGGGCTGGGTTCGGTGAAACTGTTGCGGCCGGACGAGGTCGAAACGCAGCTCGGCTCGAATCAGCTCGGGCCCGACGCGTTGGAGGTCACGGCAACCACACTTCGCAAACGCTTATCGCCAAGTCGCCGCGCCATCAAGATCGCCCTGCTCGATCAACGGTCCCTGGCGGGCGTCGGCAATCTGTACGCCAGCGAGATTCTGCACGTGGCCGGAGTGCATCCCGAGCGCCCCTGCGCGCGGCTCGCCACCGATGAGTGGCGCCGCATTCACGCAACGATGCGCCGTGTGCTGAAGCGAGCGATCGCCATGGAAGGCTCGACCCTCTCCGACGGCACCTACCGCACCGCGCTCAATAACCCCGGCTCGTACCAGAACTTCCACCGCGTTTACGATCGTCGGGGAGACAAGTGCCCCACCTGCTGCATCGGCACCATCGAGCGGATCGTGCAGGGGCAGCGATCGACGTTTTTCTGCCCGGTTTGCCAGCCGGCAAACGGGCGGGCGAGATCCCGGTAATTTCGCTTGGCGCGGCGAACGTGCGGTGAGAATCCCGTGATAAACAAGCCCCGTCGGCGGAATCCATTTGCAAAGTGGGCAGGTAACGGTTTCTAATTGGGGGCGACGCAATCTTTCCCCCCAACCATGGAGGTGGCCCCATGCCCGGTAAGCCCCAAAATACTTCCCGCCCTTGCCCTGACTGCCAAGGTGACCAGTCGTTCGTCGACCGCCGCAACTTTCTCAAGACGACCGCTGTCGGAACCGTGGCCGCCGTGGCGGCCGGCCGTGTCGGTCGCATCCTGCTGGCCGACGAGCCCGCCGAAAAGAAGGCGCCCGAAACGCTGGTCAAGGTGCTTTACGACTCGCTCTCGGAAAAGCAGCGCGGCGACGTTTGCTTCGATTGGGACTACGTCGACGACAAGCGCGACTTCGGCCTGCTGCGAACTCGCGTCTCGAACAACTGGGAGATTACCAACCACCACGTGCTGAGCGACTTTTACACTGCCGATCAGCAGCAAATCGTCCGCGAAATCTGGGAGGGCATCGTCAATCCCGAGTGGCACACGCGGGTCGACAAGCAGCTTAAGGACGACAGCGGCGGGCCCTTCGGCGCGCGGCAGAGCATCGCCCTGTTTGGCAATCCTGGCGACGATAAGTTCGAGTTCGTCATCACGGGTCGCCACATGACCCTGCGCTGTGACGGCAATTCGACCGAGCACATGGCGTTCGGCGGGCCGATTTTTTATGGGCACGCCGCCAGCGGGTTCGACGAGAAGCCCGGCCATCCCGGCAACGTGTACTGGCCGCAGGCGCAGGCCGCCAACAAGGTGTACGAGATGCTCGACGAGAAGCAGCGCAAGCTGGCCGAAGTTCGCCACTCGCCGGACGAGGAGAAGGTGGGCTTCCAGGGAGCCGACGGAAAGCTGCCCGGCATACCGCTCGGTGAAATGTCGAGTGACCAGCGCGAGTTGGTCCAGCAGACGCTCGAGAAGCTCATTGAGCCCTACCGCAAGGGGGACCGGGACGAGGTCCTGACGTGTCTCAAGGCGCAAGGGGGCTTGGATGCGTGCAGCCTCGCCTTTTACACCGACAGCGACTTCGACAAGGACGGCACATGGGACAACTGGCGGCTGGAGGGGCCGTCATTCGTGTGGTACTTCCGCGGCATTCCGCACGTGCACGTGTGGGTGCACATCGCCGACGACCCGAAGGTAGAATTGAATACTGCGTGACGGCGAGTGATTGGATCCCAATTCAAAACCGTCTCAGAGAAGGGGACAGGCACATTTTGCTCCGCGGACTGCGCAAAATGAGCCAGTCCCCGACGGTTTTGAGTGCGCGTGCCGTCTCGCCTTGGGAGCGGACGGCGCATGATTGCCACGAAAGCGATGCGAACACGTGAATCAATAAGCCGCGCCGAGTCATGCGACCGGCGCGGCTTTTTCGTATTCGCGCTTTGCGCGTTAGTGGCGCTCGTTGCTGCGTTTGCAGCCCTGGTGCTTTCCGCGCCGTTGTCAGCCGCAGCCAATGCGGCCGAGCCCACGCGCGTTGCCAAAGTCGCCGAAGCCGCGCATGGCATGGTGGCCACCGTTCATCCGCTGGCCACGGAAGCCGGCGTATCGGCCATGCGCGACGGCGGCAACGCGGTCGATGCGGCCGTGGCGGCGGCGCTCATGTTGGGCGTCGTCGACAGCTCCAACTCGGGCATCGGCGGCGGCTGTTTCATTCTCATCCGCACCGCAGACGGAAAGCTCGTGGCGATCGACGGCCGCGAAACCGCCCCCGCACGAATCAAGCCCGAGCACTACCAGCGCGACGGCAAGCCCGACGAAGAAGCGAGTCTTACCGGTCCCCTGGCCGTGGGCACGCCCGGCGAGCTGGCAGCGCTTGCGTTGGCGGTCGAAAAGCACGGGCGGAAGTCGCTGGCGGAGCTCATTGCGCCGGCTGCGGAACTGGCCGCGAAAGGGTTTCCCGTTTCCGAAGACTACGCCGATTCCCTCAAGGAAACGGCCGACGACCTGGCCCGATTTCCGGCGTCGAAGGCCGCGCTGCTCAAACCCGACGGCTCGCCCTACGCCCAGGGCGAAATCATCAAGCAGCCCGACCTGGCTCGCACGTATCGCGCGATTGCCGAGCATGGGCCCGACTGGTTTTACCGCGGCCCGTTCGCCCGCACGGTCGGCGCGTGGATGGCCGACAACGGCGGCGTGCTCTCGGCCGACGATTTAGCCGGCTATCGCGCCGTAGTTCGCCCGCCGGTGGTGACCACGTACCGCGGCTATACGATTGTCGGCTTTCCGCCCCCCAGCAGCGGCGGCGTGCATGTGGCCCAGATTCTGAACATTCTCGAGAACTTCGACCTGGCGAAGTTGCACGACGAGAATCCGGCGCTGGTCGACCACGTGACGGCCGAGGCGATGAAGCTCGCCTTCGCCGATCGGGCGTATTGGTTGGGCGACGCCGACTTTGCCAAGGTGCCCCGCGGTCTTGTCGACAAGGCGTACGCTCGCGACTTGGCGGCCCGCATCGACCCGGCGAAGGCGCAGATCGTGAAAGGCCACGGCGAGCCACCGGGTGCCACCAGCGATTTCTTCGGGCAGCGCCACACCACGCACATCGCCGCGGCCGACGCCGAAGGGAACTGGGTCGCCATTACCGCCACCATCAACACCACGTTCGGCTCCAAGGTGATCGTGCCGGGCACCGGCGTGGTGCTCAACAACGAGATGGACGACTTCG
>CAYQAJ010000414.1:0-3392 GCA_964415245.1 uncultured Pirellulaceae bacterium | reverse complement strand
CTTGGTGGGCAACCTGGTGAACCTGATGGTGATCGTGAAGGGTCTGCCGCTGGCCTACAACCGCGACCTGCAGGAAGACAAGCCGCCGCTGTTCGACTCGGTCGACACGGTAGAGGGCTGCCTGCGGCTGGCGGCGCCGATCGTAGCGGGCGCGCAGCTCCACCGCGAGGCGATTGCCCGGCATTTGGAAACGGGCTACCTCGATGCCACCACGTTTATGGAATACTTAATCGGCCGGGGCATGCCGCAACGAACCGCCCATCATCGCGTGGGGCAGCTTGTGCGCAAGGCGCTCGATCGGGACGTGCCGCTCGACAAGTTATCGATAGGCGACTTCCGCGAGGTCGACCCGGACCTGGACGAAGGCGTGTACCAGGTGCTGGGGGCCCGTAAGGCGGTCGAATCGTTTGCGAGCTATGGATCGACCGCTCCCAAGGAAGTGCGGGGGCAGATTGAGCGGTGGAAGAAGAAGCTGGAGAGCAACTAGAGGTGGCGAACGGGAGGAGTCGAAGGGGCGAGTGCCGGTTGAAGCTCCAAATCCCAAATGACAAATCACAAACAACTTCCAATTCCCAATGACCAATGACGGAGTGTGGGTGTACGACTTTTTCGCCTGGATGCTGAAACACTGGCAACTTGAATAACAAGATGCACATCATGAATCGATCCGTCACACGCCTCGTTTTTCGACTGCCCGTGATCGCGCTGGTGCTGCTGTCGGCTTCGGCGGCGGATTGGCTAGGGGCGCAGGACAACCCGTTTGAAGGGCCGGCTACGCCGCCGGTCGTTCCGGGGCCCGGGGGAATCCCGACTCCCCCGGCGGAAGAACAAGACCCGGTGGTGCTCGCCGTGCGCGAGTCGAATCCCACGACGGCCAGCGATCTGTTGCACGCGGTCGAGGTGATGCTCAATCGGGGCCGGACGGATGAAGCCAAGCGGTACTTCGACGCGTTGCTCGCCACGAATCCCGACGAGCAGACGCTGGCCGCGCTGCACGCAGACTTCGATTCGGCGTTCTTCATGCGCCTGTCGCGCATCGGTGAACTGGCACCGCAAGCGCAACCGTTTTCGCGGGCCGTAATGGACGCAGCTTACAAGGCGGCCCGCGATCCCGCCGTACTGCGCGACCTCGTCACCCGCTTGAGCGACCCGGCGCCCGAAGTACGTCGGGCGGCGGTGGTCGACCTTCGGTCCATCGGGGCCGATGCGGTCGCCCCGCTTCTCGGCGTATTGGCCGACGAAAGCCGTGCTGACGAGCGCGCCGCGATACAAGGCGCGCTCATTGCCTTGGGCGGCGAAGCAGTCGAACCGCTCATCGGGGCGCTCGAGGCGCCTGATGAGCAACTGCGAGCGCGAGTGATCGAGGTGCTGGGCCGCCTGAACCATTCCCGCGCCGTGATGTATCTTATCCGCCCGTACGCCGATCCGGCGAGCAGCGCCGAGCTGCGGGAGGCGGCGGGCCGGGCCCTGCTGCGGATCATCGGTGAAACGCCCGCCACCTACGACGCGCAGCAATACCTTTTCCGCCGCGCGAAGCAATACTTCGCCGGCTCGCCCCCGCGCAAGCCCGATCTGGACGAATCGATCGTGTTATGGCACTGGGACGAGTCGGCCGGCGCACCGTTGCCACGGCGTTATCCCGCGAGTGACGCCGCCCTGGTGGTGGCCACGCAAGCGGCAAGCGATCTGTACGCCCTAGCGCCCGACGCCCCCGCATTCCGCCGGCTCTATTTCGCGACGCTGTTGGAGACGGCCAAGTCGGTCGGTGGCTACGGACAACCACTGGAGCGCGGACCTGGCACCCCGCACGCTGCCGCGACTACGGCGGGTGTTGAGGAGTTGGAGGTCATTCTGAAGCAGGCCATGAAAGAAGGGCACATCGGCGCAGCCCTGGGCGCGGCGGAGGTGCTCGGCGATATTGGCGACGAAACGCTGCTGACCTCCGACGACGGGCGCCAGCGCCCGCTCGTACAAGCACTGCGTCACGGCGACCGGCGGCTTCGGTTCGTTGCCGCCGAAGCGATTCTCCGCATCGATCCGACGGTGGCCTATCCCGGGGCCAGCCGTCTGGCCGAAGCGCTCGGTTTCTTCGCCGGCTCGGTGGGCGAAAGGCGGGTGTTGATCGGCCATCCCCGCCCCGAACATTCGCAATCGCTGTTGGGCATGCTGCGCGAGATTGGCTTCGATGGCGACTCCGCCCAAACCGGCCGCGATACGTTCCAAATGGCCGTCGACGGCTCCGACTACGAGCTCATACTGCTGAGCGACGCACTCGATTTCCCCCGCGCGAGCGAGCTGATCCAGGCGCTGCGAAACGATCCCCGCACGGCAGCGTTGCCCATTGGGCTGTTGGCCCGCGAGGAAAGGCTGGCCTGGGCGCAGCGGCTTGCGGAAACCGACCCGCTGGTCGAAGCATTTCCGCGACCGCACGACACGGATTCCCTGGCGTACGAGGTTGCCCGGTTGCTGGAACTTGCCGGTCGCAACCACGTGACCCAGCACGAGCGGCTCGCGCACGCCGCCGCCGCACTCGATTGGATGGCCCGACTGCTCGAACAGCCCGACCGATACCGTGCCTACGATTTCTCGCGGCACCAGTCGTCCGTAATGCGCGCTTTCAGCACGCCCGCCCTGACGGAAAAGGCGACGCTCGTACTCGGGCGACTGGGCTCCTCCCAGGCGCAGGTCGCTCTGGTGAACGCGGCGAGCGAAATCGGTCGACCGCTCAACGAGCGCCAGGCGGCGGCCCGCGCGTTCGCCGAATCGGTCGAACGATACGGCATCTTGCTGACCGCGCCGGAGATTCTACGGCAGTACGATCGGTACAACGAAAGCGAAACGATGGACCGTGAAACGCAAGTCGTGCTGGGCTCTCTGCTCAACTCGATGGAGAAGAACGGCCAACAGAGCGACGAGCCCCAATGAGCCAGTTTTCGCGGTTTGTCGGATTGGCTCAACTTGCAGCGCGCTAGGCGACGATGTCCGCTTTTCACTCCACGCCCGTTCCGGAATCCGGCCCTCCCATTCCCGGGCTGATCGGTTCGGGGCCCGCCATGGAAGAGGTGTATCGCACCATCCGCAAGGTGGCGCCGTCGAATGCCTCGGTGTTGTTATTGGGTGAAACCGGCACGGGAAAGGAACTGGTTGCCACCGCCATCCACCACCTTAGCAAACGCGCCACCGGCCCGTTCGTGCGCGTCAACTGCGGTGCCTTGAGCGAGAGCCTGCTGGAAAGCGAGCTGTTCGGCCACGTGCGGGGCTCGTTTACCGGCGCGGTCTCGAATCGCACCGGACGCTTCGAGGCCGCGCACACCGGCACGATCTTTCTCGACGAAATCAACTCCACGACGCCCCACCTGCAAGTGAAGCTGCTGCGGGCGCTGCAGGAGCGC
>CAYQAJ010000413.1:0-3495 GCA_964415245.1 uncultured Pirellulaceae bacterium | reverse complement strand
TAGACGCGGAAGTAGCAGAACTTGCACCGCTTGCGGCAGAAGGGAATGTGCAGGTAGAGCCCCAGCGGCACTGCCGTGGGGGGCGCATGGAGGGCCCATTTCACCTCGCCCAACTGGTCCGGCGTCCACACCGAAAACGGAGGGTAATTCGAGATGAAGTAGCTGCCGACCTGCGTTTTGGTCGATTCGGTGGCCATAATACTATCTAATGACCAATGACCAAATCCAAATGACCAATGACGAAGATCGCTGGCGCGCGTCGTGTGGTTGCATGCCGGCAAACGCCATTGCAAATACGTTGGTCATTGCGGGTTAAGAATTGGTCCTCGCCCGCGATTGTGCCCTCATTGGTCATTTGGATTTGGTCATTGGTCATTTTTCCTTTCGACCTAAACAATAGACCACACCGCGGTCGGTCGCAATGACGAGGCGGTTGTCGGCCACGGCGGGCGAGCCGAGGAATCCGCCTTCGCCCTCGAATTGCCACGCCTCGGTGCCGTCCATCAGATGGAGTGCATAGAGCCGGCCGTCGGCCGAGCCCACGAACACGCGCTGCCCCACGACGACGGGCGAGCCATCGACGCGTTGCTTCGTGGCGAACTCCCAAACGGGGTCGCCTCCCTTCTCGGGATCGAACGCATACACGCGGCGGTTCTGTCCGCCCACGATCACGAGCGAGTCGGTCACCGCCGGGGCGCCGCGAATCGGCATCGCGCTGGCGTGGTCGTCGAACCGCCAGGCGATGCGGGCCTTCTTCCAATCGACGGCGAAGAACGTGCCCGCCTCGGTGCCGAAGAACACGCGATCGCCCATTGCGGCGGGAGTGGCGCCGGTCGGGCCTTCGATGTTGACGCCGTCGATCTTCTCGCCCTTGGTCACGTCGACGATGTGTAGCACGCCGTCGCACCCCGCGAGGAATACGCGGCCATCGACAATGGTCGGGCTGCAACGAATCTGGTCGCCGATCTGGTAGCTCCACACGAGCTCGCCATCGGGCTTGTCGGTCTGCGCCTTGAGGCAGTAGAGCGTGGCGTCCTGCGAGCCGAACAGCACATGGTCCTCAAAGAAGTTGGCGCTGGAGTTAATCTCGGCCTGGGCCTGGAACTGCCAGGCGAGTTTGCCGGTATCGGCGTGTACGGCGTAGAACTGCCCAAACAGATCGCCGACGTACACGAAACCGTCGCGCACGGCGGGCGAGGCACTGAAGCCGATGCCGCTGGGTGCCGCGAACTCCCATCGCTTGTCGCCGGTGGCCACGTCCAGGGCGTAGAGCTTGCCATCAAGATCGCCAATGTAGGCGGTGCCGTCGAGAATGACCGGCGTGGCTTCGAACGCTCCCTTTTCGACGCGGAACTGCCATAGCAACTCCGGACGCTCCGGCAGATCGCACGGCGCGATGCCGCGAGCCTGCGCGTCGCCGCGGTACACGGGCCAGTTGGTGTGGATCATGTTCGACGGCGCGGCGCCTTCGGAGTCGGATGCCTTCGCGCTATCCGCCGGATCGCTGCCCACCGAAGCGATCGGCCCATTGGCCGAAGTCAGCCCGCAGCCAGCCATCGCAGCCAACGTAAGGAGCAGACCGATCCACGCCAACTGACTGTGCGACCGTTGAATCCGATTACTCATCGCATGGTCCTCCTCGCCGGCAAGCACCAAAACCACGTGTTGTGGCACGGTCTCCCGACCGTGCCATGTGCGCGACCGAAGGTCTCCTCTTCTTCCTCAAACAGCGGGAGACCTGCGGTCGAACCCGTGCGGCGGTCGGGAGGCCGCCGCACAACGAGTACAACCGCTCTCGTTCAGTACGCACTATTGTACAGTTCCAACAGCTCGTCGCGGCCGACGGGACGCGGATTAAACGTGGCGGTCCACTGCCGCGCCGCGTCGTCGGCCATCTCGGGGAGCCGCTCCCGCTCGACGCCGCACTCGGAGAGCCGCGCCGTGAGCCCGGCCCGCTCCACCAGCGACGCGACAAGCCGCGCCAATTCCTCGGGTCCCCCCCGCGAATCGGCCGAGCCGTTGCTGCTGCTGCTTCGCATCAAGTCGGCATACCAGTGGGGAAACTTGGCACCATTAAAGCGTATCACGTGCGGCAGCATGATGGCGATCGCCTGGCCGTGCGGCACATCGTAGCGAGCCGTCAACGAATTCGCCAGCGCGTGAGTGGCGCCGAGCATCGAGTTCTCGATCGCCAAGCCCCCGAAACAGGCCCCCAGTTGCATCCCACCGCGTGCTTCCAGGTCGCCGGGATCTTCCAGCACGCGGCCGAAGTGCTCGGCCAACAGCGACCACGCCTGTCGGCTGAATGCCAGCGAGACGGCGTTGCGATCGCGGGTAACATACGTTTCCAGCGCATGGGAGATGGCGTCGATACCGGACTGCGCGGTGACGCGGGCCGGCTGAGTGAGCGTGAGGACGGGGTCGAGGATCGCGATGCGGCAGGCCGCCTTCTTGTCGCCGCAGGCCATCTTGGCGCGCGTGTCCGCGTCGGAGATGAGCGCGAACGATTGCGCCTCGCTCCCGGTCCCGGCAGTGGTGGGCACGGCGATCATCGGCAGCATGGGCTTTTGTGCCTTGCCGACGCCCCAATAGTCCTGCATCCGGCCGCCGTTGGTATAGAGAAAGTTCACGCCCTTGGCGCAGTCCATCGAGCTGCCGCCGCCGAGGCCGACCAGCAGATCGGGCTGGAAGTCGCGCGCGAAGGCGAGTCCCGCGTCGACGTCCTTGGTCGTCGGGTTTTCGTGCACCCCCTCGAAGCAGGTCGCCTCGATGCCGGCGGCCCGCAATGAGTCGACGCCGTGCTGTGCGTGTCCCGCCGCGATCACGCCGGGATCGCTCACCACCATGGCCCGACGCGCGCCCAGCTCCCGGGCCAGTTCGCCCAACGAGTCGACCTTGCCAGCGCCGAATACGATTCGCGTGATCGGTTGGAAGTCGAAGGGGAGCATGGCGGGGAGTTTTCAGTTTTCGGTGTTCAGTTTTCAGTTGGAGCTGCGCCGTCGTCTCTCGCTCCGCGAGAGAACGCGCGTCCCACTGCGGAGTGAATGACGACGGTCGTTCCGAGCGCTCGGTCGCGCGCTCCGCTCTCGCGTCGCGGCTAACCGTCTATTGTGTTGCCGCTTTCTCGTCGGCGAGCTGCAGGGCGCGCGAGCGGAACAAAAAGTCGACGATGTTCCCCTCGTGCGGTTGCAGCCAGTTGAGCTTGGTGGTCGGCACCGGCCCGACGTTCAAGCGGTCGATGTGCACCGCATTGATCGCCTGGTCGATAAATGCAGGGTCTTCGCTGATCACGGTGCCCACGAGCGTCGGGCCGA
Source organism: uncultured Pirellulaceae bacterium (assembly GCA_964415245.1). Taxonomy (GTDB): domain Bacteria; phylum Planctomycetota; class Planctomycetia; order Pirellulales; family Pirellulaceae; genus CAYQAJ01. The sequence goes on along the minus strand of CAYQAJ010000413.1, from coordinate 181 downwards.
TCCGCGCGAGCATTTCAGCTTGTGGGCACGTCACCACCGTGGCGAACGGGAACATGAACTCCTTCTTGGCGATGGCCGGCTCGGGCGATTCGCAGTGCACGATCATCGGCCGCAGGTACGAGCATCGCTCCTGCTCGATTAGCCGCGGACCGAACGACGCCGTCAAATCGGTTACGCCGGG
>CAYQAJ010000412.1:1464-3504 GCA_964415245.1 uncultured Pirellulaceae bacterium | reverse complement strand
GCAAAGCTCGCGCCCTATGCGCTCGCGGCACCGCAACTGCCGGCCGATTTGTTCGCTAACTTCGGAGGAATGGGCGAGCGTCGTCCCTGGGAGGCCATAGGGTTTGCCGGCCATAAACTCAAGGGCCAGACGATTATTTCCGAGGGAATGCCAGATTTTGTCGCTGGTAGCGAGTGTTGCACCGAGGAGGAAAAGTCGCGCCGGCTCAGCAATGTAGCACGCTGGACGGGCGGCATTACCATTCTGATCGGCGACGATGGAATGGCCTGGTATCTTGGAAAGGACGGGTCGGTGTGCGAATACACATCCGGTGACGAAGACGTGGCCTGCGTGTTCGAGACTCTTCCCGATATGATCGCGGCGATGCTCGACCCTGATCCAACCGAGGCGCTGTTTCGGCGAGCCTATTACAATCTATTCAAAATCGACGAGCCCGCCGGTAGTTGATATCAGTCGGTACGGCGGGATTCGTGCACCAGCGCAAGGTCAGCGCGTGTTCATCAGGCGCCGCGAGTACGTCGTGGCGGCTGGGCCGTGGTGCGGCAAATTCGCGACGTGGACGGCTCGAAGGCACCGTTGCCGCCGGGCCGTTCCTATCTCCGTGGGCGCCGCGCTTTGTCTTGTCGCGCGCTGCGGCGGATGATAGCTTGGCAGGTTTAGGAAGTCCCTGATTGCGTCGCTTGGGGCGCTATGCGTCAAAACGCCCCAGGGGCAGTCGCAAACTTCGCCACAACTCGCCGTTTTGCCCATGTCCAGCTCGTCGCCACATAGCGCGTCAGCCGCGTCGCTCGCCAGCGCAGATCAGCCGCATCCGCACGAGCGCAGCGCCCACAATCACGGCGCCCACGCGAACAGCGCCCACGAGCACAATGGTTCCCCCGGCTTCATCCGCGTTCGCGGCGCGCGCGTACACAATCTCAAGAACGTCGACCTCGACATCCCCCACGGCCAGTTCGTCGTCATCACCGGGCCCAGCGGTTCCGGCAAAAGCAGCCTGGCGTTCGATACGCTCTACGCCGAGGGGCAGCGGCAGTACATCGAGAGCCTGTCGGTCTATGCTCGCCAGTTTCTCGACCAGTTGCAGCGGCCCGACGTCGATCTGATCGAAGGCCTCCCCCCCACGCTGTGCATCGACCAGCGCTCGGGCAGCCGCAACCCGCGGAGCACCGTGGCCACCGTCACCGAGGTGTACGACTATCTGCGGCTGCTCTTCGCCCGACTCGGCGAGCCATTGTGCTACCAGTGCGGCCGCCCGATTCGCCAGCAGTCGGAGCAGCAGATTCAAGATTCCCTGATGGGTTTGCCGGAGGGAACGCGAGTCATGATCCTGTCGCCGCTGGTTCGCGGCCGCCGCGGCTCGCACGACGACGCCCTGGCTCGAATCCGCAAGGCTGGCCTGACGCGTGCCCGCGTCGACGGCGAAGTATTCGACCTCGACGAAGTCCCTTCGCTGGCCCCGCGCAAAACGCACGACGTCGAAGCGGTGGTCGACCGCATCGTCATCCGCGAGGGAATAGAGAGCCGGCTGGCCGATTCGCTGCAGCTCGCCGTGCGTCTGGGCGAAGGACGGGCGCTGGCGAGCATTCTTACCAGCGATGGCGGCAACGGCGGCGAGAACAGCGGCAGCGAAAGCGGCGACGACGACGCGGGCCATCGCAACCGCGCGAAGCCCGGCGACGGCAAAAGCGCCCGCGGATCCAAAAGCCACCCCAACGGCAAGTGGCGCGACGAATTCTACAGCACCCTCTCCGCCTGCCTGGAATGCGGCGTCAGCTACGAACCGGTCGTGCCTCGCACGTTCAGCTTCAACAGCCCGTACGGCGCCTGCCCCGTGTGCGAAGGGCTGGGGGCCAATGAGGAGTTCGACCCCGAGCTCGTCGTGCCCGATCCGTCGCTGTCGCCCGAAGCCGGGGCCATCGCGCCGTGGAAGGGGCTGACCGAAAAGAAACTTCGCGCGTGTCGATCGGCCGTCGAGACCTTCTTGAGCGACCACGGCGCGGCGTGGGACACGCCCCTCTCGAAGCTCAAGGCGCCCGTGCT
>CAYQAJ010000412.1:0-1364 GCA_964415245.1 uncultured Pirellulaceae bacterium | reverse complement strand
ATCGCCCAGCCGCTGATCACCCAAATCGACCGCCGGCTCGACTTCCTGGCCAAGGTGGGCGTCGGCTATCTCACGCTCGACCGCCCCGCCGACACCCTCAGTGGCGGCGAGCTGCAACGCGTCCGCCTGGCCACCAGCATCGGCTCCGGGCTGGTGGGCGTGTGTTACATTCTCGACGAACCCTCGATCGGCCTGCACCAGCGCGACAACCAGCGCCTGCTGGCCGCACTCGACGAACTGAAGCAGCAGGGCAACTCCGTGCTCGTCGTCGAGCACGATGAGGCCATCATGCGGCACTCCGACCACCTCATCGACATGGGCCCCGGCGCCGGCACCCACGGCGGACGAATCGTCGCCCAGGGAACTCTCGACGAAGTCTGCCGCGACGCCGCCTCCCTCACCGGCCGCTACCTCGCGCACGCCGAGCGAATCGAAGTTCCCGCCAAACGCCGCCGCATCGCCCGCACTCGCTCGATCACCATCGAAGGCGCGAGCCTGCACAACCTGAAAAACCTCACCGTGCAGTTCCCGCTGGGGGCGCTGGTGTGCGTGACCGGCGTGAGCGGCTCGGGCAAAAGCTCGCTGGTGTACGACACGCTGGGCCGCGCCCTCGTCCGCCGCCTGGGTGGCACCGCCCCCAAGCCGGGCCCCCACACCAGCCTTCGCGGCGCCAGCGGCATCGACAAGGTGATCGACATCGACCAGTCGCCGATCGGCCGCACGCCCCGCAGCAACGCCGCCACCTACACGGGCGCGTTCGACGAGATTCGCAAAGTGTTCGCCGCCACGCGCGAGGCCCGACAGCGCGGCTACCGCGCCAGCCGGTTCAGCTTCAACGTCCGCGGCGGGGGCGGATGCGAACACTGCCAAGGCCAGGGCGTGATGCGGATCGAAATGAATTTTCTGCCCGATCTCTACGTGCCGTGCCCCGAATGCCGCGGCGCCCGTTTCAACCCCCAAACGCTCGCCGTCCGCTTCCGCGGCCAATCGATCGCCAACGTGCTGGCAATGAGCGTCGACGACGCGCTCGACTTCTTCGACGCCGTACCCGGCATCCACCGGCCCCTGGCCAGCCTGCACGACGTAGGCCTGGGCTACCTCAGCCTGGGCCAACCCTCGACCACCCTCTCCGGCGGCGAAGCCCAGCGCGTGAAGCTGGCGGCAGAGCTGGCCCGGCCTACCGCAGCCAGCACGCTCCGCCGTGCCGACCGCGGCACCCTCTACCTTCTCGACGAACCCACCACTGGCCTGCACTTCGACGACGTGAAGCGGCTGCTGTCCGTCCTGGGCCGCCTGGTCGACCGCGGCAACACGGTGATCGTCATCGAGCACAACCTCGACGTGATCAAAACCGCCGACTGGCT
>CAYQAJ010000411.1:0-3523 GCA_964415245.1 uncultured Pirellulaceae bacterium | reverse complement strand
CAGGAGCCGTTTCGGTTCACGCCGGAGGACCGGCTGCCGAAAAGGTGACAGCCACCAAATTTGGGTAATCTGCGTCAAGTGGGAGTTCGCTATTCGTTGCGTACACGCTTTGGTCGCCCACGTGGCCGTCGGGTCGATTCGAGTCCAAGTAGCTTCGATGTTGCTGACGTCCAATGCTCATCGCCATAGGGCGTGCCGCGATTGGCGGAGTGACGAATCGCCCGCAGTTCGGATTCCGTCAGCGGCTCGTTCACCAATTCGGTCCAATGGGTCGGACGCGGCAAAGGCCAATCGGAGAGGATTCCTCGCAACGAGTCCTTTCGGCTGCCGCAGCCCACACTTGACCACGGCCACAGGTCGGCACTTGCTACTAAGTTCGCGCGGAGAGCATTACGCTCGACGTAACGAACGACTCGATAAAAATACTCGTCCGTCTGAACCGGGAACGACTTGTAGCGGCCTTGGTAAAGATGCCCGAAGCCGGTCTCATGGCGGTGCTCCTTCCACCGCTTGACGTGCGTATTGGTGAGTTGCTGCATGAACGCAGGCAGGTCCCCATCGCGCTGAGGCCATAGTACGAAGTGCCAGTGATTGGGCATAAGGCACCAGGCACAGACTCGCATGGGTCGAATGCGCAATGTCTCCTGCAACACCAACTCGAATGCCAGAAAGTCTCCATCTTTGTCGAACAGGTTCCGCCGGCCCACTGCGCGGTTGATCACATGAAACACCATGCCGCCGGGTGCATATCTCGCTGGTCGAGGCATGCATAGTTTTCACCCAATCTGCCTACTCTCGTCAAATTTGGTGGCTGTCACCTTTTCGCTTTCGGCGAGGCTAAGGAGCAGGGCCAGCCGCTCGGGACCGATCGACCAGCTCCGCAATGATGGCGTCGAGAGTGTAGGCGGGCCGGTATCCGATCGTTTCACGCACCCGGGTCAGGTCGGGCACGCGGCGGCGGACGTCCTCAAAGTCATCGTCGTAGGCTTCCGAATAGCTCTGGAACTGGATCTCGGCGCCGGTGGCGGCGGCGGCGACCACGCGCTCCGCAAGCTGCAAAATCGAAACCGGTTCGTCGCTGCCGATGTTGAACACGCCGCCAATGGCCCGGGGCTCCTGCATCAGGGCCAGCACGCCGGATACCACGTCGCTCACATGGGCGAAGCAGCGAACCTGCCGGCCATCGTCGTGTACGACCAGCGGACCACCCGACACGGCCGCCTGCACGAATCGCGGCAGCACCATGCCGTACGCGCCCGATTGTCGCGGCCCGACGACATTGAAGAAGCGGCCGATCACGACCGGCAAGCGGTACTGACGCCAGTAGGCCAACGCCAGGAACTCGTCGATGGCCTTGGATGCCCCGTACGACCAGCGTGCCCGCGTCGTGGCCCCCAGCACCAGGTCGTCTTCCTCGCGCCACTGCGGCTTAGGGTTTTTGCCGTAAACCTCGCTCGTGCTGGCCAGAAAGAACTTTGGATGAGCATCGACATCGTCGCCGTCGCGCGACTGCACGCGTTTGCACAACTCGGCCAACAGAAGCTGCGTGGGGGCGATGTTCCGCTCGATGGTCTGAATGGGCTCGCGGGCAATCAAGGTGACGCCCACGGCGGCGGCCAGGTGATACACCTCATTGGCCTCGGCCACGGCTCGGCGCACGAGGTCGGGGTCGCCCACGCTTCCGCGAATGAGCGTGAAACGCTCGTGACCGCGAACGCCGGCGAGGTTGTCGAGCGATCCCGTGGAAACGTCGTCGACGACCGTCACGGCGTCGCCCCGCGCCAACAGCGCCTCAGTCAGGTGCGAGCCGATGAACCCCGCTCCCCCGGTGACCAGTGAACGTTTCACGCTTGCTCCGTGTGGGGCTGAAGTCGGTGCCAAAAGTAGTGGTGCCGAATCCGATTCGTGGCAAACATGAGAAAGCGGAAAGCGGAGAGCGGAAAGCGGATGAGGAAAAGCCGGCTGGTGCGGTAGCGGGGCTAGCCGCGCCCGCGCGCGATACATCCACAATGACACGAAGGGGCAAAACAGGCAACGGCTTGGGGTAAACGGGCGCGGCGGCGGAGGCAATGGCGGCTTCCAGCCCCCCAAAAGTTGCACGATTTTCACGCAATGCGGGCTTTGGCGCCGTCGGGGGGGATTTTGCCTTGCCGGCCTGGATAGGTTACCTTGAATTTGATTGGTAACGACCGATTGTGGGCGGGCAGCGCGCGACGCGGGCGAAGCGCGAGGTGCGTCTCGCCGATCGTGCTGTCCGTTCGTTCCCGCCGAAGTGAAATCCACCCATACCGCGTATTGTCCGGTCGCCGCCCGGGGGCGTCTTAATCGCATGGAGACTTTGCGAACGATGAGGAAAGCACTTTGCATTCTCCTTCTGTGCTGGTTGGACGTGCTGGTGACGGTCGCTCCGTTGGCCGCCCAAGACGATAACCAGGGCGAAAAGAAGTCGCCGCCCGAGGCGCTAACCGTGTACGCCGATGCGGCCAGCTTCCAAAACAACGGTGCCTACGAGCTGGCGATCGACGAATGGACCAACTTCCTCAAAAAGTTCCCCGACGACCCGCTGGCGGCCAAATCCCGGTACTATCGCGGCGTGTGCCGGATGCAGCTTAAGGACTATGACCCCGCAGTAGCCGACTTCGCCGAAGTGCTGCAAAAGAGCGCCGGTTTCGAGCACGCCGAAGAAGCGTATCTCAACCTCGGCTGGTGTCAGTACACGCTCGCGCAGCAGGGCAAAAGTGAGCAGTACGCCAAGGCGGTCGAGACCTTTAACGCGATGCTCAAGCAGTTCCCCAAGGAGAAGGGGAAGCGCACCGATCAGGCGTGGTTCTTTCTGGGCGAGGCGCTCTACGCGCAGGGAAAGAAGCCGGAGGCGGTGGCCGCGTATGACGCCGTCGTCAAGCAGCACGCCGAATCGCCGCTGCGGGGCGATGCGATGTACGTGCTGGGCGTCACCTACGAAGAGCTCGGTAACTACGAGGCCGCCGCGCCTGTCTACGAATTGTTCCTGAAGGAGTTCGACGAGAGCCCGCTAGTCACCGAAGTGCGCATGCGCAAGGCCGAGACGGTGCTGCAGGCCGGTATGGCGGCCGAGACGTCGGGCAATGCCGCGCAGGCGCAGGCGCTTTTCGCGCAAGCGGAGAAGTCTTTTGCCGAAGTGGCGGCGGTCGAGGCGTTCGCCTCGGTCGACCACGTTCTGTTGCGGCAGGCAGTCGCCGTGCTCAAGCAGGATCGCCCTGCCGATGCGGCCGCGATTTACGCGCGTCTGGCGACCGAGTTTCCTCAGTCGAGCTACGCATCCGGCGCCGCGCTGGCGGCCGCAAGCGCCTTTTACCGCGCCGACAAGCGGCCCGAAGCCGCCACCTGGTACCGCCGCGTGTACGACTCGGGCGGGGCCGACGCTCCCGAAGCGGCCCACTGGTTATGCCAAATGTTGCTGGCGGACAAGAAGCCCGTCGATGCGGCGCAATTAGCAGCCGAAGCGCTTACCAAGGCGGGCGAAAGCAAGTTCCTGGTGAGCCTG
>CAYQAJ010000410.1:0-3525 GCA_964415245.1 uncultured Pirellulaceae bacterium | reverse complement strand
TCGTCGTCGACTTCGTCGGGGGAGCCGACGGTTTGGGCGATTTCTTGGCGCAATGTTTCGCGGCAACGGCGGCGGAGGCGGTGGACGGCTACTTTTACGCTGCCCGCGCTTACGCCGAGTCGCTTGGCGACTTCTTCGTGGGAGAGGATTTCGCCCCCGCCCCCGAGATACGGCTTGAGCGTTTCGAACAGTGTCTTCTTGCCGCCCGATTCGTATTGGCGGCGGAGACGATCCATCGCTCTCTCCAGCAGTACCAGCGCCCAGCGACGCTCGAAGATCCGCTCGGGCGTCGTCTCGTTGGCCGGTTCGAGGCTGTAGCGGCGTTCGCCCGAGTCGAAGTCGAGGGCGAGTTGCAAGCGATGCCCGCCGCGTCGCTCGGCGTGCGCGCGGCGCCACTCGTTGGCCAGAAAGTTGTTGAGCGCCGCGAGCAGAAAGGAGCGGAATCGGCCGCGCTCGCGGTCGGCTACGCGCAGTGCGTCCTTCTCCAGCAGAAAGGCAAAGAACGCCTGAGTCAGGTCTTGCGCCTCTTCAACCGAATGGCCGCGTCGCCGCACGAACGCATACAGCGGATACCAGTACGACTCGCACAGGGCCGACAGCGCTTCGCGACACTGCGGCGACGAGCTGTGACCCGCCGCCAGCACGACGCTCCAATGCGTCGTGGCGAAAGGGCGCGAAGAATCTCGCAGAGGAATCTTTTGAGGGGCGTCGCCGGTCATTCCGCCATTGTAACCTAGCGAACCTCCAGCATTCGCTCCAGCGCCACCAGCGACCAGCGAGCGGTTTCGTCGTCGACGTGAATCACGTTCACCAGTTTGCCGGCCACCAGATTCTCCAGGCTCCAGCAGAGGTGAGCCAGGTCGATGCGGTACATCGTGGCGCACATGCACACTACCGGCGAGAGGAAGTGAATCTCCTGCTCGGGATGCTCTTGCTTCAGCCGGTTCACCAGGTGCAGCTCCGTGCCGATCGCCCACTGCGTGCCGGGGGGCGCCTGCTCGACCGTGCGGATGATGAAGCTGGTGGAGCCCGACAGGTCGGCCAGGTCGTTCACTTCCTGCGGGCACTCGGGATGGACGAGAATCTTGATGTCGGGCCATCGCTTGCGGAACTCGTGCACGTGCTGGGCGCGGAACATCTGGTGAACGCTGCAGTGCCCTTTCCACAGGATGACCTTGCTGCGCTCGAGGGCTTCCTCGGTGTTGCCGCCAAAATCGTCGGCGTACGGGTCCCACACCGGCATCACGTCGCCCGTGAGGCCCATTTTCAGCGCGGTGTTGCGCCCCAAGTGCTGATCGGGAAAGAACAGCACGCGCCCGGTGCGGGCGAAGGCCCAGCGGAGCGTGGCGGCGGCGTTGCTCGACGTGCAGACGATACCACCGCTCTTGCCGCAGAACGCCTTCAGGCTGGCGGCTGAGTTGATGTAGGTGACGGGAGTAACGTCGCGGGTGTCGATTACTTCCCCCATCTCCTGCCACGCGGTTTCGACCTGCTCGATCGCGGCCATGTCGGCCATCGAGCATCCCGCCGCCATGTCGGGCAGAATGACGGTAATGCGGCGGCCGTCGCGCTCGGCGAGGCGATCGGGCCGGTTGGCCAGAATGTCGGCAGTTTCGGCCATGAAATGCACGCCGCAAAAGACAATGGTGCGGCAATCGCGGCTGGACGCGGCCGACTGGCTGAGCTGGTAGCTGTCGCCGCGGAGGTCGCTGTGGGCGATGACCTCGTCCTGCTGGTAGTGGTGGCCCAGGATGAGCAGCTTCGGCCCAAGTCGACGGCGCACTGCCTCGATTCGCTCGGACAGTTCGCCGTTGTCGAGCGATTTGTACTCGGCCAGCTCCAGGGCCGGCAGCGGTTCGGCGGCGGTGGTCATGGCAGGAGTGTTTTCGGATTCCAGGGGCACGTCCGGCAAGTACGATTCCAGTTGCCGGCAAAATGGTGCATGCAGAGCCGCGACAGCACTCGGCGATCGACGGGCAAGGCCGCGTCTCGTCTCCCTTTAGAGTATACGCATCGCGTCGTGTGCATGACAGCGCTGGATGCAGGCGCCGGCGGATACGAAGCCTTGGCGATCCATACACAGGCAGAGACAGTCGCGCCGAAGCTGGCGGCGCAATCCGGCCGCCATCCCCGGGGAAAGTTGTGATTGATTTCACGAGAGCGCCGAACCGGCAAAGTTTGACGATTGGCGAACCGATATAGGCAAGAAGTGCAGCGGTCGGGCCCGTTTGGGCCTGTCCTCTTGCTGTCGACAAATCAAAGACGCACGAAGCGCTCAGTCCCGCCAAGAGGCGGATCGTCTGACCGACCACCGATGGCCGAACTCACTCCGGATATTGCCGCCGAAGTTTTGCTGGCATGCCAGCAAGGCGCCGACGACGCGGCCGCGGCCATGAGCCGCATCTTCCAGCGCCCTCACGCGCTGACTTTGGGAGAGACGGACACCGTTAGCTACGAGGCCGCGGCCGAGGACTGGTCAGGACCGGGGCTGCTGATGGTCCTGCGGATCGACGATCAAACCGCCTTGCTGGTTTTGCCCGAAGCGAGCGGCCTGATTCCCGGCTGGTGCGGTTCCAACGCTCCTAGCGGTCGCAGAAAGCTCCTCGAACTGGCGCAGGAGGTAGGCACGGCGCTCTTACCCGAGGCCTTCGCACCCCAGGACGTGCGTGCCGGGCGGGTCGACGAGTTGGCAGCGGCGCTGAAACAGGCGGGCGTCGAAAACGGCGCGGGGCTGGTGCCCATCACCATCATCAGCGGGGAGCAGAGCGGCGTGATGTCGCTCGTGTGGCCGGCGCCCGAGTGCGATAAGCTGCTCGCTTCGGTCTCCTGGGGCGAAGCCAACCTGCAGGACACCGAAACGGCCGACGAAGAAGCCGTCGCGACGGTCCGGGCATCGGCGCGGGCCTCCGCTATGGCCGGCGCGGAATTCGAGTCGGGCATCGCGCGGCTCCCCTCCTATGCACGGAGTCTGTTGAAGATTCGCGTGCCGGTCGTCGTCGCCCTTGCCGCACGGCGGCAGTCGCTCAGCCGCATCCTCGAACTGGGTCCGGGCACGATCATCCAGTTCGACAAGCCGTGCGAAGAAACTCTCTCGCTGGAAGTCGGCGATCATGAGATCGCCGTCGGCGAAGCGGTGAAAGTGGGCGAAAAGTTCGGGCTGCGACTCACCTCGGTCGTACTGCCCGGCGAGCGCTTTGTGCCCGTGCGACCCAAGGGCTATCGCCCCGCGCAGAGCCCGCCAGTCGCGACGAGTGGTTCACTGCAACAGCCGGAATCGGCGACGACGGCTGCTCCTTAAGCCGCGGCATCTGCTACGCCACGAGTTCGGGCTTCCTCGCCGCGAACCTTGCGCCATCGCTTGCCGTCGACTTCTCTCGAACAGCGCCCGGCGTCGCCACTTGCCGCCCTGGGCGGGTTAGAATGACGGTTTACACACTTTCCGGGGCGCCCCCTTCGTTTGCCCCGGCCACCCCGAGGCACACGCGGCCAGCCATGATCCTGGTTATCGATAACTACGATTCGTTC
>CAYQAJ010000409.1:0-3584 GCA_964415245.1 uncultured Pirellulaceae bacterium | reverse complement strand
ATCATCAAAATCGCCTCGGTCTTCGCATCCTCCTGGAAGAGCGCCAACAGATCGATGAACGACGTGCCCACGATCGGGTCGCCGCCGAGACCGACGCAGGTTGTTTGCCCCAATCCGAGGCCGGAGGTCTGCCACACCGCTTCGTAGGTGAGCGTGCCACTGCGGCTGATGATTCCCACGCTCCCTTCGCGATGGATGTAGCCGGGCATGATACCGATTTTGCACGCTCCCGGCGTGATGACGCCCGGACAGTTCGGCCCCACGAGCTGCGAGCTCGAGCGGCGCACCGTGTGGTAAACGCGCACCATGTCGAGCACGGGCACGCCCTCAGTGATGGCGACGACGGTTTTGATTCCCGCGTCGACAGCTTCCAGAATGGCGTCGGCGGTGAAGGCGGCGGGCACGAAGATCATCGTGGCGTCGGCGCCGGTGGATTCCACGGCTTCGATGACCGTATCGAACACGGGTAGGCCCGCGGCCTGTTCGCCCCCCTTGCCGGGCGTGACGCCGCCAACCATTTTGGTGCCGTATTCCAGGCATCCGCGCGTATGGAACTCGCCGGCCTTACCGGTAATCCCCTGGCAGATGACGCGGGTGTTTTTGTCGACGAGTATGCTCATGGTCGTTCGTCGCGCCGGTGGTGTCCAGCGCGACACGTGTTTTCCCTCATTTCGCTCGCGCCGCGGCGACGACCTTTTTCGCCGCGTCGGTCAAATCGGTGGCACTGGTGATGTCGACGTCGCTATCGGCCAGGATGCGGCGCCCCTGTTCCACTTCGGTCCCTTCCAAACGCACGACCAGCGGCACGTTGAACCCCACCGTGCGGTAGGCCGCCAGGATCGCCTCGGCGATCGTGGTGCACTTCATGATGCCGCCGAAGATGTTTACCAGCACGGCTCGCACGTTCGGGTCACCGAGCAGAATGCGAAACGCCTGGGTGACCTGCTCGGTGCTGGCGCCGCCGCCCACGTCGAGAAAGTTGGCGGGCTCGCCGCCGTGCAGCTTGATGATATCCATGGTGCTCATGGCCAGCCCCGCGCCGTTGACGAGGCAGCCGATGTTGCCGTCGAGCTTGACGTAGCTCAGTCCCGCTTCGGCCGCCTGTAGCTCGGCCGGCTCTTCTTCCGACAGGTCGCGCAGCTCCTCCAAGTCCTTGTGGCGGAAGAGAGCGTTGTCGTCGAACGTAAGCTTGGCGTCGAGCGCCACCAGCTCGCCCGATCGCGCTACGACCAGCGGGTTGATCTCCGCCAGCGAGCAGTCGTTCTGCACGAACACGCGGCACAGGGTCTTCATGAAGCGGTCGGCCGACTTGGCGCTCTGCCCTTTCAGTTCGAGCCGGGCGCACAGCTTGCGAACCTGGAAAGAAGCGAGTCCCACAGCCGGATCGAAATGTTCTTTGAAGATGAGGTGCGGCGTTTCGGCCGCCACCTTTTCGATCTCCACGCCGCCGGCACTTGAAGCCATCAGCACCGGCAAGGCAGCCGCGCGATCCAGTACGAGGCCCAGATACAACTCTCGGGCGATGTCGCAGCCGGCCTCGACCAGCACGCGGCGAACGGTTTGCCCGGCGGGGCCGGTCTGGATGGTTACCAACTTGTTGCCGAGCATGGCGCCGGCGACTCGCGCCGCTTCCTCGGCGCTGCGAACGAGCTGCACGCCGCGCTGTTGGGGGTTGTCGAGAATCGTACCCTTGCCGCGTCCACCGGCATGAATCTGCGCCTTGACGACGGCCAGCTCACCGCCGAGTTGCTTGTACGCGGCGGCGGCTTCGTCGGCGGTGGTGGCCACATGCGAAGTGAGCACGACGACGCCCGCTTCGCGAAGGATTTTCTTGGCCTGGAATTCGTGGATTTTCATGCTGGCGGGCAGCGGTAAGTCGGCTCGCGTGAATGACAAATCTTCATGCGACGGCACGGGTTGCGGATTATAGGACCCGCGGCGCGGGAGGGTCAAGCCGCCGACTGGAGTGACGCGGTCCACGGCGAACGGTGCATGCCTCGAACGCGCAACCAGTTCCACGAACATCAGCCGACAAAACAGGGATCGCACGTCCCCGCGCCGCGCCGATATAGTAATGTGGCTGAACCGGCACGCCGCGACCACACTTCCCGGTAGCGATTCACCCTCACTCCACCGAATACGATTCCATGATCCAACACGACGACGGCTTCGTTCGACTGCCACTGTTGGTCACGGGTGTGGCGGGCGTTGCCGGCTACAACGCCTTCGCCTACTTCCGCCGACGCTATGGCGAACAGGTGATCGGCACGCGCCGCGTCGACAACTGGCCGCTCTCAGGCGAGGGGATCGAACCCTGCGACGCCGACGACCGCGACGGCCTGGTTCGCTTGTGCCGCAAGTACCGATTCGCGTCGGTACTCAACTGCGAGGGAACGTGCAAGCTCAAGTCGTGCGAGCTCGACCCGGCCATGGCGCGGCGGATCAACGTCGAGGGGTTATCGTATCTGCTCGAAGCGATCGGGCCCCAAACGCGGCTGGTACACCTGTCGATCGACCTGGTGTTTTCCGGCCAGCGCGCGGGAGGCTATACGGAGGAAGACCCCACCGATCCGGTCACCGTCTACGGTGCGACGATGGTTGAGTCGGAACGGCTGGTGGCGCTACACCGTCCCGACGCCTGCATCTTGCGCATCTCGCTGCCGATGGGCATCAGCTTCAACGGGCACGCCGGCGCGATCGACTGGATCGGCTCGCGCTTCCGCAAGAACAAACCGGCGACGCTCTATTTCGACGAGGTGCGCACGCCCGCTTATACCGACTGCCTGAACCGGCTCTTCCGCCGCGTGTTGGCGAGCGACTTGCACGGGCTGTACCACGCCGGCGGTCCGCGCCGCCTCAGCCTTTTCCAGATCGCCCAAATCGTCAATCGCGTAGGCGGTTACGACCCCGACCTGTTGATGGGCTGCTTGCGCCATCAAGCCGGCCCCCTGCCGCCGCGCGCCGGCGATGTGACGCTCGACTCCACGAAGCTGGCGCAAGCATTGGGCGACGACTTTCTCGATCCCTGGCCCCACACCGAGCGCTTCGTCCCCGACGACCCCAATTGGCACCGCCGCCGCCCCCACAGTCGGCCCGGTTCGCCGGAATTGCTTGCGCGTGTTTTGTATCGCAACTCGGCCAGGGGCTAGGCCCCAAATCGATCGCAAAAAAGAGCTGCTTTTCCATCCCCTTTTCCCTCCCCGGGAGACCGGCCACAATGGCGGGCTTTCGGATTTAAGCATTGGGATTTGTTTGAGGTTTGGGATTCGCCCTTTGGGATTTCGAACCCGAATTCGCCGCTAGCACAAATCGGTCGTAATACAACAGAAGTCCCACGATCGTCTTGGCGTCCTGAATCTTGCCGGTGCCGACCAACTCTAGCGCTTCGTCCCACGGCACAACCAGGTTCTTGATCTGCTCGCCCACTTCGCGAGCCGGGTCGCCCGGCGTAAGTCCCGTGGCCAGGAATAGATGCATGCGTTCGTCGAGAATACCGGGGGACAGGTAGAAGGCGTGCAGCAGCTCGACTCGCTCGGCCCGGTAGCCGGTTTCTTCTTGCAGCTCCCGCGCCGCGCAGGCTTGCG
>CAYQAJ010000408.1:1896-3627 GCA_964415245.1 uncultured Pirellulaceae bacterium | reverse complement strand
AATCCCCAATCCCCAATCCCCAATCCCCAATCCCCAATCCCCAATCCCCAATCCCTAACCACGGTCCCCAAAGAGCGCTCCGCTGCGCGTCGCGGCTAACTGGGCACGGTTTGACAGGGCCGCATTCTCGCGCAGCCGGCGATCGACGTCGCGTTACGACCACTGCACGAAGTCGGCCGGAGCGGCACACCGCTCGCGCTCGCAAACCTGGTGGATCTCTTCCCGAGCGCAAAAGTACGCGTCGACCACGGTCGCATCCCACTGTTTGCCGGCCCCGGAGCGGAAGATCTCTTCGACCATTTCGACGGGAATGCCCTTGCGATAGGGGCGGTCGCCGATCATCGCGTCGAAGGCGTCGGCCACGGCGACAATCCGTGCCGAAAGCGGAATACCGTCGCCGACGAGTTGGTGCGGGTAGCCCGTTCCGTCCCACTGCTCGTGGTGGTGCAAGACGACGGGCAGCACGTCGGCAAGCTGCTTCAAGTCGGCCAGGATGCGATGCCCTAGCTCGGGATGCATCTTGATGTGTTCGAACTCGGCGGGCGTCAAGCATCCCGCTTTGCGTAGTACGCTGTCGTCGATGCCGATCTTGCCGATGTCGTGCAGCAGCCCGGCCATGTACAGCGTCTTGAGGATGTCGCCGCTCAAACCCAGCTCCTCGGCGAGCCGCACCGAGATGCGGGCCACGCGATCGCTGTGACCGCACGTATAGGGGTCCTTGGCGTCGATGGCCGAAGTGAGTGCCCGCACCACGCCCGCCAGCAGATCAGCCTGCTCGCGGTACAAGTCGTGGTTGCCGCAGTGAATGCCCAACAGCGCTCCCACCGACGCCATCAGGCTGGCTTCGACGGTCCTGAATTCCTCGTCGGCGGCATGGTTGAGCGCGGCCAGCCAGCCGAACGTCTTCTCGCCGTCCGAAATCGGCGCCACCACGACCTGTTGCAGTTGGGGCATCGGCCACGACGCCTCGGCGGTCGTGGCGCGATTCGCCACGCACGGTCCGCATCCGCTGGAAAGTTGCAGCGCATCGAGCAGCCGCTGAAACTCGGCCGCTTCGATCGTGCACTGGCCGACGGAGAGCTGCCGCGACTTGTCGGATTCCTCGTAGATGGCGCCGGCGTCGAATCGATTGGGCAGGTAGAGGATCGTCAGCCCTTGGGCCGGCATGCACTCACTGAGCCAGTCGAGGGCCAGCTTACCCAGCTCCTCCTCGGATTTCGAGATGCGCAAGTTGTGCGTCAGACCGCAAAGCAGCGACACCTCCTCGTAGCTGAGAGCCAGATTCTGGGCCAGCTTGTCGACCTCGCGCTCCAAGCGATCTGCTTGTGCCTGCACCGCGAGCTTTTCCAGCACCACGTCTCCCAGCCGCATCAGCGCGTCGTGCGACCAGATGGGCTGGCGGTGGAGCCACTCGCCGGCCGCTCGTCGTGTCATGCCCAACAGTCGCGCGGACGCCTGCACCTGCTCGGCCGTCTCCGGATGCCGCGTAACCAACGCTCCGACCGCCACGTATGCCCGACGTCGAAGCCTATGCAAGGGCAATGCCAACAGCAACGCGCAGTCTTCCTCGCCCAGCAGATGCGGCCCGCTCTGCCGCGCCGACGCACGAACCAGCTCGGCCACGAGGTGCTCGTCGCCATGCGGATAGGTGTTGCTGCGATGCAGCAAATCGCCCGTCGTTCCGTCCCAGAGAGAGAATTCGATTCCAAAGGCGCGCTTCAACTGCGGCAA
>CAYQAJ010000408.1:0-1796 GCA_964415245.1 uncultured Pirellulaceae bacterium | reverse complement strand
TTGCGACGGTCGTCCCGGTGGATGACGGGGCGAGAGACGCGGGGACGCGGCGGTCCGCGGACGCCGAGACGCGGCGACGCGGCGACACGGGGATGTGGTGACAAACCGGCGTGGTGACGTCGGATATGCCGCCGTTGGCCGCCGACTGACGGGGCGTCGCCCAAGCCGATGGCGACGCGGATACGCGCTCCCGGCTGCTACGCGTTATTCTCTTCCCGATTGCGGTAGCGGGCGCTAACGCGCTGGAGCAGGGCGCGATCTTCGCTCGACAGGCTGTTAATGCCCCCTTCGTGCAGGCGCGCGAGGATGTCGTCGACACGGCGCTCCTCCTCGACCTCGATCTCTTGCATCCGCTGCTGCCGCGCCTGCTTGCGCCGTTCCAGCCATTGAGAGATGGCGCTGGCGCTGGCGCTGGCCGGGGGGGGCGTTTCGGAAGGCTGGCTGCTCCGCTCCAGGCTGGTGTATCCCTGGGAGAAGTCGTAGCCGAACAGCTCTTCGCTGGGCTCGACGTCGCGCGTCTCCTGCTGCGGCGCGCTGAAAAAGATGAAAATCGCCAAGACCACAAGCGGAAACCACATCGGAACGAGCGACTCGGTCGAAATGCCCCGCACACACCACGCCGCGACTATCAAACCCAGGGCCAGGAATTGGGCCGCATGAGCGGTCGCCATGGCGACGCGTCGCCGCGCCGTGGCCGGCCATAACAGCGCCAGACCGGCGTGAAGCATTCGTCCCCCGTCCAACGGAAAGGCGGGGATCAGGTTCACCAACATCAGCACCCAATTGATCCACAGCGCAAGTTTGAGCGCGATGATCCACGCCGGGGTACTCGCCGGGGCAATCAGGCCGGTCGGCGCCAGCGGGTGCAACAGCTTCAGCAGGCTGACCTCGTTGTGCATCAGCAGCACCGCCGCGCACCCCGATGCCAGCCCCAGGTTCACCAGGGGGCCGGCCAAGTGCACGATCAGCTCGCCCCGCAGATCGGGGGGCGCCTTCACCGCTCCCAATCCTCCCAGCGGTCCCAGTACGATCTGGTCGATGCGTCCCCCCATCCGCAGGGCCGCGTACAGGTGCCCCATCTCGTGCAGCACCACGCTGGCCAGCAGAATCAGCATCGCCGCGGGAGCCAGCCAGGCGGGGATATTCTGCGCGTTCGGCGCCACGCTAATCAGATAAGCCACCAGCGCCGCGAGGAGGAAAAAGAACATGTGCAACCGCACATGCACTCCTCCCCAGCGACCTAAGCCAAGGCTCCAACTACTTTGGTTTCGCATGGCCGAAAACCGCCCAACGGTTGCCGCGAGGAACGGCGCCGCCGGAAACGCCAAAACAAACGGTTAGCGTGACAAAAATGGCGCGGCAAGGAGCGCCAATTCGCGTCGATTATCTTATCATTTGCGCCGGGCCGGATCAATCATTCGGCCCCGCACCGCGACGCTGCCGGCGGCGTTGGGCCGCGGGAAAATGCGGCGTACCGTCGACCGTTCGCCCCTAGTCGCCAACTCCATGGATACACCCTCGGAAATCCTGTTGGAAACAAGACGCTTTTGCGTCGTTCGCACCAGCGAAACCGGCCGCGACGGCAAGCCGCACTCCCGCGAAATCATTCGCCACCCCGGCGCCGTGACCGTAATCCCGCTGTTGGACGACGGACGCGTATGCCTGGTCGAGAACTATCGCGTGGCGGTCGGCGAGACGCTCATCGAGCTTCCTGCCGGCACCCTGGAACCGGACGAAGACCCGCAAGCCTGCGCGGCGCGGGAGCTGCAAGAAGAAACCGGCTACCGGGCCGAGCG
>CAYQAJ010000407.1:0-3653 GCA_964415245.1 uncultured Pirellulaceae bacterium | reverse complement strand
AGTCGCCTCTCGCTCCGCGAGAGGACGCAGCAAGCGCGAGAGGATGCTATCCGCCGAGGCACCGCCGCCGCACATGGCCGCGACGGGCGCGATGACGCTGTCGGCGATGGGGCGACACGACTTCTGCCCTGCCGGCGAGCGTTCGGGCACCGCCCTCTCGCGGAGCGAGAGGCGACTGTCCCGCATCGATACGCTCATCCCGATTGCCTCAGAAGGACCGCACCGTCGCACGCAGCGCCGGCTCGTTGCTCTCGAACCGGGCACTACTCGCCGGGAAAATCACCTCTTCGGCCGGTGCCGCGGTGCCGCCAGGAGCGAAAACCATCGAGAGCACGGCGTCTACCAGGGCATCCGATTCCAGATAGCGGCAGATGTCGTGACTCTTGCCGACGTCGCAAGTAACGTCGATCTCCCGGTAGCGATCGCCCAGCGGCGCCACGCACGAAGCGCACGCCACTCCGGTGAAGCCGATGGCGCTGGCATCGCTTTTCAGACAGTACAGCAGATGATAACGCTTCAGCAATGGGTCGCGGCAATTGACGCTGACCAGCATTTCGTCGACGGATATCAGCGCACGTTCGTAACAGCTTCCGGGGCAGATCGCGTCGTTGTCGATACCGCCGGCCAGCAGCACCACGGAATACTTACGCGCCGGATCGACCGTCTGCGACATATCCGGCGTGGGGCATCCGCAAAGCTTGCCGCCGGCCAACAGGTGCAGCGCCGAGCACACCGTGCGAGATCCAAAGCTGTAGCCCGCCAAGGTAACCTCGACCTGCGGGTTGATCCGCGACAGGAATCGGGCTAGGTAGTAGCCGTGCGCATCGGCGACTGGCATCTTGGCGCGGAAATCTTTGATGATGCGAAGGCACTGTTTATCGCTCGGCCACGACCAGATCACAACCCGCGCCACCGCGCCGTCGGGCGACCGACATCGGAGGTTCTCAATTACGTCCATGCTCAGCGCGACGACTTCCTCGTGGGAAGCGGGGCTCCCGTGTACGAGGACAACCGTAGGCACGGCGGGGTCGTCGGTCGCCAGGAATGCCTCCGTGGTTGAACTCGCCCAGCCCTCCCCAGGGACGAAGTGGCAAACGTGGACCTTGTCCGCATACCGCTCCATGTCGCAGCAGGCCGGCAAGCAGCGCGAGCTGAACAGCCAGATATCGAACTGCGCCGTGGAGCACTTAATACAACATTTGCGGCAGCCCGGCGGACAGTGGGCGGCGTTGGCTGACGTGGGGGTCGATGCCCATACAATCGACGCCACGATAAGCGTTAGCAGGGCAAAGAAATGTCGGCGGGAGGCACAAGGTAGCGTAAAGGCGTCTGGAGTGGAAATCATGGTGGGTACCTTCGTGACACAAGGCCGGCAGGGGTCGGCCGGCCGAAAATCGGATGGTGTAGTGCGCGGTGCCTGTTTTGAAAGATGCGCTACGGCGGCGCGTCGTTCAGGTCGAAGCGGGCAGATTTTCCCAAATTGCCAGCGGTACGACGCAGTCAGTATATGCTACCCAGCTTGTCTGGCCAGTCCCTTTTGCCCGATTGACCGATGATCCGGTAGGTTGTGCCATTTCCCGATTACAGCGGCGGCGAACGCAATGCCGAGTCTTGATAGTAGGCGCCCGCACGACCGTTTCTGGCGATACGCCCCGAACCGCTTGCCCGCAGCAGGTCCCGCTTGCCGAGCGGGACCTGAATCGCCCCCAAACGCGAGAGTACGTCCAGGTCCCGCCCGGCAGGCGGGACCTACTTTGCCACACCGAGACGGATCTCGGCCGACATCCCGCTGCGGGCATCGGCAGCCCCGCTCCACCACCTGACCGCCTTCCCGTGGGCGGACTCCTGCTTCTTGGAATGAGCCACGGCGACCTGCAATTCCGCTGGGACGCAAGCCGCGACGGCCGGCGTCGGCGCGTGCTCATGGACGAGCATGGCGGCGATGCTGCCGTGCCGGCTCGGCGTGTGTCGTTACCATCGTCGTCGGAGGGCGGCAAGTCGTCCGCGCGCACCGGGCCGGCCCAAAGGTACGCCGCCGACGCGCTGGCCGAGCATCAGGCACGAATCACCGATCTGGTGCCCAAACGCGTTTGGACACTGCTCGTGTTGCTTCTCTTGGCCCTGACCGGCGTGGCGGGTATCGCGGCGCTTTACAGCCAATGGGGGTGGCGGTCCGGTGCGGTGGGCCGCGAAGCGATGGCGTCCCTCAATGTCTCCGCTCCGGGTAGTCTGGCCTCTTGGTTTTCGTCGCTGCTGCTGCTGGCGGCGGCGGTGGGCAGCGTGCTGATCTACACGATCCGGCGGCACAAGGCCGACGACTATCGTGGCCGCTATCGCGTGTGGCTTTGGGCGGCGGCGGTGCTGCTGGTTGCCAGCATGGATGCCACGGCGCGACTGCACGTGCTGACGCACCATGTGGTCGCGCAACTGACAGGCGCCGCGTTTCTGGCCAACACGGCGGTCTGGCCGCTTGTCGGCATGGCACTTGTCTATGGCCTGTTTGGCGTGCGGATGTTTTTTGAAGTACGCAGTTCACGCGGCGCAACGGCTTCGCTGGCTTTTGCCGTCGGGTTTTACCTGGCCGCCGCGGCGGTTTCGATCCTGTGGCCGGAGCGGCCAAGCGGGCACACGACCGCGATCGCATTCGCGTCGCTGGCGATGCTCGGGCACGTTTGCGTGTGGTACACCGTCGTGGTGTATGCCCGCAACGTGTATCTCGATGCCCAGGGCGCACTGCCGGTCGCGCGGCGCGAGCGGAAAACGTCGCGCAAGGCCGCGGAAGAAGCCAGCGGCGACGCGATCGACAGTGCGGCTAGCCGGTCGGCCGACAATTCCCACAGCCGATCGAGCTCGGTAACGCCGAGTCCCGTCGAACGTGAGAAGATCAAGACGGTCCAGGCCGATTCGAGCGCCTCCGAAGACGAAAAGCCAGCGAAACGCTCCTGGTTTGCACGATTGTTGGGGCATCGCAACTCAACGGATGAGGCGAGCGAGAAGAAGCCGCGAAAACAGCGGCCGACGAAGACCGAGCGGCTGGCCTTGCGCGAAGCCAAGCGCGCAGCGAAACGGGCCGCGAAGCAGAAGTCGAGCGGCAATTCGTCGAAGGGGCGTGCATCTGCGCCCAAAGTGAGCACCGAATCGACCGCCGGATCGCGCAGAATCACACCTGGAGCGACGCCCGCCCGCGCGACATCCAAGCCGCAAGACGTTCCCGACGACGCACCGCGCGGTGGCTTCGCCCGAATCTGGCGGAAGCAGGACGACGCCAACGAGCCAGCGGCCTCTCGCAAGTCGGCGGTGGCGAAATCGGCGGTGCAGGATGGCGACGACGATGACGGCGACGAATCGGCAGTCGGTCCCGATGGGCGCAAGCTCTCGAAATCCGAGCGCCGCCGGATGCGGAAACTCCAGCGTCGTGCGGCCCGCCACGCGGCATGAGTGCCTCGCGCGGCATGAGTGCCTTCAGCGCTTCTGCCCGTTTCGGTGCATAGTACGGGCAAAGCTCGCCCTCGCCCCGTTCCCCTTTTCCGGACGGGCCTGAATAATAGGCGCGTCGTACCTCTCCTGCTGACAACCAACGGCCGACAACCAACGTCCTCCCACTGAAAACTGAAAACCGAAAACTGAAAACTAGCCGACCCATGCCCGTCCGC
>CAYQAJ010000406.1:0-3681 GCA_964415245.1 uncultured Pirellulaceae bacterium | reverse complement strand
TGTTCAGTTTCAAGGAATGGTCGAGCTCGCTGTGCGCATGTCCGAGTCGCAGGAGATCGACGCGATCCTTGTGCTTGTCGAGGGACCCACCGACTGGCAGCAACTCAAGGCGATGG
Organism: uncultured Pirellulaceae bacterium; assembly: GCA_964415245.1. Classification (GTDB taxonomy): domain Bacteria; phylum Planctomycetota; class Planctomycetia; order Pirellulales; family Pirellulaceae; genus CAYQAJ01. Next base: position 3,565 of record CAYQAJ010000406.1, on the reverse strand, counting down.
CCGACGGCCGCAGGTTGCTCATCGCCGCCGACGTCGCTGAGCAGGTCGAGGGAGCCGCCGAAGCCGACCTGTTTACCGTGCTGCTCAATATGGATGGCAGTACGGTCTACGATCGCCTTACGCAGGCGCTTCTGGAAAGCGTGGCCGACGACATGCTCGCGCCCGGTGGGACGGTCGTCGCGCTCTACAGCGGGTTCGAAGCCGGCGCAATCGACTCGATCAGTGTCATTCGCCTCGACGAGCATCTCGGCCGCTTGACGGTTCGCGATCTGCGGCGCCTCGAAACAATCGTGCCGCTCGATACGCTCAAGACCGTGGTCGATCTGGCCGTGGCCATCGGTCGCGAAGGACGCGAAGGCAAACCCGTCGGCACGCTGTTTGTCGTGGGTGACGCGCGCAAAACGTTGAAACACTGCCACCCGATCGGGTTTGATCCAGTGCGGGGATATAACCGCAAGGATCGCAATCTCATGGATCCGCGCGTGCGCGAGGGGATCAAGGAAATCGCACAAATGGACGGTGCGTTTATCGTGTCGTCCGACGGAACGGTTGACGCCGCGGCACAGTATGTTTCCGCGCCCGCGGCCAGCATCACGTTATCGAAAGGGTTGGGAGCTCGCCATTGGGCGGGAGCCGCCATCACCAAGGCCACCAAGGCAATCGCCGTTACGGTGAGCGAAACCAACGGCACGGTGCGTCTGTTTCAAAACGGTGAAGTCGTATTGCGCGTCGAGCCGTTCCGCCGCGCGATGAAGTGGATCGACTTTGAATACGAACCGCGCAGTTCGGAATAGTTCGTGCCCGAAATGCGCAGGTGTGTTATCCGAATTAAACCTCTGAGTTCGCTACCTCCTTTACGAGCTTTGGCGGAACGCCGATGTCCAAGACGTGAATCGTGCCGGTGTACTCCGCCGCGCCGCCGACGTCGAATCCCGGCTTCCGCGCCACAAACGTGCACGTGTGATCCGCGCGAAACGTGTGTTGAGCGACTTGGCCCGTGTCGCAATCCAGTCCACTGGGTACGTCGAGCGCCAGGCGTTTAGCAGATCGTGCGTTGAGCAAATCGATCGCCTCGTCGAAGGGCGGTCGCGGTTCGCCACGGGCACCGGTGCCCAACAGCGCATCGACTATCCAGTCGGCACCGTCAAACGTGCCCGCGACATTGGATTTGGCACCCAAGCTGTTGGCGGACGAGCCGGCAACCGCCGACTGAATCGGCACGCTTGTCTTTTCGAGTATCTCGAAGTTTGCCCGAGCGTCGCCGGTCAGTTCGCTCGGGTCGGCCCACAGCACAATCCGCGCCGAGCAGCCGCGAATCTCCAGGTGCCGCGCGACAACGAATCCATCGCCGGCGTTGTTCCCTTTCCCACAGGCGATGACGACCGGCCCGTCGATGCCGAGCCGCTGCAGCACGTCGACCACGCCGCGGCCGGCGTTCTCCATGAGCACCAGGCTCGACATGCCGTATTCGTCGACAGCTCGCCGGTCGACTTCGCGAACCTGGCGGCGTGTGAGCGTACGGTGAATCATCGTTGCTTCGAGCTTACGGCACGACTGCCGACACTCCGACGACTGCGCCGGCCTCAAGTAGCGCCGCCCGCCACGACAACGGCACCGGATCGATCAAGTAGGGCGCACAGTTTCCGGGGCGATAGTGACCCAGCACGTAGACACATTCGTCCGGCGGTTTGAGACCCATTTTGTAAGGGAGAATCGGCAGCGTGGCGAAGAAGTGCGCACCCGAAACGAACGGCTGAGCATACGGTCCCCACGAATGCCCGTAGCGCTCCAGTTGCACGTCCTCGAAATAGAGCGGCTTGTGGCAGGCGCCCGACGCTTTCCACGTGTAGATCGTCTCGGCCCACAATCGCGGCTCAAAAGGCTCATCACTGAGCGAACATTCATACGGAATATCCTCTCCCGGTCGGCCTTTTACACTCACCGACAAAACGATGTCGCTGAGCTTTTCGGCTCGCAATTCATTGAGGGCTTCCTGACAATCGGACAAAGCGGTGGCTCGCGATTCGTTGTCTGCCATGGGTTCCGGCATCGGAAGTTCGGCCGGCGGCGGGCCAGCCGCGTCGAGTTGCAGAGTATCCGGCGATTTGTCCGAGGTTGGTTCATCGGTAGCGTGATTGTCGGACGTGCGATCGTCCATGGGATGAGTATCCGTCGCGCGATCGTCGGCGGTGGCGGTCGGGTCGTCCGCGAACGGGTCTTGTCGGTCCGTCCGTGGTGTAACGACCATCGGCTGCTCTTGGGCCGGTGCGGGCTGGCCGGCCTCGCCCGGCGAGGACGATTCCTCAGAGAACAGATCGCTCTGATCGGAACTGCTGCCCGGTGAACTACTCGCGTCCGGCGCGGTGGATGTACCTGGCTGATTCGACGGCGCCGGCAACTCATCCGACGGCGGAGTCGCTTCCGCTGGGGACGGCGTTTGCGCGGACGGTGCCGTATCTGACGGCCCGGGCGTCTTCGAGGATGGGGAGTCGAAGATTTCGTCGAATGGATCGGGCTGAGTTGACGTATCCTGGGCCAATTGTATGACATGGTGCTTTGTCGGGCGCGATGGCTCGGCGACGGCGACTCGTCGCGAACGGGACGGCTGCCACCGGGCAGCGCGCCGCTGTGGTTTTGAGTCATCGCCGCTGCCGCGCGATGCGGTGCTTGCCTTGCTGCCCGACTTGCCGCGACGAGCCGGCGCCGTTGTGGCGCGCTGGGGAAGAGCTGCGCGAGTCGACCGCCACCCGGCGGAGCCCGTGCTGTCAGTGTCACCGCTGCCGTCGCGATCCTTGTCCGCTACGGACTGGCGTTCCACTGCGTTGGCCGCCGGGGCCATCCAATGAACGGCTGCAGCGGCAGTGCTCACAACCAGAGCAGCCGCGGCCATCGATCGTGCAATCACGCGACACAACACGATTTGTCGCGAATTAGTTTCCTTCTCCGGATGAATACTCACCCGAGTAATTGGGCGCTTCCTGCGTAATAGCGATGTCATGGGGATGACTCTCCCGTACGCTTGCCGGTGAGACTTGGATAAACCGCGTTTCCTTCCGCAATCGGTCGATCGTCGAGGCGCCGCAGTAGCCCATGCCCGCTCGCAGACCGCCCACCAACTGGTAGATGAACGGCCCGAGCGAACCCTTGTAGGGCACGCGTCCCTCGACGCCCTCGGGCACCAATTTGCCCGTGATTTGTTCCACACCTCGTTGTCGATAGCGTTCGCTCGAACCCTTGACCATGGCTCCCAGGGAGCCCATCCCTCGATACACTTTGAACGTGCGACCCTGGTAGAGGATGCGTTCGCCGGGGCTCTCCTCCAATCCGGCCAGCAGTCCTCCGATCATCACCGCGTGGGCGCCCGCCGCAATCGCCTTGGTAATATCGCCCGAGAAGCGAATGCCACCGTCGGCCACGATCGGCACGTCCGCGTCGACGGCCACCTGAGCCGCTTCGTGAATTGCCGTAATTTGCGGCACACCGATGCCGGAAATCACGCGTGTCGTACAAATCGAACCGGGCCCGATGCCCACTTTCACCGCGTCGGCGCCCGCCTCGATCAAAT
>CAYQAJ010000405.1:0-3688 GCA_964415245.1 uncultured Pirellulaceae bacterium | reverse complement strand
CTTTGCGGCTCAGGCGAAGATCCACACTCGCAACAATGTGGGCGGAAGCGGCCGCATCTATTTCGCCACCAAGCAGGGCTACCCCGAGGAAGGGGAAAAACGTACCGACTACCCCGGCGGCTACCCGCTTGTATACGACCCGGCCACGGGCAAGACGCGGGTGTACGACATCCCCGTCCCGCACCAGGGCATCATCAGCATCACGCCCGACGAATCGCGCGGCGTCGCCTACCTCTCCACGTGCAGCGACGAGCGGCCCACCGAAAGCACGCACTTCATGCAGCTCGATCTGGAGTCGGGCAAGTACCGCGATTTTATGGACTGCCGCCACATGTACGCCTTCATCGTGATCGACTACCTCGGTCGGGCGTATCACCCGATTCTGGGGGGCGACGTGGCCCGATTCGATCCGTCGGCCGACAAGCTCGAGCGGCTGAAGCAGACGATCGACGGCGCGCCGCCGCCGGCCGAGTCGCTGCTGGCCCTTCCCGAGACCCACCCCATCAACTGGGACATTTCGCCCGACCGTAAGACGCTGTACTCGGTGGCCATGAGCGGCAACCAGCTCTACAGTTACGACCTCACAGCCGAGGGCGACACACTCCCCGGCCGCAGCCTGGGCAAGCTCATCGCCGATGCCAAAAGCACCGACTGCCGCGCCCTGTGCGTGGGGCCCGACGGTACGGTGTGGGCCGGCGTGGCGGCCACATACGACGACGGCCGCCAATTGCTGCGGCTGGTGAGCTATCGCAGCGGCGAAGCGGCACCGACCGATTACGGACCGATCGCCATCCGCAACCCGGACTACACCGAGTTTGTCGACGCCGAGGGCAAGCCGCTCCCCTGGCATCACGGCGTGGTCAAAGCCGACGACGGCACCTTGGTGCCGCGTTACACGATCATGGGTATCTGCGCGTCGCGCGAAGGCACGGTGTACCTGACCACGCTGGCCCCGTTCACGCTGCACGCGATCCCCTCTCCGCGGGCGAAGTAACCGCGCGTGCCGCGAAAGAGCCTGCCGCTTTGAGGCCACAAATTGTGACCTCCAAAAGCACCAGCCGGCCCGTCCGACTCTTTCGACTGTGGATTCCGCCGCTCGACCGGGTAAACTGCTGGCTCTCGCGGTAACCCAGCCCAGGGCGAGCCACGCTGTCATCGTGCCGAATCACTACGGCGTGCACGCCAACTCGGCAACCTGGTGAACGAAGCCTACGGCCTGACGCCCGACGAAATCGACCTCCTCTGGCAAACCGCCCCACCCCGCATGCCGTTCCGGCAGCGGGATTCGTAGGCATCCTCTGCGACCCTAACAGGGTCGTTCTGCCAGCCCAGGCTGAAGGCCTGGGAAGCGGAATGCCCAATGCGAACGATCCGACCCTGAAGGGGTCGTTCAACAATGCGGCGCCGATGAGGTCGGATCGCGCCGTTGAATGGCCCCCTACAGGGCCGGGGAGGGTGGGATGACGGGCCCTTCGTTCCCAGGCCTTCAGCCTGGGCTGACGGAATCGGCCTTGCAGGCCGGCGGACAGGCGAAGCGGCCAACGCAACCCCAGAAACCGTAACAAGTTATCAATAAGTTGTATTGACTTGTTCAACCGCGAGGCGTAGAATTCGCATTGTCGAGAATCCAGCGTCCCGAGACGAGAGCCGGCAGGCGGCGAATGACCGCTCCGCCTTCGCCGAAAGTCCCAATGACCAGAGGCGGCAGACCATGCGACGGCCGTATTTCCGACTTTCGATTTACCATGCCGTCTCGGAGAAGGGGACAGGCATACCCAGAGTTTTCAGTTTTCAGTGTTCAGTTTTCAGCCGACCTGATGATGGCCAGCTTACAACTAAACAACGGACAACTGACAACGGACTCCGCAGTATGATCCAGTCCCCGACGGATTTGCACCGTGCACTGGCGCCGCGCCTCGCTCACGCGTCGGGTTTTGATTCGGCCGTCCGTGGTGCGCCGAAGGGCCTGCGCGCACCGCAGTGGGGCCCCCAGTACCGGGTTTCCGGTGCGCGCGGCGGGTTTTGCGCACCACGCCGGAAGTGGGGACTGCAAAATGCGGGATGCAAATTCAGAGTGCGGAAAGCGGTCGGCTCCCACCCCTCAAGCCTCAAACCTCAAGCCTCAAGCCTCAAACCTCAAGCCTCAAGCCTCAAGCCTTCCTCCTCGCTGCGTCGCCCGCGACGTGGGGACGCGAAATGCGACATCGCAGAGGCCAAAACGACATGCCGTCCTCGGTTTTTACCGTTTACCCCTCCGTTATCGGCCCGTTTTTTCGCCTCGTTTTTCTCCAAGCCCTCGACCAGGTCGCTTTCCGCTGTCGGCGGCACTTGCAGGCGGAGCATCGTGGACGGCACAATTCCAGGAGCGCACGGACAAGTCAGCGGCACTTGGCCGAGTGTGGCACCGAGTAGGAATGGGCCGCTGTTAATGCGGCGACCTGCTGTTTTTCCGGCTTCTGACACTCGACTCGGAACTCTCGACTATGCTCCGACTTCGGAAAGACGAGGAATTCGGACGCGTGTGCCCGGCACTGTTCGTCCTTGCCGCCATCTGTTGGCTGGTCGTGGCGTTCGCTTCGCCGGCGTCGGCCGATGAGCCCGATGGCGGCGGGGCCGATGCGCAGGAAACGGTCAATGTCGCGGCGGTGGTGACGGCCTATCACCACAACTCGCATGCCGACGTGATTGTCAGCCGGCTCTTGGAGACCGAAACGCTCGACGGCAAGGGGCGGCGGCCGAAGCTGAAGCTGGTCGCGCTCTACACCGATCAGGTGCCCGACAGCGACATCAGCCGGCGACTGGCCGAGAAGTACCACGTGCCCATCTACGACACCGTGGCCGGGGCGCTCACGCTGGGCACCGACAAGCTGGCGGTCGATGGCGTGCTGTTGGTGGCCGAGCACGGCGACTATCCCAAGTCGGACACGGGGCAAACGATTTATCCCAAGCGGCGGCTGTTCGGCGAGATTGTGAAGGTGTTCGAGTCGAGCGGCCGCGTTGTGCCGGTGTTTTGCGACAAGCACCTGGCCGACAACTGGGAGGACGCCAAGTGGATTTACGACACGGCGGCGCGGATGAAGTTCCCGATGATGGCAGGGTCGTCGCTCCCGGTGCTGTGGCGGTATCCGCCGGCCGACGTCCGCCGCGACGCGAAGCTGAAGCAGATCGTGGCGGTGAGCTACCACACCCTCGACGCCTACGGGTTCCACGCCATGGAGATGGTGCAAACGCTCGCCGAGCGGCGCAAGGGGGGCGAGACCGCCATCCGCCAGGTGCAGTGCCTCACGGGCGACGCGGTGTGGCGGGCCGGCCGCGAAGCCGTGTACGACCCGGCGCTGCTCAAGGAGGCGATTTCGCGGTTCAAGGAGCGGCCGCTGCCGGCGGATTACAAACTCGAAGAGCTGGTGCCCGAGCCGGTGCTGTTCGTGATCGACTATAGCGACGGCCTGCGGGCCAACGTGCTGACGCTCAACGGCGCGGTCGGCGAGTGGTCGGTGGCGTGGCGGTACGACGACGACTCGGTCGAGTCGACGCTGTTCTGGACGCAGGAGGCGCGGCCCTTCATGCACTTTACCTACCTTGTGCGCGGCATCGAGCAGATGATGCACAGCGGCAAGCCGGCGTGGCCGGTCGAGCGGACGCTGCTCACCAGCGGGGCCCTCGACGCGCTGTTGATCTCGAAGAGAGA
>CAYQAJ010000404.1:0-3706 GCA_964415245.1 uncultured Pirellulaceae bacterium | reverse complement strand
GAGAAGGGGACAGGCACATTTTGCTCCGCAGACTGCGCAAAATGAGCCAGTCCCCAGCGGTTTTCGGATAAGCTCTTACTCGCCGACCCACCGGCCGCCGAAGCAGTGCGCCTCGAACGTGTGCAGCTCGGTCACGTCGCTGAGCCAAGCGTCGGATTCCATCTCGGCCTTTAGGCATACTTGATTCAGAAAGCCTTTCGCGTCGAGCCGCAAATCGACCGCCACTCGCGGCAAGAGCAAGCCACGCCTGCGCTCGCGTGTGATGTCGAGCCCATGCCGGCCGATCGTGATGGCGTTCGGTCGCGCCGATGGGGGCGGCGGGATCAACCGCGTCGAGTGTAACAGCGACACTTCGACCAACAGTCCCGGGACTTCGTCGGCGGCGAGGGCGGAAAATCGTGGGTCGTGTATCGCGGCGCCGACCGCGGCGGCCTTCAGCCAGGCACTCAAATCGGCGTGTTCGCGTCCGCCGAATGTGCCGTAGCAGCCACGCAGTCGGCCCTCACACCGCAACGTAACGAACAGGCCGGTGAGCGGGCCGCCGAGCGTCGTTTCGATGACCTCGGCGCGCGCGATCGACTCCACTTTGCGCACTCGGCCTGCTGCGGCCGCCGCCACCCACTGGCATGCCGCCCGATGGATTCCCGTCTCTTGCTCGCGCGAGATTTGCACGCCTGCCCCCTTGCAGCAGCAATCCGCGAAGAAAGTCGACTGACGTCGACCAGCGCACGATATTCTACACATTCCGTGGATTGCGTTGCGGCGGTCACCCGATTCGCGGCAGAAACCGCCCGGTAGTTCGCATGTAGTCGCGGTACTCGTCGCCGAATCGCTCGATCAGAAGCTGCTCCTCCCGCCGCGTTCGCACGATCAAGAACAGCATCACCACCGCCGCGGCAGCCCCCAGGAACCAGTTGGCGCTGATGACGCACCAGCTCGCAAAAAGCAGCGTCCACGCCGTGTACAGCGGATGGCGCACCCAGCGATACGGCCCGTTTGTGACAAGGTGATGCTCCCAGCGAGTGACGACGGTATCGGTCAGGTTCCGGCCGAGGCTGGCGAAGGACCAGAACATCAAGCCGATGGAAACTACCGCCGGAGCCACCGCTCCCCAACGCAGCCAGTCGGGCAAGGGCATGGCCGACCATTGCATCCACCTGGGTTCGATCATGTAGGCCGCGAAACCCAGAAACTCGAACAGGGCCGTCACGCGCAGCCCGATCATCACGAAAACGCCTTCCTGCAGGCGGTCGAGCTTTTCACGTGTGGCCTGCGAGCGAATGCGAAAGACCGCGCCGACGGGAATCATAATCGCCAGCAGCACCAAGAGTACGATGCGGAATGCGTTTTCATCCATCTCGGTGCGGCTTACAGCTTATCCAAAAACCGTCGGGGACTGGCTCATTTTGCGCAGTCCGCGGAGCAAAATGTGCCTGTCCCCTTCTCTGGACGGTTCTTGGAAAGGCCTTTACTCGAACGACTTGCCTTCGAGTTTTTCGATTTGCACTCGCATCTCCTCGGGCACGCGGCGCGGCCGATTGGCCGGGTAGTCGAATGCCACGATCACCGATTCCCCCTCGACGGCAATAGCATTCAGCGCTTCGCTGTAAACGGCGTGCCCGATCGTCATGCTGCTCTTTCCCAACCGCGTGACTCGTGCTCCTACGTGTACGATGTCGGGATAGTTGAGTTGCTTGCGGTACTGGCAACTGATGGCCGCCAGAATCGGCCCCAGGCCGTCGTTCGACATCATGTGCCCCAGCCCGCTTTGCTCCATGTACACCACGCGAGCCGATTCGAACCAGCGAATGGGCACGGTGTTGTTCACGTGCCCAAACGCATCCTGATCGCCCCACTGAATGGGGATCGCGACGACGACGGGGTATTCGGCCAACGCAGCGGGTTTCTTCGGTTCGGACATGGGCACTCGTGAAAAGGTGGACGATTCGCGCCCACGCTTCAAAATGTTGCAATATCATCGGGCTCCACGCCAAGATGGCTGGCGAGGGCCGCGAGCGTTTTTGGGCGAATGCGCGTCACGGCTCTCTGTTCGATGCGCGCCACCGTCTTGGCCGAAATCTCGGGCTCGAAGTCTTCTCGGCGGAGGCCGCGCTGTTTGCGGAGGCGGCGTAGCGCGGCGCCGAACGATCGGTCTTCCTTGAGGCGCTTCTTGGAAATCCGCCGCCGATACTCGGGATCGAACTCGTACAGAATGGCGTCGGCCGCAGCTTCGTATTGGCCCAGCCGCACGGTTTGGCCGGAGTCCATTATCGAAAAATCGTCAAAGTCCGGCTCGGCGCCGTCGCCCGATCGCGGGAAGGCCGAGAACGGAACGGTGAGCGACTCCAGATTCCCGCGCCACAACGTAATCGTCTCGGTCGGCCGGTTCACGAAGCCGCCGATAAAGAGATCGGAGCGATTGTCCACGCTCAAAACCTCGGCCAACTCGACGGCAGGCAAAAACCCGCCATTGGGCGTGAACGCGATTCGCCGAAACGCAGACGACAGCGCAGGAATCGATTGCACGTCGAGAGAGTGAACGAACAATCCCAGCCCGAGCGAGGGCGGATTGGCGGCCACGCGCTTCACGAGCGCGTACGTCAGATCAGGAGCATAGCTCACCCAAAGCGAATCCTTGGTGGCGCACGCCAAGGAGCTGCGTAGATCGGCGCGCGTGGAGACAACGCGCGGCCGCAGCGGCGCAAACGTCACTGCCCGCTTGGCGGCGCGATCCAGGAGAAAGACCCCGGACCGGTGTCGGTTGTTCACCAGCTTAGTCGCCATCGGTTTTATTCCCCCTCCTCCTCCGCACTTGAAACGGGATTGTTCGGGTACATCTCATCCCACGTGGCGCGAAGCTGCTGCCAGGTTTCGTGCTGGCGAATCATCGCCACGATCCGGGCAGGAACGTCGGACGGGGCGGGATCAGCATCCATGAACTCACCCGTCCGCAGGTTGATCCGCCAGGCTCGGGTGCCTCGAAGGATCGTCATGTGAGGCGGCTCTCGCGACTCCTTGTCGCGGATTTTCACCTTCCACCGAGCGCGGCGAAGGGCAACCGGCAGCGGCAAATCGAAAGGCACGGGCCACCCCTCGGGCGTCGTGTATACCTGCCGCCCGACGCGCTTGCTGCTTAGCAATGATATGTCCTTTTTTTCAACTTGTCAAGTCAGGACATTTCGTTTGCGGGGGCACTATCGCAGCCATCGGCGAACCGAACTGGCATGCGGGAGCTGACCTAATCCAAAAAATCCTGGTCCCGCAGCCGCGTGGGCACGTACTCCTCGGTCACGTAGCTAATGTCTTTGCTCATCAGCGCTTCGACTTCCAGTTTGAAGCCGTTGGTGAGCATTCGCTCGATTTCCTTTTGCCACGGCCGCTTGCTCTCGAACCACGGGTAGGCGGCGATTTGTTTGGCCCGTTTGATGTCGGTGTCGCTGAGTTTGATCGTCACGCTGGCGTCGAGCGAGCAGCGGTCAAAGTCGAGGCTGCGCAGGCCGAGGTAGCGGGCGTCGGGAATCGCCATCCGCTTCGATTCGTACGCCAGGTTGATCGAGCCCTGCTTGATGACGCTGTAGATGTAATACCCCCAGGGGTCGTTATCGAGCAGGCAGTACACGGGCAGCTTCAGCTCATTGTGCAGCCGGCTGAGCAGCCGCCGCACGCCGCGGGGGGGCTGGCCTCCGCCGTGCGTCAGGATGCACTT
>CAYQAJ010000403.1:0-3715 GCA_964415245.1 uncultured Pirellulaceae bacterium | reverse complement strand
TCCTTGTAGCCGGCCTTGAGCGGGCGGATGTCGTAGCCGAGTTCTTTGAGGATGTCGGCGGCCGGCAGTACGCGGCGGCCACTGGCGCAGTGGCAGTAGATGATCTTTTCCTCGTCGAGCGAGGGTGCCAGCTCCTTGGGGTCGGTGCCCGCGCGCAGTTTGCTCAAGGGAACGAGCAGCGCCTGCGACAGGTGGCCCGAATTCCATTCGCTCTCCTCGCGCACGTCGAGCAGAATGGCCTTCTTGTCGTTCAGGTTTTTTTGGACCGTTTCGAGCGAATCGGTGGTGTGGTCGGCGGCACGAGCGGCGACGGTGGCGAGCGCAAGAACGGTCAAAAGGCAGGTGAATGAGATTGTGATTCGACACATCGTTTCTCTCCGTTGTTGGTCGGAACCCCACCGACGGCAGTCGGTGGGCTTGGGTCGGTTGTCAACTTTTGCACAACTCACTTGGGCCAGGCTTCGATTTCGGTGAGGCCGCTGCGGGACTTGCCTTTGTGCTGGAAAACCACGCGGAACTTGTCGGACTCGAACGGATCGAACTTCACCGTATTTACTAGCCCGCCCGCCGGCAATTCGGGCGAGCGTTTTTGATTCGCCGCGTCGCGCCAATCGTCGCCGTCCCAATACTGCACATTGTACGAGTCCGGCGGCTGCACGCCGCCGCCGTCGTCGTAGATGTGCAATTCCAACCGGCCCACCGTTTGTTTGCGGCCAAAGTCAATCTGGAGCCAGTCGCTGTCATGCGGCGACTCGTAGCTCGTCCAGCGGTTGTGCGGGCCGGGCCGGAAATTGCTGATGCCGTCGTTGGCCATCTCCACCTTGTCGTACTGCGAAGTCCACGACGCCGACGCCTTGGGGAATTCCTTGCCCTCTTCCCGCAGTGCGAGATTCCCCTCGGGATTGGGCACCGGTTCGAGCGGCAATGTGCCCGGGCCCCACGTTTCGAGCTCGGTAAGTCCCACGGCCGCCCCTTCGCGCGCAACGAGCACGACCCGCAGCTTGGCCGTTTCCAGCGGCTTAAACCCGACCACGTTGCTTCGATGACCCGTCGGCTCGGCCGGCGCGCGCAACTGTTCGGGCACGTCGGCCCAATCGTCGCCGTGCCAGTACTGCACCCGGTAGCTCGCCGGCGCCAAAACTCCCTCGCCGTCGTCGAGCAGATACAGCTTCACCGTGTCGATGGTGCGAAGCGTGCCAAAATCGACGCCGCACCAGTGCTCGCTTGCGTCCGATCCCTCGGTCGTCCAGCGGTTGGGGGGCGAAACGTGATACCAGTAATTGCCGTCGTTGATGGCCGCCAAGTGTGATTTGCCGCTGGCGTAGGAGCCCAGCACCCGCGGGTAGTGCCGCCCGTCGTTGTTCACGGCGTAGTTGAGCGGCAGCGTGTCGCGGTCGGCTTCTCCATCGCGCCCCCGCGAACTCTCTTGCGCCGGCGCTTCCGGCAATCGCGCCGTCAGCTTCTCCAACCGCTCGGCCGTCGCCGCCTTCTTGCCGTCGACCAAAATGTGCAGCCCCGCCCCCAGGCCGTACCGCTCGCCCGTGCGATCCCACACAATCGCCAGGTCGTGCCCATGGTAAGCCACGTTGTCGAGCGCGAAGTAATCCCAGTTGTCGGGCGCAAGCGGCCGCACTTCGACCACGTCGTCGTCGCGCGGGTGCAACCCCACCAGGCCGGTAATCACCAGGTCGCAGTAGCCCGAGTGAAAGTAGTGCTCGCTGTGGTTGAAACTGTCGTGCCCTTCCCACGAGCCGTTGTCGGGGTTGGCCGCCTCGGCGATGTAGGGCCGGCCCTCCTTGCGATGCGTGCGGGCATACACTCGCAGCAGCTTCACGTAGTCGTCCTTCGTGACGTACTCCTGGTCGTAGTTGTTGAGCAGGTTGGCCATCGCGGCGAGCGTTTGCGTGGTGGCGTAGGGCCACGATTGCCCGCTCCACACGCAGCACGTTTTCGAGATGAGGAACTGCGGGTCGTCCCGCTCGACGGTCGTGGGGCCGAACTTGGCGTAGAATCCGTCGCGGCGCATCAAGAACTGCCACGCCGCCTCGTAGCCCGCATCGGGAAGGTTGAACTGCCACGGCACGTAGCCGATGAGCTCGCGCCCGTGCGAGTCGTCGGCATATCGGCCGGTCTGGTACGTGAGCGTGTTCGCCTCGATCTTGTGCCCCTCGCGCTCCTCGTCGCGCATGTACATGTGCAAAAAGAACTCGCGCTTGTCGTCCCACAGTTTTTCTTGCAATCGGTGCTTGAGATCGGCGGCCCTCTGCGTGAACTGTTTGGCGGTGTCGGCGTCGCCGGCCATTTGGGCGATTTCGGCGATGGCCCGCGCGTCGGCCCACATGTAGGCGTTCATCGTGGGGCGGTAGCCGGGCGCGCCGCGAACCGTGTCGGCCGTCTGCCGGCTGTTGATGTTGATCTCCATTCCGTCGTCGTGGCCGGTCTGCCAGAACAGTCCCGCCTCGGGCACGTAGTGCGATTTTTGCCACTCGTCGTAGTTGGCCACCAGGTCGGGCAAGAGATCGACCGTGAACTTCCGATCGGGGTGAACCTGCTGCACGGCCCACACCGCGTCGGCCAGCCAGCAACTATAGCGACGCGGCTGCGCCCCCGGCGTGCGGAACCAGTAGCGGGCGTAGTCGTGCGCGTAGCGCGCATCGCGCAGCCACCGCACCTCATAGAGCTGATGCCCCGCCGGACAGCTTATCGCCCCATACGCCCCCGACCAGAACGGCCGGTCGATGAACTCGGTAAACGAGTACCCGCTATTGGGCGAGCCGTAGGTGAGATGCTTGGTCACCACCTCCCAGCGGTAGTAGTACGTGGTGTTGATGTCGGCATCGGGACATTCAAAGAAGGGAATGGTCGCCTTGTACCAGTCCCAGTCGCGGTTATCCCAAAACGTCTGCCCATCGAGCAACTTCTGATGATCGAGCACCTGAGCCATAAGCGGCGGGGCTCCGAATGAAATGAGAACGGTACATGCAATGACCGCGAGGATTGATCGTTTCACGACGTTTGACATCGAACCATTCATCGCTGCCTCTCCGGTTGTCATCTGCCACTCGTCCCTCAAAACTCCGCGCTTCCCGGCGTGCGGGGGAAGGGGATTACGTCGCGGATGTTGGTCATGCCGGTGATGAATTGCACCGTGCGTTCCAGGCCCAGGCCGAAGCCGGCGTGTGGCACCGTGCCGTAGCGGCGCAGGTCGAGGTACCACCAGTAGTCGTCGGCCTTGAGCCCTTGTTCGGCCATGCGGCGCGTGAGCACGTCGAGCCGGTGTTCGCGCTGGCTGCCGCCGATGATCTCGCCCACTTTGGGTACCAGCACGTCCATGGCCCGAACTGTGCGGCCGTCGTCGTTCACGTACATGTAGAACGGCTTGATCGTGGCCGGGTAGTCGTACAGGATCACCGGGCAGCGGAATTTTTGTTCGGTCAGGTAGCGCTCGTGCTCCGATTGCAGGTCGGTGCCCCACGAAATGGGGAACTCAAACGTTTGCCCGCTGGCTTCGAGAATCTCGATCGCCTCGGTGTAGGGGAGGCGGACGAACTGGCTGCCGACGATTCCTTCGAGCGTGGCGATGACGGTGTTGTCGATTCGCTCGTTGAAGAACTGCATGTCCTCGCGGCAGTCGGCCAGCACGCGGCCGAACACGTACTTCAGAAACCGCTCGGCCAGCGCCCCGTTGAGCCTCTGGCCCTCGCCCACGGCGCCC
>CAYQAJ010000402.1:0-3734 GCA_964415245.1 uncultured Pirellulaceae bacterium | reverse complement strand
GAATACCGCCGCGAGTTGTTTCGCTGGGCGGCCGAATGCGTTCGCAACCAGGTGTCGGAGCCGCAGTGGATGGTTTTTTGGCTAACGAGCGTCGAGCAGCGGCCGATCGCCGAGGTGGCCCGCGAGTACGGCATGAGCGTGGGCAGCGTGTACATCGCCCGCAGCCGCGTCACGAAGCGAATTCGCGACATGATTCGCCAGCACGAGGAGCAAACTCAATGACCGTTCGCTCCAGTCCTTGCAACGACGACAACCTGTATGTCCTGTTGGAAGGGGACGAGGACTCCGACCTGTTTCGCCGCGCGGCCAGTCACGTTGACTCGTGCCCCGATTGCCAGCGGCGGCTCACCGAGCTTTCGGCCGAAGCGGACTACTGGGTCGCGCAGCGCGACATGCTGCATCCGGTCGAGGGCGATCCGCCGGGTTCGGGCACGCTCAGCCGGTACCGGTCGCCGGAGTGCGCCATGCTACGTCCGACCGCCGTCGACGAATCGACCGTGCAGGCGATGCTATCAGCCCCGTCGCACCCCGAGATGCTGGGACGCATTGGCCGCTACGAGATCGAGCGGATCATCGGCTCGGGCGGCATGGGCATCGTGCTCAAGGGGTTCGATTCCGAATTGAACCGCCCGGTGGCGATCAAACTCCTAGCTCCGCACTTGGCGCGAGTCGGCGCGGCGCGGCAGCGGTTTGCCCGCGAAGCGCGAGCCGCGGCGGCAGTCGTACACGAGCACGTGGTGCCGATTCACAACGTCGAGTCGGAGCAGGCCAGCCCGTTTCTGGTGATGCAGTTCATTCCCGGCGAGTCGCTGCAAGCCCGCGTCGAACGGGAAGGACCGCTGAGCGTGCGCGAGATACTGCGCATCGGCCTGCAATCGGCATCGGGGCTCGCGGCGGCACACGCGCAGGGGCTGGTCCATCGCGACGTGAAACCCGGCAATATCCTGCTGGAAAAAGGAGTCGAGCGGGCCTATCTGACCGACTTCGGCCTGGCGCGTGCGTCGGACGACGCCAGCCTCACGCACACCGGCGTGGTTGCCGGCACCCCGCATTACATGTCGCCCGAGCAAGCGGACGGGCGCCCACTCGATCATCGGTCGGACCTGTTCAGCCTGGGGGCGGTGCTGTACTTCATGGCGACGGCGCATCCGCCATTTCGGGCCGATCGGCCGATGGCGGTGCTCAAGCGAATCTGCCACGACCCACATCGGCCGGCCCGCCAGTGCAACGCGGAGGTGCCCGAAGCGCTCTCGGCGATCATCGACCAGTTGCTGGAAAAGGATCCGAATCGGCGGCTGGCCACGGCGGGCGACTTGCAGCAGGCGCTGGCGCAGGTGTTGTCGGACGTGCAGAGCGGCAAGGTCGGCCGACCGCGGCGGTCGGCGCGGTTCACGCGCACGATGTGGATCGGCGCGTCGGCGTCGGCGGTCATTGTGTTGGTAGTAATAGCGCTGATTGCGCGCCCCTGGTTCACGAATGCGCGTCCCGGCGGTGATTCAGCGGGCGCTACCGCCGGACCGCCGGATGGCGGACTCACTGACGCGAGCGCCGACGACGCGCAATCGGCTTTCGACGAACTGATGGCCGTCGATCCCAGCCCCACCGCGCAAGCGGCGGAGGAGCTGGAAGCCTTGTCGGGCAGCGTCGAATCACTCGAAACCTATCCCTATCCCTTCCCGGAACCAGATATCAAGGAGCCGAACCATGAGGCCCAGTAAAATCACGCTCATCGGCGCCGTCGCCACGTGTGCCTTGGTCATACCGGGGGCATGGCTTCTCGGGCAGGCAGCAGTCCAGGTCGCCGATACGTCGGAGCAGGCCGCTGGGACCACTACGCAGGCCGACGGTGCACCGGCAAAGCTAGCGGAGCCGACGCCGCGCGTTGACGAACCGCCGGCAAGCCGCGTCGACGTACCAGCATCTGCCGACGCTGCCAGCGGCACGACCATTAAGGCTCCCGTTTCCATCCCGGAGGATCAGGGTGACAGCGGCGCGACGCCACCGCCACTCGGAGCACCGAACTTCAAGGGGGGCGACATCCAAAAGCCGGTCGTGCTGAGGAAGGAGTGCCTCACGCAGTTCATCGGCGGCGACGCCAAACCGATCGAGGGAGTCATTGTCGATATCTTCCGCGAAGCGCCAAAGCAGGATTCGCCCACGCCGCGGGTCGAGGTGTACGGGCAAACGCGTTCCGGCGATGACGGACGAATCAAGCTCGGTTTGCCGGTATACGTCGCCAAGTCGGCCTCCGGCGACGAAAAGCGGCCCGTGCGGTTCATTCTGTACTTCACGTCGCCGGGACTGCCCGTGAAGTCGCTCGTGCTGGACGACGTGCAGCTCATGCCGGAGCAGGTTGTGCTGCCGGCGAAAAGCACCGAAGAGGTGTATGTGCCGCGCAACCACCTGGTCGAGGCCACGGATCAGGGCATTGTGATGGCGGTGCGAGTCACCGGCACGCCTGGGTTTTCGGATCGTCGCGACAGCGAGGCAGCGGTGTCCGGCAGCGGTGTGTTCGGCGGAGGCTATGGCCCTGCGCCGGTGGCGGAGCCGGCGGTAAAGGGCGAGATTGTGGTCTATCACCTCCAGAACGCTTCGTCCGAAAGTGTGGCAAAAGTGTTGACGGATCTGTATGCGGCTCAGTCGAATATCGCCGTCGACGTGCGCACCAATGCGCTGATCGTAAGGGCGCCGGCCGACTTGCAAAACACGATTGAGGCGCTGATCCAAGAACTGGACCGCGGCGAGGAAGCCACTCCGAGCGGGGGCGGCGGGGGCGGTTTCCGCTTTGGGCCGTCCGGCGGACTCGGGGGCCCCAGCGGGGGACGCGGGTCTTCCGGCGAGAACGATAGCGGCGGGCGCGACGCGCAATCCACGGTCGTGTATCCAATCGACGATGCCGATGCCGATGTGGACGCCATCGTGGCGTCGCTGGTCAATCAGTACGGCGGAAGGGCAGACATTCAGCGGCATGAAAAGCTTAAGGCCGTCGTTGTCTCCGCTCCGCCGGAGATGCAGCGTGAGATTCGCGGAATGATCATGATGCAAGTTGCTCAGCGATCGCGTTCGACGCGGCGCAATCGCGACGACTCTTCAACCGGCGATTACGGTGGGACGCAACTCGTTGTCTCGTATCCCATTCACGGCGGGAGTGCCGAAGAGTGGGCCAAGCTGCTGGCGAACTCATTGCGCGGAACGGCCGAGATCCGCGCGGACGAGCGCACCAATAGTCTTGTCATCACCGCATCGCCGGAAACGCAAGCCGAGGCGCGCCTCGCGATTCAACTGCTCGAACAACTCGCGCCGCGAAACACCCCGGAAGGCGCCGGGCCGCCGCGGCCTTATCGCAATATGGGCGCGATGTACCGCCCCGGGAACAGTTTCGGGAACGCAGGGGCAATGCCGGGCGGCTATTTCGGCAACATGGGAGCCGCTCAGCAAGCGGCCAGCAAGAGCATGGACGCCGCCGTCGAGAATCTGCGCAACTCCAAAACCAAGGATGAGAAGCAGGCAGCGAAGGACGCCCTGCGGCAAACGCTCGTCGAGGTTTTCACCGCCGACATGCAGGCCCGCGAGAAGGCGGTGAAGGAAATCGAATCGCGTATCGGTGAGTTGCGAAAGCAGTATCAAGCCCGCGAGAAGGTCAAGGACGAGATCATCGAGCTTCAGCTCAAGGTGCTGGAGAACGAAGCGGCCGGGCTGGGGTTTCCCGCCGCGTCCGCAAGCGGAGGCCAGCC
>CAYQAJ010000401.1:0-3741 GCA_964415245.1 uncultured Pirellulaceae bacterium | reverse complement strand
ACCTCTATCGCGACCGTACCCGGCTGGCCGTTTACAGCCTGGCAACTTACGGTCTCGCGCTTCATCGCCACGGCGACGATGAGAAGCTGGCGATGGTCTTGCAAAACCTCAGCCAATACGTGCGCGAAAAGCGGTTTCGCGAAGACCTTTTCTACCGCCTGACCGCCTTCGAGATTCGCATTCCTCCACTGCGCGAGCGGGGAAGCGACATCGAGCTGTTGGCCGATTTCTTCCTCGAGCATTTCAGCACGCAACACGGCCGCGTCGGCTTGCTGCTCACCGACACCGCACGCCACAAGCTTGTTTCCTACCACTGGCCTGGCAATGTGCGGCAGTTGCGCAACGTGATCGACAGCGCCGTCGTGCTAGCCGAGGGACATGCTATCGAGCCTGAAGACATGGGTCTTTTGGAGCCGTCCGATTCGCACTTGGAATCGCTACGGCTCGATTACTGGGAGCGCAAGATCATGAAGCAGGCCCTGAATCGCACGGGCGGACGGATTCCCGAGGCCGCCAAGATGCTGGGAATCGGCCGCGCCACGCTGTACCGCAAGATCGAGGAGTACGGCATCGAGCGGTGAGAGGATGTCGTCAGGCAGCCCCACCCCACGGCCAAGCGCGCTGCGCGAAACGTTTGCACTGGCGTTCGGGCTGCCGTACACTAACTACCTTGTCGCCCGGGTCAGTTTGCGCTTGCCAGCTCGCCTGCTTCCTCGTCTAATCCAAATTATCAATCGATCGACGCTTTCGCGGGCCCTACACCGCCACCCGAGCCATTGCCGCCCATGATCGACCTGACGCTCCCCGCGTTCCGCCCCCATCCGCTTTTGCGCGGCGGCCATGTTCAGACGATCGCCGGCGCCTTTCTGCCCGGCTATCGGCCGCGTTACCGCGCCCGGCAGCATCATGTGCCGCTTCCCGATGGCGACCTGCTGGTGCTGCACGACGACACTCCCGCCGGCTGGCGGCCGGAAGAAGGAGTCTGCCTGCTGGTGCACGGCCTGGGGGGCTGCCATGCTTCGCCCTACCTGGGTCGCATTGCCGAGAGGCTTAACGCTCGGGGAGTGCGGGCATTCCGCCTGGACCTGCGCGGGTGCGGGGCCGGCCAGCATACGGCGCGACACCACGCGCACGCCGGCAGCAGCGAAGACCTGGCCGCTGCGGTTCAATACGTGCTGTCGACCTGCTGCGCGTCTCCGGTCGTAGTAGCGGGCTTCTCGATGGGTGCCAACATCGCGCTCAAGATGCTGGGGGAATACGGCGCCGCCGCGCCGCACCGTCTGGTCGGCGCCATTACCTTGGCTCCCCCCATCGACTTGGTTTATTGCGCCAGGAACATTCGTCGCGGCGCCAATCGCCTGTACGACCGGTCGTTCGTAGCGCATTTGGAGCAGATCGTGCGCAACCGCCGCAAGTCGGTCGCCGACCTGGTCGACATTCCCCTGCGGCGCCTGCCACCGCGGTTGCGCGAGTTCGACGAGCGATTCACGTCGCGGGTCATCGGCTTCGAGGGAGCGATGGAATACTACGCTTATGCCAGCTCCGGCCCTTACCTGGCCGATATCACCGTGCCCACTCTCCTGCTTACG
Source organism: uncultured Pirellulaceae bacterium (assembly GCA_964415245.1). Lineage (GTDB taxonomy): Bacteria > Planctomycetota > Planctomycetia > Pirellulales > Pirellulaceae > CAYQAJ01. The sequence goes on along the minus strand of CAYQAJ010000401.1, from coordinate 2,152 downwards.
GCCGCCGACGATCCTCTGATCCCGGTGGAAATGTTCGACGCATACCCCCGATCCGAGTTCGTCCGCCTGCACGTTACCCCGCAGGGCGGGCACATGGGGTACGTCGGGGTGGGAGGGATCGACCCCGATCGCCGCTGGATGGATTGGCGCGTGGTCGACGCGGTGACGATGCTATGCGGGCGCAGTGCGGCGCGGCTGCGGACCGACGAGCCGCATGTGCCAGCCTCATCGAACGGGAAGAATCCCGCGGTGGAGACTGGTCGGCACGCCGGCGGTAAAGTAATCTTGGCTGGCGGGGCGGGTTCCGCATAACGTGCGGCGAGGTACTCGATTTGTCGCCGACTCCCCCACTCCCCCACTCCCGATAACGACTCTCACGACTAGGAACTACGCGATGCACGTTGCGGCAATCCGAGCGACCTTGGCATGCGCAGTCGTTTTGGCATCCCTTGCGGCCGCCGACGCACAAGAATGGACCCGTTTCCGCGGTCCCAACGGGACGGGGCATAGTGACGCCACCGCCATTCCCGCCGAGTGGACCGAGGCCGACTACAATTGGCGCGTGGAACTGCCGGGCGTGGGACATTCGTCACCCGTGCTTTGGGGTGACCGCATCTTTTTGCTGAGCGCCGATCCCGACACGGCGGAGCGCTACGTGCTCTGCCTCTCGGCGGTCGACGGCCACGAGCTGTGGCGGCGCGAATTCCCGGGCAAGCCCCACAAATTGCACGCTCGCAGCAGCTATGCTTCCTGCACGCCGGCGGTCGACGCCGAGCACGTGTATGTTGCCTGGTCGAACCCGGACCGCACGTCGCTCGTGGCACTAACCCACGACGGCGACGACGTATGGGATGTCGACCTCGGTCCCTGGGTCAGCCAGCACGGATTCGGCACCTCGCCTATGCTCTACGAAGATCTGGTGGTGATCCAAAGCTCGCAGGAGCCCGAGAGTATGGCCCCTGACGCTGTTCGACCCAAAGAGAGTTTCGTGGTGGCGGTCGACCGCGATTCCGGGAAGATCAGGTGGCGGACGCCGCGCAAAATTAAGACCGCCTCCTATTCGGTCCCCTGCGTGTACACGCCGCCGGGCGGCTTGCCCGAGTTGCTCTGCTGCACCACGGCCGAGGGCCTGTTCAGCCTCGACCCCAAGACTGGCAAACAGAACTGGGGCATCGACGTGTTCACCATGCGCACGGTGAGCTCGCCCATCCTGGCAGGTGGTCTGGTGATTGGCACGACTGGATCGGGGCAAGGTGGCAATTACGTGGTGGCGGTGCGGCCAGGACCGAAGCCGGAAGTGGTTTACAAAGTGCCGGAAAGCGCGCCCTATGTGCCCACCCCGGTCGCCAACGGTGATCTCGTGTTCCTGTGGTGGGACAGCGGCATCGTCACCTGCGTCGACGCCGCCAGCGGAAAAAAGCAATGGAGCCAGCGCGTGGGGGGCAGCTACTCGGGCTCGCCCGTGTGCGTGGGGAACCGAATCTACTGCATCTCGGACGACGGCGAAGTCGTGGTGCTGGCCGCCGAAAAGGAGTTCCGCGAGCTGGGACGCAGCTCGCTCGGCGAACCGAGCCGCTCGACGCCGGCCATATCGGGCGGACGCATGTATCTGCGCACCTACTCGCACCTGATCTCCCTCGGCGGCAAGTCGACATAGTGGCGGCCTGCATCGGGAATGCATCACTTGGCCGCGATTGATCGCGCCCGTGACGCGGCTCGGCTCTTGCCCGGCCGCGCGATGATGCACGCATGACCGGCGACCCCTGGCAGTTCTGGATCGACGTCGGCGGCACGTTCACCGATTGCCTGGCGCGCAAGCCCGACGGCAACGTGCTCCGCGCTAAAGTGCTGAGCTCGGGCGCGATGAAGGGAACGGTAGCGCCGGGCTCAACGGCTTCGCTCTTGGTCGACCCGGCACGGCGCGGCGATCCCGATTCGTTTTGGGCCGGCTGCGAAGTGCGCTTGTTCGACGAGCGCGGCGCGATCGCCGGCACGTCGCGCGTAGTGCGATTCGATCGCGACGCGAGCGCTCTTTCCCTCGAGCCGGCTCTCGACGCTTCGCCCGAGTCCGGTCAACCGTATGAGTTATTCACGGGCCTCGATGCACCGATTCTGGCGATTCGGTATCTGCTGGGTTTGCGCCCCGACGAAC
>CAYQAJ010000400.1:0-3753 GCA_964415245.1 uncultured Pirellulaceae bacterium | reverse complement strand
GAATACGTCGAACAGGTCGGGCACGATTTGATCGCGCTCGATGATGGCGACGTGAACCGGCGGCAACAGCGACGCGACGCGTTCGCGACCGGGCTGCGAGCAGACGACAAGCGTGCCGGTCTCCGCGATCGCGAAGTCGGCGCTCGTGATGCCGATGTCGGCGGCGAGCATGGCGGTGCGCTGCTGGTCGTAGGGCAGCGCGGCGAGTGAAGCATGGTCGCTGCGAGCGATGCCGCGATCCGAGAGCACTCGATCGATCGCGAGTCGCTCCAGCAGCGGATGCTGCCAGCACAGCGCGCTCTTGGGTTCGTACTGATCGAGCAATGCGACCAGTGCGCGACGGGCGGCTTCGTCGTCGTCGACAAGGTGCGCGTGTCCGCCGACGGCTTCGACTTCGCTGGCCATCGCCTCGCACAAGTCGCCTGCGGCGCCGACATAGCCGGTGCCTTCGGGCATGTCGCTCGTGTGAACGCGCCAAGCCCGACCCGCTTCGGCGGCCTGCTTCACTGTCGCGAGGAATTCATCGCGGCTCACGGCACTGCTCCTTGCACTCCAAGTTGTGGCCGGTCTCCCCGTTGTGGCCGGTCGCTAAGTTGTGGCCGGTCTCCCGGCCGAGCCACTCATGCCGACCGCAAAGTCTCAACCGTGGAGACCTGCGGTCTCAGCATCGGCGGGGTCGGGAGACCCGCGCCGAACATCATCAATCGTCGCGGTGTCCCTCTTTGCGCCACCAATCGCGGAAGCGCTCGGGCGCGGGGGCGGGAAAGTCGCGCGATTGGGTCCAGTTCGCCACCGGGCCCGGCATCTTTCGCACCCAGCCGCGTTTGCGGAACCATCGTCCAACCGTGCGCGTGGCCAGCCACGTTGCCCAGCCGTACCAGAACGGACTCTTCACTACGCGGTACCACCATCGATACGCGAACGATTCCCAGCGGTTGCTGCCGCCAGGCGTGTCGTGAAGCTGCCCACGGAGTTCGATCAGCATTTGCGGAATGGCGATCTTCACGGGGCACGCGGCCTGGCACGCGCCGCACAGGCTCGAAGCGTGCGGCAAGTGCTGGTTGGCCGCGAGGCCGTCGTACAGCGGCGTGAGCACGGCGCCGATCGGGCCGGAGTACACGCCGCCGTAGGCGTGTCCGCCCACGCTGCGATATACGGGGCAGGCGTTCAGGCAAGCGCCGCAGCGGATGCAGAACAGGCTCTCGCGCAGCGGGCCGGACAAAATGCGCGAGCGGCCGTTGTCGAGAATCACCAGGTGGAATTCGTCGGGGCCGTCGAGCTCTCCCTCGCGCCGCGGGCCGGTGATGAGCGAGGTGTAGATCGATAGCTTCTGACCCGTGGCCGCCCGCGCGAGCACCTTGAGGAAGAACGGCAAGTCGGCCAGCCGCGGGATCACCTTCTCGATGCCCATGATGGCGATGTGCACCTTGGGGAGCGTGGTGGTGAGTCGGGCGTTCCCTTCGTTCGACACGAGCACGATGGTGCCCGTTTCAGCCACGGCGAAGTTTGCGCCGGTGATGCCGACGTCGGCCTGGGCGAAGTGCGACCGTAGCCGCTCGCGAGCGACGGCGGCCATTTGGTGTCGGTCGCTGGGCACCGGCGTGCCGCCGGATTCGGTGAGAATGCCGGCAACGTCGTCGGCTGAGAGGTGCAGCGCCGGCCCGACGATGTGCGAAGGGCGGTGGCCGGCGAGTTGGATGATGTATTCGCCGAGGTCGGTCTCGATGGTTTCAACGTCCGCTTCGGCCAGTGCGTGGTTGAGGTGGATCTCCTCGGTGGTCATCGACTTGGACTTGACCACCTTGCGGGCGGCGTGCCGGCGGACGATGTCGAGCACGATGCGGCAAGCGTCGTCGCCGGTGGGGGCCCAGTGTACGCTTCCGCCGAGTCGGTGAACGCTGGCTTCGAGCGTGGCGAGGTGCACGTCGAGCTCGGCGAGCGTGGCGTCCTTGATGGCGCGGGCCCGCTCGCGAACCTGGTCGGAATCGGTAAGCGCCTCCCACGCCTGTCGGTTGCGAAGCCAGAGCGAATCGCCCAGTTCACCGAGGATCTTCTGCAGCCGCCCGTCGGCCATGGCCACGTCGGATGCCGCGACAAACTCGTGATGCTGCTGGCGAACGTAGTCGGTTTGGGTCATGGACTGCCTGTTAGACGCGACCTGGAAACCGTCCCGGAGAAGGGGACAGGCACATTTTGCTCAGCAGAGTCCACAAAGCAAGGTTGTCCGTAGTGGCTTCGCAAAATGAGCCAGTCCCCGACGGTTCCCGGTTCACCTTTCAGTTCGAAAACGCCAGCACCGCGATTACCAGCCAGGGGGCCAGGCCGATCACCACGGCGGCGACCGAAATTGGGAGCGGCGGAGGCTGTTGGCGCACTTTATAAGTAACGGGCACCAGCAGCACGCACACCGCCCCCGTGAGCGCGGCGATGACCAGCAGCAACTCGGGCAGCGCGGCGATCGGGCCGGCTTTCTCGGGCTCCCATCCCACGATTCTCAAGAACATCCAACCGGCGGCCGCCACCAACTCGGCCAAGAGCGTAGCGGTGAGCGTGAGCATCCAGGCCACGGTCACGGCGTCGGCCGCGCGGCTTTCGGCCGGCGGTTCTGGTTCGGAACGTCGATTCTTGCGGCGCTTTCGCGTGGTCACAAAGCAACGGCCTGCTGGTGGTGTGGGACACGAATGAATGTAACGCGGCCGGCGCCGCGGCGGGAGTGCCGCAGGTTGCTTTGTGTCGTTTGGAGCGAATGGCGGATTGTAAGCGGAATGCCGGTGGTGGACGGTCGGTTTGCTCCGGGTGGGGTTCTGACGTAGGTTTCCGATGGCGGCGTGGCCTCGGGGTCGCTCCGTGCCTTGCGCCGTGCTATGTCGCTCCCGTCGCCGCATTCTCGTGGCCAGAGAAACCGCCCGTGTCTGCTACCGCACCTGCAACCGCGCCTACCACCGTGTCCACGTCGCCGCCCGAATCGGCCGTGCCGGCGCCGTGGCACGTATTGAGCGAGACGTTCTCCGACTTTCGCGCGGAGTTCGAGGGCTTCGAACACTTAATCGAAAACCTGCTTGAGGAGATGGATCAGCTTCGCGCCGAGTTGGATCACCGCACGGCCGATCTGGAGAAGGAGCACGGCCGCGTTACCGAGCGCGAGCAGGCGCTGGCCGAGCAGCGGCAAGAGATCGCACGGCTATCGCATCACTTCGAGCAACAGGAAGCCCAGCTTTCCGCCACGCTCGCCGAACTGAGCGAGCTGCGAACGCAATTTGCGCGGGAGCGCGAAGAGGCGGCTCGCGCGACGGCGACCGGCGAGAGCCAGTTGCAGCCTCGCGTCGAGCAACTCGAGCAAGAACGCGACAGCCTCCGCAGCCGGCTTGACGAGGCGCAGGCCGAATTAGCGCGGCTGGCTGGAACGACGCTCGGTCAGGTCGATGTGCAGCAGCAGTTGGCCGACGCGCGGCAACAACTGGCCGACGCGCGACAAGAGTTGGCCGACGAGCGACAGCAGTTGGCCGATGCGAGGGCCGAGTTGTTGGCGTCGCGCGATGAGGCCGCGGCGGCGGAACGGGCGGCTCGCGAGCGAGCGCACGCATCCGATGCGGACGACGACAGCTCCTTCGCACACGCCGACGAGTGGGAAAAGGAACGTACCGCTTTGGAGGCGGAACTCGAGCTGGTGCGTACCCGCGCCGCCGACCTGTACGAGACGGTGAACGAACAGAAACGCGAGCTGACGCAGCAGCGCACCGAAATGACCGAGGT
>CAYQAJ010000399.1:0-3755 GCA_964415245.1 uncultured Pirellulaceae bacterium | reverse complement strand
CTGTCGAACAGGTCCTGCCCCTGGTACACGCCCGACTCGTAGACGACGCGGTTGACGCCGATCATCAGGTCGAAGGGGAGGCGAAACTCCACGCAGCACTCGGCCAGCGTCCAGAAAACGAAGTGGGCCGCGGCCCGCTGCTGCGCCGGGTCGGCGTCGGTGCCGCGCTGGCACAGCTCGCGCACGGCGGTATCGGCCCGACCCGGCAAGACCTTCTGCGGCGTGAAGTCGGGCGGCAGCGAGATGGCGCACGCCTTGGCGCCGTGCGACTGGAAATGCACGAACAGAGCGGAGATCGCCTCGCGGAGCGTGTCGGCGTCGTCGACCGGGAGGTTGGTCCGCCGGGCCAGCCGTTCGCGCACCTTCGGTCGGGCCAGGTGAAACACCAACTCGTCGGTCCGCAGGCAGGGGATGAACCGTCGCGTGTCGAAGCCGTCCAACGGATCGTCGAAGTCGTTGGTGAGCACGACGGCGTCGAGCTTGCTCCGCTCCATCACCTGGTCGGCCCAGTCGTTGGCCGACATCTGCTCGTTCGCTGCGTCGTACGCGGCCTCCCAGTTGTCCTTCGTCAGCCGGTCATCCTGAAAGCCGAAAAACGCTTGCAGCATCTCGATCAGCCAACTGTACTGCACGGTGTTTTCAACGGGGCCCAGGTGCTCGATGATGCGGCCGGCATGTTCGCGCGGGCTCAGGCCAGGCCGCTCGATTTCATGCCGCGGCATGCCGGCCGAGTGGGCCAGCTCGGTGTAGTAGTGATAGCCCAGAATGTCGGCCAGCGTGCGCGAAGCGGGCGCCAGCGGGTTGATGTGCGTGTGGGGGTCGATGAGCCGAATCTTGTCGAGCTCGTCATAGATGCGTCGGCGGAGTTCTTGCGACATGGCTGAGTCTTTGAACGTCCAGAGAACGAAGGTGGGCACTTCGAGGATGCGAGCAGCGCGCTACTGTATACCACATCGCCGCGCGCCGTGCACCGCGCCGCGAAGGCGAGGTTTGACGCACCGTAACGCCTCTGCTTAAATGGACGCTTGCCGCACCTTACAACAGTAAATGGAAAAACTCCGCTTGCAACGCACACCCCGACCACCCGATTCTTCCACCACCTCACGGCGCCGTACATCGCTTGCGGTTTCGCGCTCCGCCAGAGCGGCGAGTGCGGCGATTCTCACGATCCTCGCGCTGACAGTCTGCGACGCTGCGAATGGCGCCGACGACGCGCTCGCACCCGCCGCGGATCGAAAAGTCGATTTCCGCGGCGACGTGCAGCCGATCTTCCGCCGCACGTGCATCACCTGCCACGGACCGGAAAAGCAGGAAAGCGGCCTGCGGCTCGACAAGAAGGCGACTGCCCTGGCAGGCGGCGACAGCGGACGTGACATTGTGCCCGGCAACAGCGGCGAGAGTCGGCTTTTGATGCTGGTGGCGGGGCTCGACGACGACCTGGGCATTATGCCCCCCGACGGCGAAGGCACCCCGCTGACGCGCGACCAGGTCGGCATTTTGCGGGCTTGGATCGAGCAGGGAGCCATCTGGCCCGACGACGCCGACGCAACCGCCGCGTTTTCGCACTGGTCGTTCCAGCCGATTCGCGATCCGGCGGTTCCGTCCGTCGCCGACAACCAGTGGACGCGCAGCCCCATCGACGCATTCGTGCTTTCGCGTCTGGAGAAGCAGGAAATTCACCCTTCGCCTTCGGCCGAGCGGACGACTCTCGCGCGGCGGCTACACCTCGACCTGTTGGGATTGCCCCCATCGCCTGACGAGCTGCACGCCTTCTTGGCCGATGACCGACCCGACGCGGTCGAGCGGCTGGTGGACCGCTTGCTCGCTTCGCCCCACTTCGGCGAACGCTGGGCTCGGCACTGGCTCGATTTGGCCCGCTACGCCGACAGCGACGGTTACGAGAAGGACAACGCCCGACCGTTCGCGTGGCGGTATCGGCAATGGGTAATCGAGGCCATCAACGCCGACATGCCCTACGACCGGTTCTCGATCGAGCAAATCGCGGGCGATTTGCTTGCCGACGCCGGCGATTCGCAGCGGGTGGCCACGGGTTTCCATCGCAACACGCTGCACAACACCGAAGGGGGCATCGACCCGGAGGAAGACCGCGTCAAAAAGACGATCGACCGCACCAACACGCTGGGCACCATCTGGCTGGGGCTCACCGTCGGCTGCGCCCAGTGCCACTCGCACAAATATGACCCGCTGCCGCAGCGCGAGTATTATTCGTTTTATGCGCTGATGAACAGCATCGACGAGACCAACATCGACGCCCCCTTGCCCGAGCAGCGCCGCGCGTACGACGAGGCGATGGCGCGATTCGAGCGGGAGCACAGCGAACTGCAATCGGCTGTCACGAAGTACGAAGCATCGGGCCTGGCCGACGCGCAAGCGAAATGGGAAGCCGAGGTCGCCGCATCGCCGCCGGTTTGGACAACGCTCGAACCGGAGACCGCCGTTTCGGCCAAGGGCGCTACAATCGAGAAGCAGGACGACGGGTCGCTGCTGGCCACGGGCGCGAACGAGCACTCCGACGTGTACACGATTCGCGCGGTCGTTCCCGCCGGCCGGATCACCGCACTGCGACTCGAAGTGCTTCCCGACAAGAGTCTCGTGGCGGGCGGTCCCGGTCGCGCCAATAACGGCAACTTCGTGCTCACCACGTTGAGCGCGACCGTCTCGCCCATCGACGGATCGGTCGAATCGACGAAACTCGCGTTCGCGGCCGCACGCGCCGACTTCTCGCAAGGCGACTGGGACGTGGGCAAGGCGATCAACGACAATCCGCAGGACGGCTGGGCGGTTAGCCCGCAATTCGGCAAGCGCCACGTCGCCGTGTTCGAGTTCAAGGAGCCGGTCGCGGTCGACGGCGCCGCGCGGCTGACCGTCACGCTCGATCAAACCTACAACGGACCCAATCCTCACAACATTGGCCGGTTCCGACTTTCGGTCACTTCGGCGCGTCCGCCCGTATCGCTCGAAGGGTTGACGCCCGAACTGGCGATGATCTTGGCGACCCCGCGCGAGAAGAGATCCGACAAGGAACAGACGCAGCTCGACGCCTATTACTGCACGATCGATCCGGAATTGGCCCGACTGACCGACGCGCTCAAGCAGCACGCGGGCCGACAACCGAAACTCCCCGACGACGCCAAGGCGCAGGCCGTCAGCGAAAAATCGCCGGCCCGCGAGACACACGTGCTGGTGCGGGGTGACTTTTTGAATCCCGGTGACGTGGTTGCGCCGGGCACGTTTTCGGTGTTCCCCCCGCTGGCGGCGCGCGGCGATGCGGCCGACCGGCTCGATTTGGCGTACTGGCTGTTCGCCTCGGATAATCCGCTCACCGCTCGCGTGGCCGCCAACCGCGTGTGGCAGCGGCTGTTCGGCCGGGGCATCGTCGTGACCGGCGACGACTTTGGCACGCAAGGGCAACCGCCCACGCATCCCGCCCTGCTCGATTGGCTGGCCGTGCGGCTGCGCGAAGACTGTTGGAGCCGCAAGCGGCTTATCGGCCGCATCGTCACGTCGGCAGCATATCGGCAGTCGTCGGCCGCGCGGCTCGACCTGGTCGACGTCGATCCCGAGAACGCGCTGTTGGCGCGATCGCCGCGTCGCCGCGTCGACGCCGAACTAATCCGCGATTTGGCGCTCGCCACGAGCGGCTTGCTCGACCCGCGACTCGGCGGGCCATCGGTGCGACCACCGCAATCGGCCGAATACTCGGACCTCACTTACGCGGGCAGCGCGCGGTGGGA
>CAYQAJ010000398.1:0-3769 GCA_964415245.1 uncultured Pirellulaceae bacterium | reverse complement strand
TTCCTTCATTGCGCTGAAGAGCTCGGCAGCCGCCGCTTGAACTCGACGAGCCGCTTGCACCCGAACGTGGGGCAAGCCCCTGGCATGCCACGCTCGAGGGGGTCCGTATGCGCTTCAGATGTGGACTGTGTCTGTTGATCGTGGAAGAGCGGACGAAATGAAAGCTACCCCACTAGTTCCGGGTGTGACCCTAAGCCGACCTCGCCGTCGTCACAGCTTGGATGAGCCGACCTTCCGCAGTGCCGAGATACCGGACTTCGGCTCACCGGCTGCAGGCGGTTCCGCTATTCGCATTCACAAAGTCTGCTCTTCCCTCAGAAGCCGCCGACAGGTGCTCTTCCGAGTTGGGCCAGGACCGGACTCTTGGCGGATCGCTGGCCTTGGGGGTCGCCCCAGCGGATCAGAAGTGGTGTACCATCCCGCCGGATCGAGCGGCGGTCAGCTTCTTTTGGCGATGACCACCTCGAGATATTCGCTGGGAGCAACCAGCGTGCCGTCCGCTGCAACGTTGAATTGGTCAAGGAGTGCATAGAGATCCGTCTCGAGCGCCTCGCGTGCCTCAGGATCGATTGCGGCAAACGCCTTCAGGACCGGGCCGTAGTAGGTGCGGAAAACCTCAACCCAATGCTCGGGCGACTTGTAGCGGAAGGAGAAGATCCTGCTCTCCACCGCCACCGTCGCTTTCGAGCCAAACAGCGCGTCGAGATGAGCCTTGGTGCCCCACAACGCCGGCGACTTCGCGCCGGGGGCCGGCGGAACGTACTTGCCGATGGCCTTGAATACTTTGCCGACGAAGCTTTCGGGCGTCCAGTTGGCTAGACCGATCTTTCCGCCCGGGCGGCAGACGCGGAGGAGCTCGTTCGCCGCCTGCTGTTGGTTTGGCGTGAACATGACGCCGAAGGTCGAAAGGACGACGTCGAAGCTGGCATCCGCGAACGGCAGAGCCTCGGCATCGGCCTCCTGGAAGGCGACGCTCATGCCGTCGGCTGCGGCACGCAAGCGTCCGCGGTCGAGCAGGGCGCCGACGTAGTCGGTCGATACGACGTCGGCGAAGCGCCGCGCCGCGGCGAGCGTCGCATTACCGTTGCCGGCGGCGACGTCGAGGACGCGCTGGCCCGCGCGCAAATCGACGGCCTCGCACAGCGTTTCGCCGACGATCTGCACGGTGGTGCCGACGATGGCGTAGTCGCCCGAGCCCCAAGCGACCTGCTGGCGGGCCTTGATCGCAGCGAGATCTATGGTGGCGGGGGCGGGTGCTTGAATGTTCATCGTGCTCATCTTTCCTGGTTGGCTTTCGCGATTATTCGGCGACAACCTCGCCAGAGCCGCCAAGCTCGGAAGGGAAGTCCTTCAGCTTTGGCAAGCCGTCGCGCATGGGAAGCACCGTCTCGGCGTAGTTGACGTGAACGGTCGGTGAAAACTTGAGCGTCGGCAGCGTCGCGGCGTAGATGTCGACGAGGCCGAGCCCAGGATGATTGTTCATCAGGTGACCGCCGCACGTGGTGCAATACTGGCGCTGGCTGTTGGCGGTCTTCTGGAACGTCGCGACGTGCTCGGCGCTGAACGTAATGCGCACGGCCTCCGGCTTCCACAAAGTAAAGGCGTTCACCGGCGCGGCGGACCACGACCGGCACGAGCTGCAATGGCAATAGCCCATCGCGACGGGCTCTCCCGCAGCCTCGATCGCGACCGCGCCGCAGAAGCATTGTCCTTGGTGTGTCATGGCGGCTGTTTTCCTGTTTCGGGTCGCGGGCGTTGCCACGCGATGGCCCGTATCTAGTCTTTGACTTGGTGGGTGCAAATGACCGGGCGTCCGCATTGCTTGGCAGGGCGTCCCGAAAATTCGAGCGTCCGGGCTGCGACGGCACTCTTGCTCTTCCCGAGAGAAATGGCCGGGGGCGAGCCCGGCCATCACGATTTTTGTGGTTGCGGATTTCTACTGCTGGGTCGAGGTCGAGGTTTTCGGCGGCGGCGCCGGGCCTCCGGAGAAGCCATGCGATACGCCGTAGCCGAAATCGAGTATGCCCTGAAGGACATGACCGCCAACAGTTTCGTCCTCAAAACGGGCGCGGGAGTCGTCTGAATTGGCGCCATTGCCTGCCGGAGGCGCGGGCTCCTGCGGCCTGATGGCGATAGTCGTCCTGCCTTCGCCGTTGCGGGCGCTGACTTGAACGTTCTGGGCTGCGCCGACGCCGATGACGTTGCCGGAGAGCGTCACCGAGCCGCCGTTCAAGGTCCTGGATTCCTTGCCGTTGGTGACGGTGATGGTGCCGGCTTTGCCGGAGTAGACGGCAACACCTCCGGGACCATTCGATATCTCGTAGGAGTCCTTGCCGTTGGACACGGTGACGTTGCCCGTAGGCTTGCGGCCCGTGCCGGGATCGATCGGAGTGCGCGCGATATCGGTGGGCGTCTTTCCGACGACGCCGTGGTCGAACAGGCTGCCTTCGGCCGCAGGGGTCTTGCCATCGGCGGCGGTGGTGGTGTCGGAGGTCTTGCCCTGATCCTTGGACTTGTCGGCCTGCTTCGCCTCCTTGTCCTTATGCTTCTCGCCGTCCTTGTGCTTCTCGGCGTGCTTGTCGCCGTCCCGATCCTTGTCTTTGTGCTTCTCCGCGTGCTTGTCGCCGTCCTTATCCCGGCGAACCTCCCGAAGCGCTGAACGGTTGTCTCCGCTCCTCTCATGCTTCTCCGAGTGGCGATCACCGTGATCGCGACCGCCGCCGTTATCGTTGGAATGGCCGCCATTCCTGGCGCAGGCACTGTCCGCGGCGCCGAGGAGGAAGACCGCTGCCGTTAGCAGCAACATCCGACGGAACAATTTGGGGGGAGTGCTTAAGCTCATCACTGGTCACCTCTTAGTCGTTCGCAGGCACCGCAAGCCTGCGAAGGGATTAAGATCTCAACCCCCGAGATCGACGCCACTTGGCGGCGCGTTGCGGCGCGGACTTCCTAGGCTTTGCGGCGGTATGTGCGAATGGCTGGACGTCCGCATCTCTTGACACGGCGTCGGAAATCCATGCGTCTCTTGATCCGGCGTCCCGATCCCATGCCCAGGCGTCCGGCGGAACCTCTATGGCAGCTGATGCACTATCGGATGTCCTGAAGACGGTGCGGCTGACCGGCGCGACGTTCTTTGACATCGTAGCCAAGGCACCGTGGGTCGCCGAGTCGCCGCCGTGCGAATTCGTCCTTCCGAAGATCCTGCCGGATGGCGAGCATCTGATCGCCTATCACGTGGTCACCGAAGGGAGCTGCTTCACCAATATTGTCGGCCAAGAGCCGATCGCGCTCACGGCCGGCGAGGTCGTCGTCTTCACCAAGGGCGACGCGCATGTCCTCTCGAGCAGCCCCGGCATGCGCGCCGAACCCCGCCCTGCTGGCGCGCTCGACGGCATGTCCGGCAGCCAATTGCCGTTCGTCGTCAACTATGGGGAAGGCGACGGGCCGATCTCCGCCAAGTTCGTCTGCGGCTATCTCGCCTGCGATGCCCAACCTTTCAATCCGCTGCTCGACAGCCTGCCGCCGGTTATTAAGTCCGGAGACCTGCAGGGGAGCGACAAAGGCTGGCTCGGCCAATTCATTCGGCTTGCGACGAGCGAATCTACGGACAAACGTGCGGGTGGCGAAAGCGTGTTGGCCAAGTTGAGCGAGCTCATGTTCATCGAGGTGCTGCGCCGATATCTCGAGGCACTCCCGCCGGAGCAGGCGGGGTGGCTCGCGGGCCTGCGCGACCCCTTCGTGGGCAAGGCCTTGTCGCTGATGCACGCGA
>CAYQAJ010000397.1:0-3804 GCA_964415245.1 uncultured Pirellulaceae bacterium | reverse complement strand
CACGTGGAGTTCCGCACTCCCTACAGCCCAGCGAAGCGGGGGCAAGGTCGAGGCAACAGTGGGGTTTACCTCCAGCAGCGCTACGAGGTGCAAATCCTCGATTCGTTTGCCCTGGAGGGCGCCTTCAACGAATGCGGCGCCCTTTACCGGCAGCGGGCCCCCGACGTGAACGCGTGCCTTCCACCGTTGACGTGGCAGACGTACGACATCTGGTTCACCGCCGCGCGATTCGATGGCGAGGGCCGTAAGATCGCCGACGCGACCATCTCGGTGATGCAGAACGGAATCGTCGTGCATCACAACGTGCGGCTGAAAGACAAGACCGGATCGGGGCAACCGGAAGGGCCCGACCCGCGGCCGATCTACTTCCAGAACCACGGCGACCGAGTCTACTTCCGCAATATCTGGATCGCCCCGGCCCGCCCGTGGGAAGATTTTCGACCGCACGATCGGCGAGAGGTTGTTCCCCGCACGGGCGGCGAAACGAGCGGCTACGCGACATTGGCACGGTAGGCGGCTGCGAGTAGGTCCTGCTTGCCGAGCAGGACCTCCGCCCCCCGTCAATGCTTTTACGGCACCGTCAAAGGTCCCGCCCGGCAGGCGGCACCTACTCCACCCGCCCGAAGCACACCAGGCACATGTCGTCGTCCTGTTGGGTGGCGCCCATGAACCGACGCACGTCGGCCACGATGCTCTCGCCCATCTTCTGCGGCGTGCCGCCGGTTGATTCCTGCACCCGCTGGCGGATGGACTCGATTCCGTACATCTCGCCCTGGTTGTTGGAGCACTCGTTGATGCCGTCGGTGTACATGGTGAGCAGCTCGCCGGGTTCGAGAGTGATCTGGTGCTGCTCGTACTCGAAATCGTCGGTGATTCCCAGCGGCAGGCCGGCAAGCTCCTCGCCCGGTTCATCGACCGTGCCATTGCCGTGACGCAGTATGGGGGCCATATGTCCCGCGTTGACGATCGTCACCTCGTTCGTCTGGGGATTGAGCACGCCCATGATCATCGTGACGAAGCGGTCGACCTGCAGTTGGCTCATCGCCGTGTTGAGCCGCGTGACGGCCCGCGCCGGATCGGGCTCGACGGCCAGGCTGAATCGGGCCTCGGCCGAGAGCTTGGCCATTAACAGCGCGGCCGCGATCCCGTGCCCCACCACGTCGGCCACGATGACAGCAATGCGGCCGTCGGGCAGGAAGATGTAGTCAAAATAGTCGCCCCCCACGTGGTTGGCCGGTTCGTAGTAGTTAAAGAAGCTGTAGCCGGTTACCTCCGCGGGGTTTTTCGGCAGAAAGCCGCGTTGTACCTCGCGGGCGACTTCCAGATCGCGCTCCACCGCCTGCTGCCGTAACGAGGCGTCGTGCAGGCGAGCGTTGTCGATGGCGGTTCCGGCCTGCACGGCGACGCTGGCGAGCACTTCCAGGTCCTCGGGCTGGAATCGCTTGCGCTGGTCGAGCGTATCGATCTGCAATACGCCGATCGATTTGCGATCGCTGTCCAGCAGCGGGGCGCACATCATCGAGCGGATGCGGAAGTCGGCGATGCTCTGGCTCATTTCGAACCGCGAGTCGGCGGCGGCGTCGGCCGAGAGAATCGCTTCCTTGGTCTCCATCACGCGTTCGACGATCGTGCGGCTGATGCGGATGGTGTCGTCGGAGTCCTTGCGGCGGACCTTCGTCCACAGAGGGGCCAAGCGGCCTTCTTCGGTCCGCATCACGATGAAACCGCGGTCGGCCTGTACAAAGATCTTGAACAGACCGTTGAGAAGCTGCGGCAACACCTCGTCGAGCGCCAGCGCCTTGCCCAGGTTGCGCGAGATCTCAAGGATGGCGTTGAGCTTGACCTCGGGGCTGGCGGCCATCTGTAGCCGGCCGGTGCTGTCGGACGACACGTCGACCTTCGACATGATGGTCGAGCCGCTCTCTTCGGCCATGTCGTCGATGAGCACGGTGCTGGTGCCCGACCCTTCGTGAGCCCCACCGGGCGCCAAGATCGGGCGCGGCGGCTTTCGGTCGTCGTGATAGGAGAAGGCGACGTCGCAAATCTGCAGCAGATCGCCGTCGCGGAGCTTTTGTCGGTCGTTAATCAACTTGCCGTTGAGCAGCGTGCCGTTGCGACTGTTGAGGTCTTCGAGAAAGAAGTCGCCACCGCCGGCGGTGATTTTGGCATGTTGCCGGCTGACGGCCCCCACGTCGACCATGATCTGGCAGTCGGGGTGCCGGCCCATGACGGCTTCGGGTCCGTTCAAGTCGTACTTCCGGCCCGCCTCGGGGCCGTTGTTTGCTTTGATGAATGGCATGGCGCGGCGACCTTCGACCGCAGCGGGAATCGGCACGGAACGAGCCGTCGGCTGCGCTGGAATCACAACTCCTGGGCCGACTCACGGCCCGCTGTCAAGTGACGGCGGCATCGTTGTGGCGATGCCCACCGTGATTCTAGTTCGTGTCGATAACGAGCGTCAACTCGCGCAGCACGGTAGCGAGGGTCAAGTGCGGTCGAAATCGCAGCGGAAACCCGCATTAACCATGGGCGGAGCGCGACTAGAAGTGAAACTGATCGACCACGGCCCCGCAGTCGGGCTCTCTTGACCGGCCTGGCGAATCGGCGTACTTTTGGTGAGCGCCGTTTGCACGTGCGACGCCGCGTGCGACGGTTTCTTCCCCGCCGCTTGTTCGACCCAGCGTAGCCACTCTCAGTCTACGAATTCCTCCACTGGCCCCTGGTGTAATGGCAGCACGACTGACTCTGGATCAGTTAGTCTAGGTTCGAATCCTAGGGGGCCAGCTTCTGTTTCGTCGGCGCTCGGCATCGGGCTGGAGCGGTCATGGGCGAGGCCGTCTGGGCCATCTTTCTCTTCGCCAGTCTCGGCGCGGTGCTTCTCCTCGGCAAACGTCGCCGCGCGAATGCGCCACGACGATGCCGAGCAATGTCAGCGGCATATGCCGGGTAGATGCCGTGCGAACGGTGAGCAGCAGGCACACGGCGAGCGCGACGCACACGACGAGCGGCACGCGCGCCATGAGCCCGGCGCGCAATATCACCCAGCGAGAGCCGCTGCCGATTTGCCGTGCAGCAGCACCGTGATTGAGAGCCAGAGATGGCCGAGCCGATCGCGTCGCAATTGCTACGAACTTGGACTTCGATCAGCTCGGCACGCCGGACAAGTCGTTAGTCGCGGTCGTATCTGCCCCGTCCGCCCCCATAACCGCCGCCGCCGCCACCTCCGCTGCGCGGCGCGCGTTCGCGTGCTTCGTTCACCACCAGCGCGCGGCCAGCCATTTCCGTTCCGTTGAGGGCGTTCATCGCCGCGTTGGCCGCTTCGTCGGACGCCATTTGCACGAAACCAAACCCGCGCGACTTTCCCGTGACGCGGTCGTTAATCACTTCGGCCGCCGTCACCTCACCGTGAGCGCCAAACATCGCTTCGAGATCGGCTGAGGAACACGACCAGGGCAGGTTGCCCACATAGATTCGCTTCGCCATTACGACTTGTCCTTACACGCAACGAAATCAACTCAAACGCTGTGCTCGCGCGACCATGCGGCTCCGGGAGCCAACGGCGCGATGTCGATTGCGCCGCGTCGGCAAGTCACCAACCGCGTAGTATACCCGGCTCGCGGAGCCGGCAAAAGACCGGTCTAAAAGGGTAGTTTTCAGTTTTCGGTGTTCAGTTTTCAGTCGGCGGAGGGCGTGGTGGAGGAGGCCGGAATCGGCAACGAGAGCTATCATTCGGCAGGAGCACGGGTGGCAGCCCCGGCCGGAAGGCCTTGTTCTTACCCACATTTTTTGGCGCCGGACATCAGT
>CAYQAJ010000396.1:0-3837 GCA_964415245.1 uncultured Pirellulaceae bacterium | reverse complement strand
TCGTATTCAGCGATTCGATGCGCGGCGTGGCGGCCACCGGCGGCACGCAAGTGCGCTGCGCGGCCGCGTGGTTTCGCCGCGAGCTCGACCGTGAAGCGAAGGGAGCCGTCGTACACGAGCTGGTACACGTCGTGCAGCAATACGGCCGCGCGCGACGAAATCCCGACCGCACGCCCACGCCGGGCTGGCTGGTGGAAGGAATCCCCGACTACATCCGCTGGTTTCTGTACGAACCGGAGTCGCGCGGCGCCGAAATCCGCGGCGCCGCCATCGCCCGCGCTCACTACGACGGCAGCTACCGTGTCTCGGCGAACTTTCTGAACTGGGCCACCAACAAGTACGACAAAGACCTGGCCCGCAAACTGAACGCGGCAGCCCGCGACGGCAAGTACACCGAAAAACTTTGGAACGACCTGACCGGCCACACCCTGGAAGACCTCGACGCCGGGTGGCGAGCGGACTTGGAAGCGGGCGGGAGGAATTGACTGACGCCGATACGAGGCTTGCCGTTCCCGAACCTGAACCTTCTCCGACGTGTCGCCGTCCCATAGAACGGTCGATATGAACGGAGTGAAGAATCATGAACGCCAAGCCGAAGGAACGCATTTGTATCTACTGCGGTGGTTGTGTGCGCAGGGTACGGAAAGGGAAAGGTGAGCACATCGTCCCTGACGCCATTGGCGGCGCACTTACGCTGGACGCCGTCTGTGGGAACTGTAACAACGAATTCTCGGCAATCGATACAGAACTTTGTTCGCGTTCGCCGTTGTCGCTGGTGGCGTCCAAGGTGATCGGTGCGCACGCATGGCAGGTGTGGAATGTGGACCCAACGGCGAGTCAGCTGCTCGTCGAGGGATGGCCAGACTGGAGTGTCGAAACCATACGGGTATACCCACAAATCATCTTTGAACAATCTCGGCTGAGGATGTACGGGGACCTGGACGAAATGCTTCGCTTCGGCATTCGGGAATTCGAGCAAGTGCTTGTCAGGTCGATGCTGCGAGCATTCCAACGATCTGAGGCGGGTTGTAAGAAATGGCTGCACGTCGAACGAGTGGAAAAGGGACAGGTCGTTGCTCGCGGTTATCGTTTCCCACCGCGAGTTTTTTCCAGGCGATCGATCAAAGAACTCGCTGACCGTCTGCGGCGAAACGCGCGCGCCTCGTTCATTCTTCGCTACCAGAAGGATGCAGATCGCAAACTCGCGTTGAGTGTTCTCGAGAACTGGACGCCCAGACGCACGTTCAAAAGCCTTGAGCGAGGTACCGGTTCTCTCCTACCCGTGTTTGGCACGTCCTACGAATTGGGAGCGGTAATGCGCGCTCTTGCGAAGATAGCTGTCAACTTGCTTGCACATTGCTGTCCGAATACGCCCCTTAATTTCCAAACGATTCCAGGCGTCATACGGGTGATAACGGGAGTCGCTCCGGTGTCCACTGCGCTGTTGTCGGCAAATGGATTCGTACGGGCGCGAGACATTCAGTCGTTGGCCGCCGACGCGAATGCTCACTCGTTTCGACTACTCCACTGGAACGGCGAATGGTGGGTGTACGCCTCGTTCTTCGGCGGACAGATTGGCTCATTCGTTTCTTTCCCTGGGCCGAACAAGGAATCGTGGACGTGCGCAGATATCGTTGCACCGTTGCGGTCTAAAGACTGGATCGTACGAACTTCTCAAATCATCCAACCGCTGCGCGTAAAAATCGTCTGGCAAGATTCGGACCAAATGAGCCCGACTATCCAGACACGCTATGGTCACTCGGAGCTGCGCGTCGAAAGACGACGCATGCCGCAATCCACAGCCGGTTAGAATATCCCATTCGGGAACGCGAATCGTTGCTTTAACTGCCATCGGCTTCTTCAAGCCGTTCCTCGCGGAGTTGAACTCGGCGCGGAGCGTTCATCTGGAGCAGGCGGACCGTGGCGCGGCCGGCGGGCGTCAGGCCGACGACCGTTCCCCCGCGGATAGCGAAATGATCGTCCCACGCGTCCTGGCGCGGATTGTACAGCGGGACAATTGCTCCGGAATCAGGATCGATGCTCGTCAGATTCGGGCCCTTGTAGGCGTTGCAGCGATCGCATGCGAGACATAGCAGGTCGGGATCGTCCCCGCCCCCGTGCTGCCGGGCGATCGTGTGCTCGACGTGGAACGGAATCAGCGGCATGGCTTGCTGCGGGATACGGCAGTACTCGCAGACGTCTCCGGCACGTCGACGTACGAGTTCGCGAGTCTTGGCATCCATGCTTACCCGTCGTGCTTGGCCAGGAACTTGCGGGCCTTCGACTGGATGATCGAGATGATGTCGAGCGCTTCGACGAACTCCTTGTACTCGGCGTCCTCGTCGGGAGTCAGACTCCCCTCGTTTGCCTTGTGTCGGAGCACGTCGATGCGGGCCTGGGTCTCGGCGTCGGCGCGCAAGTCGACGACCTTGCGGGCCATGTCCGGAGTGAACGCGTCGGTGACCGGATCAAGGAATCGATCGAGATAGGTGGTTGTGCTCATGGCGCCAGTATATCGCGCGGCACGTGGGGCGGAAGCAAAGTTTGGGCAAACCCGTGAGCTTTCAGCCGAAAGGGCTGCATGGGGCTGGCGGCGCGTGGTAGAATTGGGCATTCGGAGCGGCGCGGATTCGCTCCGGCGTGGAAAGGTGCTTCTATGTCCAAACTCGACTACCGCAATATCGAGCAAGACCCGGGGCGGTGCGGCGGGCAGCCGGCGGTGGGGGGGACTCGGCTGCGCGTGGCTACGATTCTCACTTGTTACCGCCAGGGAATGGGCGTCGAGGAGATCGTGCAGCAGTACCCGGGCCTGCGGCCGTCGGACGTTCACGACGCCTTGGCCTACGCCTACGACCACCTCGACAAAATTGAAGCCGACTTGGCGGCCGATGACGAAGCCGCGGTGAAGGCCCGGCACGCTGGCGGCCCCTCCTCTCCATGAGCCCCGCGCGAATTGTGTGACTTGACGATACGGTGGGCATCGCTAGAATTGGATTGCCGGAGCGGCACAAGCTAACCGGCAGCTATACTGTGATTCTACGCGAATCGAACTAGCACTATAACGACAACCTACGCCACCGTGGCCCCCTGACGTCTCGACTATTAATGGCCCACTTGCAGCCGCAAACGGCTGTGAGCGGGCCGGGCCGCTCCGACCGAATGTCAGGCATACCGCCCAGGAGTTTTCTTCGGGGGGGAGTGCCTGAGTTTGCGCTGGCCTCCCCAGGGGAGGCCAGTATGGAAATCCAAGTGGAGCCTGTCGTTCTAGTCGTTTTCGCGATCGTCTTCCTCGCGATACGCGCGCTTCTTTATGGTCGGGAGTTCTTTGTGCGCGTGAACCGGTCCGGCATCGAAATCGACCTGCCGGCGAACGATGAAGAGCCACCTCCCGAGGAGCCGGATTCGCCATCCGGCGCTGACGAACGTGGCGCAGCCTGACCCGACGGCACTCGTTGCCCGATTCTCTTACGGGGAAGCGTCTGCGCGCAGGGAAAAAACTCGCGTTAACGACGCGCGAATGCGCTTGGTGGTTTTGCGGCAATGAAGCCTTGTTGGCATGTCAATGTGTTAGTCATTGTCGGCGCTCAGCGCTTGCCGCAAGAACCGCCCCGTGTGGTTGTCTTCGATGGCCGCTACTTCTTCCGGCGTGCCGGCGGCCACCAAAAAACCGCCTTCTTGGCCGCCTTCGGGGCCCAGGTCGAGAAGCCAGTCGGCGGTTTTGATTACGTCGAGGTTGTGTTCGATCACGATCACCGTGTTGCCGCGGTCGACGAGGCGGCCCAGGACGGCCAGCAGGCGCTTTACGTCGTCGAAGTGCAGGCCGGTGGTGGGTTCGTC
>CAYQAJ010000395.1:0-3875 GCA_964415245.1 uncultured Pirellulaceae bacterium | reverse complement strand
CTCGCACACGGGGCACACGACCCACACGTCGGCCAGAAAATCCATTTCCAGCCGGTTCGAGCCGTTCCCTTCGCACGCTTCGCATCGCCCGCCCGACACATTGAAGCTGAACCGCCCCGCCTTGTAACCGCGGCGGCGGGCCTCGGGCATCTGGGCATAGAGCCGGCGGATGTCGTCCAGCACCTTGATGTACGTGCCGGGGTTGGAGCGCGGCGTGCGGCCGATGGGCGACTGATCGATGGCGATCATCTTGTCGAGATGTTCGAGCCCGTCGATGTGGCGATGCGCCCCGGGCTCTCCGATCCCCTTGTTCAAATCGCGGTGCAGCGCTTCGGCCAGGATGTCGTTCACCAGCGAGCTTTTGCCGGAGCCCGAGACGCCGGTCACGCAAATCAGCGTTCCCAGCGGGAATTCGACGTCGACATTCTTGAGGTTGTTGTGTGTCGCCCCGACGACGAGCAACTTCTTGCCGTTCGGCTCGCGGCGCTTGGAGGGTGTTTCGATGCACTTGCGGCCCGACAGGAATTGCCCGGTGACGCTCTTCTCGGCGCCAAGAATTTCGTCGAGCGGTCCTTGCGCCACCAATTGCCCGCCGCGCACTCCGGCGCCGGGGCCGAAGTCGACGACGTGGTCGGCCGTGCGGATCGTTTCCTCGTCGTGCTCGACGACGATCACCGTGTTGCCCATGTCGCGCAGGCGGCAGAGCGTGTCGAGCAGACGGCGGTTGTCGCGGGGATGCAGGCCGATCGACGGCTCGTCGAGAATGTAGATCACGCCGACCAGCCCGCTGCCGATTTGCCCGGCCAGACGAATGCGTTGCGCCTCGCCGCCGGAAAGCGTGGGAGCGGTGCGGTCGAGCGTGAGATAATCGAGCCCCACGTTGCTCAAAAAGCCGATCCGCCCGCGAATCTCCTTCAGCACTTCGGCCGCGATCTGGTGGCCCGTGGCGTCGAGAGTGAGCTCGCGAAAGAACTCGGCCGCGTCGGCCACCGCCAGGTGGCAGACCTCGGGAAGCGACAGCGTCGAGCGACCGGCGAACCGCTGCGAAGCCGTCGTCAGTTTGACCCAGCGGGCCTGCCCGGTGAGCCGCTCGCCCTGGCACGAGGGGCATCGCAGCGTGCGCATGTACTTTTCGAGCTGGC
Organism: uncultured Pirellulaceae bacterium; assembly: GCA_964415245.1. Lineage (GTDB taxonomy): Bacteria > Planctomycetota > Planctomycetia > Pirellulales > Pirellulaceae > CAYQAJ01. Next base: position 2,733 of record CAYQAJ010000395.1, on the reverse strand, counting down.
GTATCTGCGGCTTGCTGCGGCTGCGGCGGTAGCGGGCGACAAGATCGGGCACGATGCCCTCGAAGCGGCCGCCGTATTTAATCGGCGAATCGCCGCCGCGCCAGGTGAACGTGACGTGCAGGTCGCCCGTGCCCCACAGCCAGAGCTCGCGCAGCTTCGGTTCCAGGTCGCGCCACGGAGTGTCGAGCATCGTGCCGGATGCGAGGCCCTGCCGGTGCTCAACCGTCTCGGCCACGCCCTGGTAGATGTGCCGCCGCCATCGACCCATCTCCTTCCACGGCCCCACCAGCTCGAAGCAGCCCTTTTTGAACGATAGCCGGTCGTCGGGCACCAACAGCTCGGGGTCGAACGAGTAGAGCTCTCCCAGGCCGTCGCACTCCTTGCACATGCCCTGCGGGCTGTTGAAGCTGAAGAGCTGCGGCGACGGCGGCTCGAAGCTGATGCCGCACTCGGTGCAGGCGTAGTGAACCGAGAGAACGATGTCGCCGCTCATGCCCGCGCGGGACGATGCCGCGGTTCGCGTGGATCTTGCTCCACCGCGCTGCCGCCCGTCGCGGCGCGACGATTTGCGGCGCTTACCGGAAGGCGCTGCTTCGCCATCGTCAACCGCATCGTCCGGTTCGTCGATCGGCGCGTCGGGGGCCACGGGAGTTCCGGCCGCATCCGCCGCTTCGCTGTCTTCCGAGCGCGCCTGCTCCGGCGCAACGATCAAACTCCCCTGCCCGACCTTCACTGCAAGCTCGACCGCTTCGGCCAAGCGCGGCCGCGACTCCGGACGGACCACCAGTCGGTCGACCACCACTTCGATGTCGTGCCGCATCTGTCGGTCGAGCCGCAGGTCGTCGGAGAGCGACACGATGCGGCCATCGACCCGCGCCCGCACGAAACCCTGCTTGAGCAGGTCCTCGAACAGGTCGCGATACTCGCCTTTTTGCCCGCGGACGACCGGGGCCAGCACGTTGATCCGTGCACCCTCGGGAAGCTGCAAGATGCGGGCCAGAATCTGCTCGCGCGACTGGGCGCTGATCACGCGGTGGCACTTGGGGCAGAACCCCTGCCCGACCCGCGCGTAAAGAACGCGCAGGTAGTCGTACACCTCGGTGATCGTGCCGACGGTCGAGCGCGGGTTGTGGCCGGCCGATTTCTGCGCGATGGAGATCGACGGGCTGAGCCCCGAGATGAAATCGACGTCGGGCTTGGGCATCTGCCCTAGGAACTGCCGGGCGAAACTCGACAGGCTCTCGACGTACCGCCGCTGCCCCTCGGCGTACAGCGTGTCGAAGGCCAGCGAGCTCTTGCCCGAGCCGCTCACGCCGGTCAGGCAGATGAGCCGATTGCGCGGCAGCTCGACATCGACGTCGCGAAGATTGTGCTCCCGGGCACCCTTGATGACGATATTCGAAGCGGGCATTCGTCCGTGTCGCGTGCGTGAGTTCGAGCGGCGGATGGCTGTGCTACGGCGTCGCCGGCCGAGTTGCAAAGTGGCGAGCTTGGCGCCGAAGCGGGGTGTCCGTCAGTGCCGCGGTCGTCCGTGTGCGGTGGAGAATCTCTCTCGATACCGCGAACAAATCCGTGCGAAACGCCTCATTTTACGAAAGCGTCGCCAACGGCAACAGGGCAGCGAAATAGCCGGTGCATCTCTGAGTCGTTGTGCCCAGGAATTGGCGGGCACATCGCCGCGGCCGGATTGCGACAAACGGCGGGAAACGGTGGCGAACTCCGTATGAAAACCGTGCCATGGGGGTCGCGCCGAGGTTGTGGTATACTTTTGTGTTTGCGCGGCGCGGGGCGCACGGCGGAGCGTCACCGACGGTGAGTTCGAGTCAGCGAGCAGATTCCGGGGAACCTCGGCCTTCCGGCCGAGGCTATTGCATGAAGCGCATGCAGCTTAGTCGGCAGGAATAGAAAACAACGTCGGCAGGCTGGAAAGCCTGCCCCACGCGATCGTCTCAGGAGGCCCATTGTGGCCAAGACCAAAGCAGCGACCGAAACGCAGCTGATGAACGGCGCCGACATTCTTGTCAAGTCGCTGGTCGATCACGGCGTCGAAGTGCTGTTTGCCTATCCCGGCGGGGCGAGCATGCCGCTGCACCAGGCGCTCACCCGGTTTGCGGGCAAGATTCGCACGATCCTGCCGCGGCACGAGCAAGGGGGCGCCTTCGCCGCGCAGGGGTATGCCCGCTCGACCGGCAAGCCCGGAGTGTGCATGGCCACCAGCGGACCCGGCGCCACCAACCTGGTCACGGGGATCGCCGACGCCAAGCTCGATAGCGTGCCGCTGGTCGCCATCACCGGGCAGGTGGCCACGGCCGTGATCGGCTCCGATGCGTTTCAGGAAACGCCCATCGTCGAAGTGTGCCGCGGCATCACCAAGCATCACTACCTGGTGACCGACGTGAACGACCTGCCGCGCGTAATGCGCGAGGCGTTTTACATCGCCACGACGGGTCGGCCGGGGCCGGTGCTGGTCGACATGCCCAAAGACATTCAGAACGCCCAGTGCGTGCCCGACCCCAACCCCAAAATGCGGCTCCCCGGTTACGACATCAAACTCCGTCAGGCGCAGCCCGAGCAGATTCGGCAGCTCGCGGCGGCGGTGAAACGGTCCAAGCGGCCGGTGATCTACGCGGGTGGGGGCATCGTGTCGTCGGGGGCGAGCGGCGAGCTGCGCGAGTTCGTGCGCAAGACCGGCATCCCCGTCGCCATGACCGTGATGGGCCTGGGCGCATTCCC
>CAYQAJ010000394.1:0-3880 GCA_964415245.1 uncultured Pirellulaceae bacterium | reverse complement strand
GGCGCCGGTGGGAGTCGAACCCACGATGGCGGATTTGCAATCCGCTGCCTTAGCCACTTGGCTACGGCGCCAACGGTGCTGGCAACTTAGGAAATCGCCCTTGTTCGGTCAAGAGGAATAGGCAAGCCAGCTAAGACGTGCCGGTCGGCGATGCGCGTGCCGCCAAGCAGGTCCTGTCAATTATATCGGCGCGAATCGCTGGGCAATGCGGCCCGCTTGCCAGCGCAGGGTTTGCCCGTTCCGGACACCTTGCACGACCGACAGCGCGGTGAAGCGGCCGGGCTCGGCGGCTCGATGCCAGTCTAGCGACATGGGTGGTCTCGCCATACTCCGCTCTGGCATAGAGGCGATCCGGAAAGCGTCTCAGAGAAGAGGACAGGCACATTTTGCTCCTTGCTCCGCGGATACCGCCTTGGGAAAGGCATATCCAACGCGGACTCCGCAAAATGAGCCAGTCCCCGACGCTTTCCAGATAGCCTCTCACTCCGGCACCGCATACGAGCGCTCCCAAGAGTATGACGAGCGCTCAAAAGGAAGGATGGATCCATGGGACTCTTCGATTTGCTGATTCCCGGGCGTTACACCGCCAGGCTGACCACGCTGGCCGATGCGATTGCCCAACGGAGCCACGAGGCGGTGTGGGACAAAGTCGCAGTTCGGCTGGCGACCATGAGCGCAATCGAAGCGCGGGGCTACGTGCGCGCCCGCAGCCGACTGGTGATCGCCGGCGGAGTAACGCGGGCCATGACCACCGAGTCGTGGATACAGGCTTCTTCCGAGCCTAATCTCGCGGCGCTGGCGGTCGATTCGGCGGTGCATCTGACGCTCAACCGCCACCGCCGGGCCCTCGACCAAGGCGCGCTGCTGCGTCGAGCGGCCTAGCGGCGCGGCCAAAGACCGATGACGTCATGTACCAATGACCAACCGGCCGGCTAGGGCGGAAGTTCCAAAACCCACATCCCAAAACTCAATAACCCGCCGCCGCAGTCGACTTTCGCCGCTTCGAGATTGGTAGTTGGGGGTTGTTTGGGATTTGTGATTTGAGATTTGGTCATTCTGGGAAGGCCGGTCCTCACTGACGCTTCGGGTTACGATGAGGGCAAGCGCCACATAAATGTGGCGGCTATCTCCCGACCCCCGCTTGTGCTTCTAAAGCGGTGGGGTTTAATGACTTGGCGAGACCTGTGTCGCGACACTTTCCGGGCGGCGGTTGCGTGTTGACCCGTTGGGGCCGATCGCGCTATAATCTCCGCCTGCCAGGGAGGGCGCTTCTGCCGGTTCATGCGCAACCGGCGCTTGTGTAGTGTGTGTAGCGAAGCACAAGGAAGTGGCACTCCGGCCGTGGCGCGCTTGGGACGCACTCACGCGCAGTCCTATTGCCACAGGAGCCGCCGGTGTCTTCTGGACCCGCCTACGACCTGAAAGAACAGGTTCGTCAGGCCACCGATATCGTCGACCTGATCGGCAGCTATTTGATGCTGCGCCCACAGGGGCGCAATTACGTCGCGCTCTGTCCGTGGCATAACGACCGCCGCCCCAGCTTACAGGTGAATCCCGAGCGCCAGTCGTGGAAGTGCTGGGTCTGCAACATTGGCGGCGACGTGTTCAGCTTCATCATGCAGCAGGAGAGCGTCGAGTTTCGCGAGGCGCTTGAAATGCTGGCCGAGCGGGCGCACATCGCGCTCGTGCCGCGCAGTTCCGGCTCCGCCAAGTCGAGCGAGGCGAACGAGAAGCAGCCACTGTACGACGCTCTCGCGTGGGCCGAGCGGCAGTGGCACGAGTTTCTGCTTCGGGCCGACGATGCCGAACCGGCTCGGCGATATCTGGAAGAGCGCGGCGTCGAGCGCGAGTCGATCGAGCGGTTCCGCCTGGGTTACGCGCCGCCCGGGTGGCAATGGCTGATCGATCGCGCCAAGACAACGCCCCACAGTGCGGCGGTACTGGAAGCGGCGGGACTCGTCGGACGCGGCGAACAGAGCGGCAGCCTATACGACCGGTTCCGCGGCCGGCTGATGTTTCCCATTCGCGACATGCAGCGTCGCCCAATCGCTTTCGGCGGCCGCGTGCTGCCGGAGCTGGCCCAGGAGGAAGAGGAACGCAAGGGCCGGCCCCCGGCCAAGTACGTCAATTCCAATGAGACGCGGCTCTTCAAGAAGAGCCAGCACTTTTACGGACTGGACCTGGCGCGCGACGTTCTAACAAAGACTAGGCACGTTACCATTGTCGAAGGATACACCGACGTGGTCCTAACGGTGCAGGCGGGACTCGACGACGTTATCGCCGTGCTCGGTACGGCGCTGGGCACCGATCACATTCGCGTACTGCGGCGGCTGGCGGACCGAATCACCTTGGTGCTCGACGGCGACACGGCCGGCCAGAAGCGGGCCAACGAGATTCTCGATTTGTTCGTGGCCGAGGGAGTCGATTTGCGGATTGCCACGCTCCCAGCCGGGCTCGACCCTTGTGACTACGTGCAGCAGTTTGGCGGACAGTCGCTGCGCGATCTGGTCGATCGGGCGCCCGACGCCCTGGAGCACAAGTTCATGGTGGCCACCGAGGGGATCGACCCCGCGACCGACACGCACCGCGCCCACCAGGCGCTCGAAGACGTGCTGGCGACGCTCTCGCGTCTTCCGCGACGCGTGGGGGAGGCGGCTTCGCTGCGATTGCGCGAACAGCAGGTGCTGTTGCGGTTGGCGCGGCGATTTCAAGTCGATGCAGCCCAACTTCAGGAGCGGCTCAAGGAGCTGAAGCGCAAGTCGGGCCGCACGGCGCCGAGCGAGGAATCCGCGCCGCGCCGCGAGGACACCCACAGCGTCGAAGAGGAGCTGCTCGAGATTCTGATCGCGCACCCCGAGATGGCGAGCGAGGTCCTCGACCGTGTGGCGTCCGAGCAGCTTGCACCGGGGTCGCCGCGGCAGCTCTACGAAGCGTATTGCCGCCTGCACGACGCCGGGCAGCCGATCGAGTTTGGCCGCGTGATGGTCGAACTCGAAGACCCACAACTCAAGAGCCTGCTGGTCGACCTCGACGAGCGATCGCGCGACAAGGCGCAGCTCGCGCTGCAGGCCGTCGAAGCACGGATCGAAAGCGTGCGAACGCTACTACGCGAGCGGCGCACGGCGGAGGAGCAGCGTCGGCGAGTTGCCGCGCTGGAAGAAGCCGCCTCGGGCGGCGATGACGAGGACAATCTGGAAATCCTTCGCCAGTTGATTGAACAGGAACGCAATCGTCAGGGCATTGTGGCTCCCACGGACGGGTAGCCAACCTTGACGAAGGGCCCGACAGGGAGGTCGGGTGGATCGCCGCCCCCCCTCTCCCCACGGCCCAATCCGGTGTCCGAGCCGGCGCAAGAAAGCGCCAAGGAGTGACACATGGACCACGTGGAGACGGATCTAGGGCAACTCATCTCCCACGGAAAGACCCAGGGATTCCTGACCTACGACGAGGTCAACACGTACCTCCCCGACGAGGACGTGAACCCCGACAAGCTCGACAACCTGCTGATGGCCCTGGACGAACAGGGCATCGAGCTGGTCGACGCGCCGCCCAGCAAGCAGTTCGCCGAAGGGCCCGCGCCCAATGGGCACGCGTCGAGCAAAGCCGAAACCGCGGCCGAAGAGCCGGTGCTACGTCTTGCCGCTCCCGATCTGCCCAAGCTCAGCGACGACCCCATTCGCATGTACTTGAGCCAGATGGCTGAAATCCCCCTGCTCACGCGAGACGAGGAAATCGCCCTGGCCAAGAAGATCGAGATCACCCGCAAGCGCTTCCGCCGCAGCGTGCTGGGGTGCGACTTCGCGATGCGGGCCACGATCGAAACGCTGACCAAAGTGTATCGCGGCGAGCTGCCGTTCGACCGCACGATCAAGGTCTCGCT
>CAYQAJ010000393.1:0-3882 GCA_964415245.1 uncultured Pirellulaceae bacterium | reverse complement strand
CAGGTCGGGCGTGAACTGGATGCGGGTAAAGGAAAGATGCAGCGACCGGGCCAGCGTGCTGACCATCAGCGTTTTCGCCAGGCCGGGCACGCCTTCCAGCAGGCAGTGACCTTGGGAGAAGATGGCCACGAGCAACTGCTCGAGCACCGCCTCCTGGCCTACGATCACCTTGGCCAGCTCGGATCGAATTTTGCCGTAGGCCGACTTGAGTCGCTCGAGCGCTTGCACGTCGTCGTGGCTGAGCTGCGCCTCGGGCATCGTCGTGGCATGCGGATTCTGGTTCATGCAAAAGGTTCCTCGAAGGGGGCCGCCGTCGGTCGCACGCCGGGTCGGCAGATAAATCAAGAGGCGCCGCTTCCCAGTTCACGCCCACATCTATGAGGGGGAGCGCCAGGTATTAGTTTCCCGTCAGCCGCCGCTCGCGGCCGAGCAGGTCGACCTAAGTCGCTACATACACTCTCACTTCGTGCGTTTCAGGCCGGGAAAAGTTCATTGGGCCCACCGGGGCCTCGTCGGAGGGTACGCTGGCCGGAACTCTCTATTCTATGTAACGGCCGCCGCAATGCCAGCAGCGCCCCGGCGTAAACGGCGATTCCGGTCGGGCCGCATCGGCACCTCGGTCCGGCTCCACCCCCGAGTTTTGCTGTTCTTTCTCCGCCTTCCACCTACAATGGAGTGCGGTTTGGCTGAGCCGCTGGATTGATGCGGTATAACGACTTAACCGCGGCAGCGAGCCGTCGCGTTCATGCGGCGATTGCAACCCGCTGCCATGATAGTCCCCCGTCGACCTCCCGGTGCCGAAACGACTCAGCCGCTCCATCTACTTGGTGTTACGAGGGCGACATCGCCGCCAGAAACCATGAGAACACTCCCCGGCACTCTCGCCGCTACCGGCCAACGCCCATCGCTCGCCGTCGGCGTGCCGGCGTGGCTGTTGTCGGTGCTGTTGCACTTGGGGGTGATGCTGGCGCTGGCCCTGATTCTGGCTGCCTCGCCCTCGCGCCCCGGGCTCCCCGAACCCGATCGAGGGGTCGGCATCGTGCTACGCACCGGCGGCATCGACCGCCCCGTCGACTATTTCGACCCGACTGCGCAGCCGGCCGATCTGACCTCGACCACCGCCGAGCGTCAGTCGGCACTCGACTCGCGGACGGCCGATGAGAATGACCTGGCGAGCGCGCTGCCACAGGCCGACGCTCTCACCGATCTGAGTATCGACGACATCCGGCTTCCCGCCACGTCGCTCAGCGCCGCAACGGGACCGACGGACGAATCGGCTCTCGACTTCGCCCGCGCGGGAATACGGCGCGGAACGGCGGACTTTTCCGATCCCGCCTATGAGGAGGCGATCCTGGCCGAAGAGGCGGCGCGGCATCGGCAGACGGGCTCCACGGGCCCGGTGGCACGCGTGTCGCTGTTTGGCGGCGAAGCGGCGGTGGGGCGATCGTTCGTGTTCGTCATCGATCGCTCGAAGAGCATGCAGGAGCAGGGCGCCTTCGCCGCGGCGGAGCGCGAACTGACCGATGCGCTGGATCGCCTGGAGGATTCACACCATTTTCAGATTATCGCCTACCATCACAAGCCGACCTACTTCAACCCGGCCGCGATGTCACGGGCCACGCGCGAGCAAAAGGAAAAGGTGCCGGAGTTCTTCGCCGCGCTGGCGGCCTTCGGCGGCACCGATCACGAAATGGCGCTGCTGGCGGCGCTCCGCTTTTCCCCCGACGTCGTGTTCCTGCTGACCGACGGCGGCGATCCTGAGTTGGGCGAAAGTCAGATCGACCGCATCGTGGGCCGCGCCGGGCGGCGCACCGTTATCAGTTGCATCCGCTTCGGCACCGGGCCGCTCGCCGAAAGCGACGACTTTCTCCGTCGCCTTGCGTTAGCCGCCGGCGGCAGCTACGGTTACGTCGATATGTCGAAACGATGAGAGAACGAGCATGCGATCGCTAAGACGCTGTTTCCAAACCGCAGCGGAGAAGGGGACAGGCACATTTTGCTCCGCGGACTGCGCAAAATGAGCCGGTCCCCGACGGTTTTGAAACAGCTTCCAAGATACCGTTCGCCGCGACGAATGGCAGTTCGATCACCCGCCCGCTTCGCTGCGCGTATGGGCCAACGAGCCATGTCCAATCGACTCACCACGCTGCGTGTACCTGGCGGGATCGCGCTATGGGTCGCCGCTCTGCTACCGGCGGCGTTGCTGGTGGGTCTGTGTCCGGCGCGGTTGAGCGCACAGGCAATCGAGCGCACCGTCGAGTTCCGCGACGGCACGGTGCTCAAGGTGAAACTGCCCAATCGTACCCTGGCGTGGAAACGCGTTTACCCCAACGGCGCGGTGGAGGACGCCCCGGTCGCGTTGGATCAGGTCGCGCTGCTGCGGATCGTCGACACGCCGGCCACCGAGCAGGCCGAGGCCATCCGCCGCCTGGTGTTGCAGTTGGCCGACGACAACTACCACCGCCGCGAACAGGCCCAGGCGGAGCTGCTCCTGTCCGGGCGAAAATTCCGCGGCATTCTCAAGCAATCTCGCGAAGATGCAACCGATTTCGAACAACGCTGGCGACTCGACGAAATCCTGAAAGCGCTGCACGAGGGAACCGCCCTGTTGGAAAGCGACTTCGACGCCCTGACGCTCGCCTCGGGAGCCGAGGTGCTACAGGGCGAGGCCGCCAACTTCGAGCTGACCGCCGACTACCGTGGCCAGCCCATCACGCTCACCCGCGAAAACGTGCGTGCCCTGCGACAGGGCGATCCCGGCGTGGCGCTGGCGATCGACCCCACAGCGTCGTCGGCCGAACGGATCGACGACGACGACCGCAACTTCCCCGACGACGTAGTGCGGATCGACTTCGACCAGGGCCCGCGGGGCGAGTCGCTCGACGTGGGCCAGGATATCGGCAAGGTATATGTCGCCAAGGGCTGCACCATGAGATCGTTGATCGACGGCGCCATCGTTTCGGTCGAGCAATATAACGTGGGAGGGCGCAGCGGCGGCCGCTGCGCTGCCACCCACGAGCCTCTTTACCAGGGCGAGATCGAGATTCGCTTCTGTCTGCCCGGAAACGAAAACGCGCCCGCCGGCGTCACCTCCGTGGGGTGCTACGTGTCGTTCATCTCGCCGGGCGGAACGGGGCTGCAAGCCTACGACGTGCTCAATCGCTTGATCACCGAAGTGAAAACGGTGAACAGTTCACGCGATTTTTTGGGCATCAAGAGCGAGCGCCGCATCGCCTACGTCCGCCTCGTGCCGTATCCCGAGATTGACAAGGACTACGCCTTCGACGATTTGACGTTCGATCCCCCCCGCCCGTTGGCCGAAGCCGGCGTGCCCGATCGCTACAGCGTCGTGCTCACCAGCGGCGAGCGGATGAGTTGCCAAGCGCTCGACAACGTGAACGGCGCGGCAGTGCTCAAGAATGTGAGCGTGGGCCTCGATGAGCTCCAGTTACCGCTCGATGAGTTGGCCGTGATCGTTCCCCCCCAGCATGAAGCGGATGCTCTCTCGCCGGCCCTCGAGCGGTGCAACGTGCGGTTGCTCGATGGCTCGATTCTGCGGGCCATGGGGGGCGAGGGACTCAAGTGCGTGCGCTTTCCCGAATTGGCTTTCGACGTCAACCAGATTGTCGCCCTGTGGGGCGCCAAGACGCAGGTCGTCGAACCCAAGGAAGAGCTGATGGAGCTGCCGTTCCTGGTGCAGGGCGACAATCGCCGCCGACCGCTGCGTGATTTGAAGCTCGGGCCGCGTTGGGTCGAATCCGAAAGCCTGACCGCCGACGACAACCAGACCTACGAAACCTCGCCCGTCATCTGGCTGCAGAATCCCACCGAGCGTGCGGCGACCGACGGCCTGTTGCGCCTGGCCAGCGGTGACGAGCTCGT
>CAYQAJ010000392.1:0-3886 GCA_964415245.1 uncultured Pirellulaceae bacterium | reverse complement strand
CAGCGTTTGCAAGCTCTTCAGCCCGGCCAGCTCCTTCAGCCCCGCGTCCGTCACCTCGGTGCCGTAAAGGCTCAGCGATTGCAAGCTCTTCAGCGCGGCCAGCTCCTTCAGCCCCGCGTCTGTCACCCGGGTGAGCGAAAGGGACAGCCCGAATCCTGCCGCAGGCGGCGGCAGCCGGCCCAGCACACCAGCTTTCCACTCGGCGAATCGGAACGCCGGCACGTCGCCAGGCTCGCCCGCGTCTTCAAACGCGATCTCAACAAAACCGCGCTCGTATACGCGCACCCAGCCGACCTTGGCCCCAGCCTCCTGCCAGCTCTTCACGATCTCCTCAGGCAGCGCTTGGGGCAACTCGCCCTTGGAGGTTGCGGGCTCGCCAGGTCCCGGTTGGGCCAACAGACCCATCCGAGTCGGGAACTCACCAGCGCTCACCAACAGCGTGGTCAAAATCAGGCCCACGGCCACCAGCCGCTGGGGGCGCGGGCCGGGCGGCTGCTGCCCGGCGCGAGCCTGGTTCTCAGGTGGCGCCGTGCCAGCGCCTGGAGATATTTGTTGCGACATGGCGGCACCTCGAGGCCAGAAGGGTGAAAGGTCGGAGCCAACGTGCGCCGCTCCCTGTGCCGGCGCGCGATTCTATCATCGCCGCCCCAAATGGCCAGCCCCCGAGCCGGCGTCCGCCATCCCGACCCGCCGCCGGCAGCAGACATGGCGGCGGGGACATACCAGGTTTCAGGAACCGTTTGGGGGAGTTCGGTGCCCCCGCGGCGGGGTCGAGTGCCGGTTGCCCCGAACCGGCGGCATCGTGCGCCGAACTCCCGGCGGCACAATCACTTATAAATACTTAAACAAGTAGTGTTGACTTAATCAACAGTTACCTGTACAATGCCGAGGCAGCCAGTGTGCTGGGTGTTTTCCTGGGTGTTTTCGTAGTCAGGCAGACCGCCGGGTGCTTTCGCATTCGGCCGGAGGAGAGGATCGGTGTTGTCCCTGCTGGCGAAGCCGAATTCGGACCATTCCCGCCTCGAGGCGCCCCCGCGTCGGGATCGTTTCGTTTCCGTCGCGGGACTCATGACGTTCGACCATGTTCCCCTGCGCAACTACCTACCTCCGATCAGCCATGTGCGACACCACGCATTTTACACTTTGTGCTTATCCAAAAACCGTCTCCGAGAAGGGGACAGGCACATTTTGCTCCGCGGAACCCGGGAAAGCGGGGCACTTTCCAGCGGCTCCGCAAAATGAGCCAGTCCCCGACGGCTTTTGGATTAGCTCTTTGTGCTCCGCGCTGGCGCCGTGTTTCGCTTGCGCTTCGGGCTTCCCGGCGCCGCTCCGCTGGTGCGCGCACCGGCCGGTGCGCACCGTGATGGGGCCCCCCGGGGTGGGTTTTTGGTGCGCGCCGGCACGATCGCGCACCAACAGGGCATTGTGGTGCTGGCCGGAAAGGGTTCGGTGGTCCGACCTCGCGGCTCGAACGATGAGAGAGTGCGAGATGGCTGGGAGCCCGTCAAACTTCATGCGGGTACTCGGTACACCGTACTTGGTACCGGGTACACCGTACTCGATACTCCGTACACTGTTGTTGGTTGGCTTGATGTTTTTTGGCGCTAGGCAGTACTCGAACGTCAAACCGGGAACCGTCGTCGCCGTGTCGCATGCGACAAAACCACGTCGTCGCGACATACCGACCACCGCTTCCCGCCCCGGAACAGACCCGACACAACCAATGTTTATACAACGACTTACGACGTCTCTCCATCCTTGCTCGATCAACCACGGCGACATCGTACTGGGCGCTTTCTCCGGCTTGGATTCCAATGTTCGCCCGTGCGACACTGAGACACAAAGCCTTGTGGCAATGGGAAAAAGTGCCGGACATGCTCTCGGATGCGTTGCGTCCCGACGCGACGCGATCGGCGATTTCCCACGCGACGCGACATCGTTAACGCCGACCCGCGTGAATTGCGACCAACGCCCGGCGAGCTACAGCCCCGCGCTCCCGCGTATACGACCGCGGGCAAAGAATACCCAACAACCGGCAACAAGCAAACCATGACCGATCCCACGCCAGCGCGCCCGCCCCATTCCACCGCCGCGGTGAAAGAAACGTCGCCGTCCGACGCCGCCCGTACGCCCGAGCCGCCCGAAGATCTCAATCCCTTTCACATCGGCCAGCAGCAGTTCGATCGGGCGATGCCCCTGTTGTCGGGCATTAAACGCGGCCTTGTGGGATTCCTCAAATGTCCCGTGCGCACGATCACGCTTTGCTTTCCCGTGGAAATGGACGACGGGTCGGTGCGGAGCTTCACGGGCTACCGCGTGCTGCACAGCCGCATCCGCGGGCCGGGCAAGGGAGGGATTCGCTACCATCCGGACGTGACGGCCGACGAAGTTCGCGCGCTGGCGGCGTGGATGACGTGGAAGTGCGCCCTGGCCGACGTTCCTTTCGGTGGCGCGAAGGGGGGCGTCGTGTGCGACGTGAAGAAGCTCAGCGAAGGGGAGCTGCGGCGGATTACGCGGCGGTACATTTCCGACCTGGGCGACAACATCGGCCCGCACACCGACATCCCCGCCCCCGACCTGTACACCAACGAAAAGACGATGGCGTGGATTTACGACACGTACGACATCATGCACCTGGGGCGCAACAATCTTCCGGCGGTGACCGGAAAGCCGCTCGATCTGGGTGGATCGCTGGGACGCGGCGAGGCCACGGGACGAGGTTGCCTATACGCGACGCAGCGGCTGCTGGAGCTCGGCGTGCGGCCCGATCTGGCCGATGTGCGCGGCGCCCGCGTGGTAATCCAGGGGTTCGGCAACGCCGGCTCGGTGGCGGCGCGGCTGTTTCACGAAGCCGGTGCGATCATCGTGGCCGTAAGCGACTCGCAGGGAGGCATTCACGACGCCGACGGCCTCGACCCCGCAGCCGTGCTGCTATTCAAGCGCCGGCAAGGCACGGTGGTCGGAATGCCCGACACGCGCACGATCACCAACGAAGAGCTCCTCGAGCTGGAGTGCGACATTTTGATTCCGGCGGCCCTCGAAAACCAGATTCATCGCGGCAACGCGGCGCGGGTTCAGACGCGGGTCATATGCGAGGCGGCCAACGGACCGACGACCCCCGCCGCCGACCGCATCCTGGCCGAGCGCGGGGTCGTCGTCCTGCCCGATATCGTGGCCAACGCGGGCGGTGTGACGGTGAGTTACTTCGAGTGGGTGCAGAATATCGAAAACGAGCAGTGGGAGCTGTCCGAGGTCAATACGAAGCTGCACACGAAGATGCGACGCGCCGTCGACGCAGTGGTCGAGCGATGGAAGTCGCTCCGCGACAGTTCAGCAGCGCCACCTCCGGATTCCACGGCCGACGCCGCGATGGCAACTCCCGGCCGTCAGACCGACAGCGTGGACCTGCGCACCGCCGCCGTCGTGGTGGCCGTGGAGCGCGTGGCGCAAGTGGCGCTGGAGCGCGGCATCTGGCCGTAGCGCGCCGCGACGCCGGTTGGCTATTGGGAGCGTCTTGCCGAGGAAAGCTGTTTCACCTTCCCAATTATCCGTCGGACGAATGGAAACGTGTCAACGAATTGCGTCCAGAGCAGCTTGCCCGGGCGAAGCTGTTGGCGCAGCTCCGGCTTGCCGTACCGACCGGTAAGGTCGATGAATCGATACGATTGGTCCGCGCTCCGCTCAATCAAGAACTGGTCGTGCGGAAGCGCGTAGATCGGCGCGCCGACGGCCTCGGCGAAATAGACGGCCAGCGGAAAGACCATCGTCGGCTCGTAGCGGGTAGAGTGTTGAAAAATGGTCGGCGTGAAGTCGTCGCCGCCAATCCATCCGCCCATGCGCACCTTTGGATACACCCGCACCAGGTCGATCGTAATGCCCCGTAGCG
>CAYQAJ010000391.1:0-3901 GCA_964415245.1 uncultured Pirellulaceae bacterium | reverse complement strand
GGTACACGTCGATGGGAAACTGGTCGTCGTGTCGACCTTCGTGCACTTCGCGCGCGGCCGCCAACAGCGCTTCGACCTGCTGCTTGTTGAGGGGCGACTTGCCGCTGCCCGTCAGTTTGCCCACGTCGCGATTGGCGACTGCACAGGCGTACTTCACCAGCCCCAGCGTCCGAATCAGCGGCACGGGCAGCGGCTGACCCGAGATGGGAAAATTCTCGACGGCCCGTTGCGTTTGCGCGCCGTAATACGCCTGGGCCGGCACTTTCACCTGGCCCATGGAATCCTTTTCGATGCGGAACTGGCTCATTTGAGTTGTCCGTTGTCAGTTGTTAGATGTTTGTCGGAGCTGTCAGCTCTCAGCTCTGAGCTCTCAGCTTGGCTGCTCAGTTGTCCGTGGTCCGTTGTCAGTTGTCTGCCGGCCGAAAACTGAACACCGAAAACTCCGGCCGCATTCTGCTTGCGACGCGTGGGGCGGCGCGCCATGATAGCCGCAAACCGGGCGCCATCCAACTGGCGCGGCGCGCGACAAACGCACCCATTGACGGTCGGTTTTCGCTCGGGAACGGTAAAGGCGCGCGGTAATGGAAGGCGATTTCAACCTGGCACTTCTCGCTTACCGCCTCGTCTGGGGTGCGATTGCCGCGGTGCTGGCCACGACCATTTCGCTGCGCGTGAGTTGCCGCGTATACAACAAGCTCTTTACGAGAACTTCAATCCGATCGATACGACGATCCATGCCCAGGACCATTGACGCCGCGTCGTGGGAACCGGCGCCGACTAAGGAGGAATCGCCCGAATCGCCGCAGGTCGCGGGTAACCAAGATCTCGTGCCCGTCGAAGTCGTGGACGACGGGCCCACGTCGCGCCGCGCCGAAGAGCAACCCGACGACGGTGGGGTGCCCGTGCCATCGATGGGGAGGTCGCTGCTGATCGCGCTGGTTATCGTGCTCGGAGTAGGGGCGGTGTTGTTGCTGTCGGAACTGGCTTGTTATGGCCTCGTGACCTGGGCGGACTCGTTCCGGCCAGACCAGTATGGCCGCAGCAATCCCCATGCGCCGCACCACGAGTTGGTCCGGCTGATTGCCTTAGCGGCGTCTTCTGCAGTCGTATTACTCGGCCTGTTGGGATGTTTGGTCACGCCGGCCGGCATTCTCGTCGCCATGTTGCGAGTGCCCTTCTGGCGGGCGGTCGGGCTATCGTCCTTCATGCTCGTCGTGTTCTTTGTGATCATGTTCGTCGGCCTCGTTCTGTTTGCCTGCCTAGCGGTCGGAGTGGGAGTCGGCGCGGCAATTCCTATCCTGTAAGCTCTTGCGCGTTAGAACGCTCGACCAGTCTCTGAGGAACGCACCATGAGTCGACGCCGCTGGACGATCGCGATACTGTTTTCCGCCGTCCTCCTGACCGTCGTGTACGCACAGACGCGGGGCCAGGGGGACACTTCGACCGGCAACCAGCCAACATCCGGTCAGGCGGCCGACGGCACCAGCGGCAATGATGCGGATTCGTCAGACGCTGGCGACGGTCCTCAGTCCGGCGACGGCTCCACCAAGACCGACACAGCCCCTTCCATCGCCACTGCCCAGCCCGCCACTTCGTCCACGGGCCCGCTCGTTTGGCCGCTGGTCATCCTGGGCATCGGCATCGCGGTTGTGCTCGGGCTGATTATCGTCTTCAAGGTGAACGCCTTCATCGCGCTAATCTCGGCGGCGATTGTGGTCAGCCTGCTGGCTCCCGGGGCGCTGGCCGACAAGATCAGCCGCGTGGCCGGAGCGTTCGGCTCGTCGGTGGCCGACATCGGCATCGTCATCGCCATGGCCGCGGTGATCGGCAAGTGCATGCTCGACAGCGGCGCCGCCGACCGCATCGTCCGCGCGTTTCTGCATCTGCTGGGCGAGAAGAGGGCACCCCTGGCTCTGATGGGAAGCGGCTTCGTGCTCGCCGTGCCCGTTTTCTTCGACACGGTGTTCTACCTGCTCGTCCCGCTGGCCCGTTCGATGCACCGCCGCACCGGCAAGCAATACATGTTGTGCATCATGGCGATCGTCGCCGGCGGAGCGATCACCCACACGCTCGTGCCCCCGACGCCTGGCCCGCTGGTGATGGCCGACAACCTGAACTTCGACGTCGGCTGGATGATCATGGTCGGCGGACTAATCGCGATCCCCACGGCCTGCGTCGGCATCATCGCCTCGTACTTCGTCGACCGCATCCTGAAAACGCCCATGCGGCAAATCGGCACCGCGCCCGAGCCCAAACCGCTCGAAGATTCGCAATTGCCCTCGCTGTGGGTGTCGTTGTTGCCGGTCGTGCTGCCGGTGATGCTGATCTCGGCCAACACGGTGCTCACGACCATTGCCGACGGGCAGCATGCGGCGCTGTTGCGGCAGGAAGAGGTGCTCGACTGGCCGGCATTGCACCAAACGCTGCGCGAGCAGGCCGCGAGCCGGGAGCCTTCGCCCGGCCGCCGCATCGTCGACTTCGTGTGGAAAGACCGCCCCGCCGACCCCGCCAGCCGCAATGCCGTTCTCGCCGAGCTCGAACAGCGAGCAAGTGCCGCCCAAGGCGCCGATCACGAGCGCATCGCCGCGCTGATGCGGGAGGCCCGCTCGCGCGACGCGATGATCTCCCTCATCGAGCAACAGGAGCCGTGGACCGACGACCAGAAGACCGAGTTTCTCAGCGGTCTGAACCAGTATCTGTTGCCCAACAAGAGCTTCCATCGCGGAGGTGAGGAGACGGCCTTCCTGGGCGTTATGTTCAACGAAACCGCACGCGGTCAGATCACAAGGGACCGCCTGCGGATGAAGAAGTCCGACGCCGAACGCATGAACCGGGCCTTGCTCGAATCGGCGTATCCGTCGCTCCTCGCGCCGCATCAGTGGAACACCGTGTGGCGCCGCGCCGCCGACGTGAGCGCGATCTTCGGCAACGCCAGCTTCGCGCTGCTCATCTCCACCGTTATCGCCATGTTCACGCTCGTCAAGCAGCGCAATCTGTCGCTCGTCGAGCTGGCCGGCGTGGCCGAAGTGTCGTTGATGAGCGGCGGCGTGATCATTCTCATCACGGCCGGCGGCGGCGCGTTCGGCAAAATGCTGGGCGAGGCGCAGGTGGGCCAAGCGATTCAGAACCTGTTCCAAATCGATCCCGAGGGGGGCGGGGCCGGCATGCTGTTCTTGGTGCTGGGCTTCGCCATCGCCATGGTGCTCAAGATCGCCCAGGGATCGAGCACCGTGGCCATGATTACCGGCTCGGCCATGCTGGCCACCATCGCCACGCCCGAGGTGCTCGGCTTTCACCCGGTGTACCTGGCCACGGCTATCGGCGGCGGATCGCTCATCGGCTCGTGGATGAACGACAGCGGATTCTGGATCTTCGCCAAAATGGGCGGCCTGAGCGAAGGCGAAGCCCTCAAGTCGTGGTCGGTGCTGTTGATCGTGCTGGGCATCACCAGCTTTCTCATCACACTGCTTTTGGCGAGAATCATGCCGCTGGTGTGAGCACAATCATAACCCGAAGCGTTAGCGAGGGATGAATCACGATTCGCACTGTTCCACGTCGAGCGGAAACGTCGTTCGCTCTGCTGCTCCCTCGCTTACGCTTCGGGTTACAATCATCAGCGATGAGTCAGGCACAACATGATCCGCGTGTAATTCACCCATGAGCGCTCGTCGCAAAAGCTCCGCTCGCGGCGGCTGCGGATTCTGGCTGGCGACGTGCGCACTGGCCTGCTTGCTGCTGTTGGTGAACAGCGGGATTGCGATTGGTTTCTATAGTGCGCTATCGGCCCTGGTGCCCGGTGCGTTCGATCGGCCGAAACTCGCCCAGGCGGTTTTGCTCGTGGTGCCGGTGCTGATGCTGGTTCCGGAGTGGCGGTTGATCGACTGGCTGGGCGAGCGCATCG
>CAYQAJ010000390.1:0-3927 GCA_964415245.1 uncultured Pirellulaceae bacterium | reverse complement strand
ATCGGCGGGGAAACAGCGCCGAAACGTTGAGCGTCCCGCGCCGAGTCCGCCTTTCATTCAGGCTCTCTCCCAACGCATTGCCGCTCGAGCGGCGAGTCCGCCGCCATCGCCACGCCCCCCCCATCGAAAAACAGGCGGAAAAGCACTCGCCTTCGCAGTCGTTCCGCTGTTTTCCGGCCGTTTCTCGGCTGCCCCGAAGGCACGGAAAACCGCGAAAAAAGCCGTGTTTTTTCCGGTGGAAAAATCGTGTTGACGCGGCGCGGGGAATGGGTATGCTTGGGCCGTTGTGGATCGCAGTGGAGCAAAGTGGCGAAAAACATGCTGCTCACCGGAACCTTTGCCCGATCGCTCGATGAAAAGAATCGCTTTGCGATTCCCAAGCGGCTCCGGCAGGTCATTTCGCGCACAGGTAGCACCCTGGCTTACGTGGCGCCTGGGACCGACGGGTCGCTGATCCTGTACCCCGAAGCGGCCTTTTCCCGACTGGCAGCTCAGCTCGACAGCGTTTCGCCCACCGGACAGGACGTGCGTGCCTTCAGCCGCCTGTTCTATGCCCAGGCCCAGATCGTCGAGATCGACAGCCAGGGGCGCGTGCGCGTTCCGCCCGAGTTAGCCAATCTGGTAAACCTGGGCAAAGAGATTGTGCTCTTGGGTGTGCGCGACCACCTGGAGGTCTGGGATCGCGAGCGGTGGGAAACGTACTTCGCGAAGAAGCAGCCCCACTACGACGACTTGGCGGAAAGCGCCTTCCAGACGACCACCGCCGTGCCCCGTCCCATGGCGACCCCGAAACAACGCGAACCGGCCCCCGTCTATTCCGAGAGTTCGTCCGATGGTTCGTCCGAGCGTACACCCGACGGCCTGCCCGACGATGCGCCGGTTCGAGTGGTCCGACCGCGATAGCGCCCCAAGGAAAAAGCAATCACCTGCTACCGACTCCGACCGGTCGCGAACAAAAATGAGCAAACAAGGAGCATAGAGACAGTGTAGTCCGTCCGTCCGTCTGTTCGCCACGCGGGCCATCGAGGTAGTCAGTCAGCGGCCACCGACTGACGTTCCCTCCGATGTCCCGGGCACGGGAGAAAGGATGTCTCCTAGCCGCGAACATGTGGTATACTCGCCGCGAGAGCGCGGCGCGTTTACCGCTGGCATCGACCCTCTTGGGCGCATGGATGTTGCCCGGGGTCGTTTGCTATTTATGGGCCGGTCGTTGCGGTACTCACGGCACCGACACGGGCCCCTAGCGAACACTCGGATCGATCCGCTGTGCGGCATGCGACCCAGTGCATGGCTGAGAGGCTATCCGAAAACCGTCGGGGACTGGCTCATTTTGCGAAGCGGACGAGTTGGCTCGCTCCCACTGCAGTATTCGCGGAGCAAAATGTGCCTGTCCCCTTCTCCGGACGGTTTTCGGATGGCCTCTGAATCCCCGGTTACCCGACACGTGCCAGTGCTGGTCGACGAGGTGCTGCACTGGCTCGATCCGCGACCGGGCCAGATCGTTGTGGACGGCACGCTAGGGAGCGGCGGACACTCCCGGCTGCTGGCACAACGCGTGGGGCAGCAAGGCCGGGTGATTGCGCTGGATCGTGACCCAGCGGTCATCGAGCGCGGCCGAGCGAGTTTGCAAGGACTGCCGATCGAGCTGGTGCAGGCGAACTTTTGCAACCTGCCGGAGGTGCTCACGGAATTGGATGTCAGCGCGGTCGACGGAGTGCTATTGGACCTCGGCCTTTCGAGCGACCAGTTGGCCGACCCAGATCGGGGCTTCAGCTTCGATAGCGAAGGTCCGCTCGACATGCGGTTCGATCCCGCGCAAGGCGAGCCGGCGTGGCGGCTGGTGAACAAGCTGAGCGAGCGGCGGCTGGCCGACCTGATTTACCAATACGGCGAGGAGCGGCACAGCCGGCGGATCGCGCGGCGAATTGTCGAGGCGCGGCGAAGCGAGCCGATTCGCACCGCTCGCCGATTGGCCGAGCTCGTGCGGCAGAGCGTGCCGCGAGGACGAAGAGAGCACATCGACCCGGCCACGCGCACGTTTCAAGCATTGCGGATCGCGGTGAACGACGAAATTGAATCGCTCGAACGTGCGCTCGAGCGAATTCCCGATTGCCTTCGCGTCGGCGGACGACTGGCGGTGATCAGTTTTCACTCGCTGGAGGACCGGCCTGTGAAAACGGCGCTGCGCGACGACACGCGGCTGCGCGTGCTGACGCGTCGCCCAGTGCGGCCGACCGAAACGGAAGTCCAAGCAAATCCTCGAAGCCGCAGCGCACGGCTCCGCGTGGCAGAACGGATGGACGCGGAGTGACGAGGGGCAGACATTCCTGTCTGCCGGCATTTCGCAGAGATTGGAATACACGTGGCAGAGTCAGGCAGGCACCAAAGCCTTCCCCACGGATCGGCAGACAGGAAATCCTGCCCCACACCGGAAAACTCAAGGATGAGGCCCCTCGGATGAAACCTAACTACACTCGTCCCACTAACCGTGTGGCGCGCGAGGCCGCCATCGGTCTGACCGTTCTCACGGTGTTGGCCGCCATCTTCGTCGTCGTGTTGGTCAACCGATTCTCGGGCAAGAAGGAGACGGCCGAGAATTCTCGCAAGCCAGGTGCGGCTGCCATCGCCGAGTCGGCATCGAAGGCGCAGAACACCAAGAGCCGCAACGAAGCGCCCACCGTCCTGCGTCCCGAGCCGAGTCCCGAACTTTGGCGGCGGCCCACCTCGCCATCGAGCGGCGAATACGAGAGCGCCGATTCGTTTCTCGCTGGAGCGCGAAGCGCCGCGCGGCCCACTACGACGGAGCCCGCTCCCCATACTCGCCGCGCTGCCTACCTTCCGCCGATCGACGACTCGATCGCCGATGATGAGGCGGCTCGCTCCCCAGCGTCCGCGACCGATCGCGAACTGGCCCATGACTTCTCCGACGATCATCAATCGACCGGTTCGGCGGGTCCCGCTCGTGAATTCCCCAACCAGTCCGACCGGCCGCCAATCGCTCCCACCTCCGCTGTCGGCAACGACGAGCCGGCCGCGTTGCCTGAGGAGATCTTCGAGGAGCTCCAACCACCTGCCAACTTTGGCGGCAATCGCGCGGAAGTTGTCGCTCGCAACGCCGTCGACAGCGCGTTCGATGAAGGCCCCGCGCTCGAACTGCAGCCCGCCGACCAACCCCGCGTACTGCCGACCGCGGCGATCCGGCCTATCGGCGGCACGCTCCGTACACTGCGCGACGATAGCTTCTGGTCGATTTCCGAGCGGGTTTACGGCACGGGCGTCTATTTCAAGGCGCTCTACGAACACAACCGCGAGCGATTCCCGGAGCCGGACCGGATACCGCAGGGTCGCGAAGTCGAGGTGCCGTCGTTCGACGAACTCAAGCGGCTTTATCCCGATCTGTGTGCCCAGCCCTCGGACGAGGACACGGTCGTGTACTCGCAGCTTCGGCCATCTGAACAACCCAAGACCCGCCCCTACGTGGTCCGCCAAGGCGAAACGCTGTGGGACATCGCCCGCTTCGAGCTGGGCCAGGGTTCGCGGTATGTGGAAATCCTGCGGCTCAATCGCGACCGCCTGGGCGACGATTACAACCATCCACCCGCGGGCATGACGCTGCAACTGCCTGCCGTGCAAGTGCCGGTTGCCGACTCCAGCCGGTTCAATCGTCGCACATCGCCCTGAGCGGCCAATCTTCAACCCCGCACGTGCGAGGGTGTCCGGCTCGCTCCGAAGTTAGGCCCCGGTGTGCTACTGCGGCGACGCTTTGCTGCCAATAGTTTGCTACCATGGCCGCCTATGGCTAAGGGCAAGTCACCGTGGCGCGTCAAGCGCATCGTTTCCGGCGGGCAGTCGGGCGTGGATCGCGCGGCGCTCGACGTGGCTATCGAACTGGGCGTCGAGCATGGAGGCTGGTGCCCGCGCGGCCGG
>CAYQAJ010000389.1:0-3941 GCA_964415245.1 uncultured Pirellulaceae bacterium | reverse complement strand
GCGCCCGTATCGACGAATATCACCGATCGTCTCCATACACGATGCGGTCGTGATCGCGATTCGATAGCCCGTCGGCCGGGTTATGGACGGGAAGCGCGGACAGTTCGCGGCGAAGCCGGTTCAGGGCCTGCAACCGCTGACTTCCGTTGGCCGCCCCCGCGCTCGGAGATTGGGCCAATTGCCGATCAATTGCCTGTCGCAGCCGCACCATCTCGTCGGGCGACAGCGACGGCAACTCCGATAGCAGTTTTTCGATTTCGGCACTCATGGGAACAGGCTCCTTACGCTATATGGATACTACCCCGGCAACGACGGGGAGTCGAGTGATTCCGCCGAGCATGTCCATCGCGCAATCGCGGCCGCGCCGGTGGCAATGATTCCGTTCGGCGCGCCATCATGCGCAAAGGTCCCGCCCGGCAGGCGGGACCTACCTCCATTCGGAATGGGTCGTTCACCTGCCGCGACCCTGAAAGGGTCATTCCACCAGCCCAGGTCGACGCCGCGGAGGCCTGGGGTCGTGGAATGCACCACGATATCTCCGCGACCCTGTAGGGGTCTTCCCACGCGCCGCCATGAACGGCCCTTACAGGGCCGACGCGGAAATTATGGGTGGGGGTGGTGGCGGCATTTCCCGCCAGCCCAGGCCTCCGCCGATTCGGCCTGGGCTGACGGAATCGGCCCTTCAGGCCGGCAGCACTCTTTGGGCTGATCCGGCGGGCGATTTCCGATACCCAATTCACACGTTCCCGAATCATCCTTTCTATCCGGCAGTTGAGTGCGGTATAATTGCAGCATGACCGAGAAACTGACCAAGGAGCTGGCCGCTGCTCTCCAATCGACCGGGAGTCGCGAGCTCGAAGTTGTCGATCCCGAGACTTCGCGGCGGTACATCATCGTCGATAGCGAGACGCATCGCCGCGCGATGGAAGCCCTGCGCCGACAGGAGGACCGAGACGCGATCTCGGAAGGGTTGGCCCAAATGGAGGACGGTCAGGGCCGCCCGCTCGATCAAGCAATGGCCGACATGCGCTCCCGCCTTGGCTTTCCGCCGGCCGAATGACACGGCAAGTTATCATTCTTCCCCGCGCCGAAACCGATATCGAAGCCAGCGCTCGCTGGTGGGCCGAGAACCACTCCGTCGAACAGGCGGCGCGCTGGTTTGATGCCATGCATGACCAGCTCAAGACGCTGGCCGACTTTCCCGAGCGCCATGGCCTATCGCCGGAAAACG
This sequence comes from uncultured Pirellulaceae bacterium, assembly GCA_964415245.1. GTDB lineage: Bacteria > Planctomycetota > Planctomycetia > Pirellulales > Pirellulaceae > CAYQAJ01. The sequence continues at coordinate 2,710 of CAYQAJ010000389.1, read as the reverse complement.
AAGAATTCCCGTACGAAATCCGCGATAAGCCTTTGGGAACGGGGCCGCGGCCTAGCTATCGGGCCGTGTTCACGATCCGAGGCGACGCGGTCTACGTGCTGACCGTCCGCCGAGCCGCGCAGGATGTCCTGCGGGCGGACGCAGTCGACGCACCACCCGCGACATAACACCTTTCGCCCCCAGTGCAACTGGTAAGCTCGCGCTCGGCCTATCGCCACGCACAAATGTCCCGCCCGGCAGGCGCGACGCTACTTCGACCCTGAAAGCGTCGTTCACCTGCCGCGACCCTGAATGGGTCATTCCGCCAGCCCAGGCCGATGCCGCGGAGGCCTGGGGGGAAGGGGCACCACCAATCCACCGCGACCCTGTAAGGGTCGTTCCCACGCGCCACCATGGAACGGCCCCTACAGGGCCGGCGCGGAAATAACGCGCGGTGAGATGGTGTTGGCGTTCCCCGCCCGCCCAGGCCTCCGCGGCGTCGGCCCGGGCTGACGGAATCGGCCCTTCAGGCCGGTGTAAACGCCGCACTCCCCAACCGCGAACCGGTGGCCCTAAGCGGCCAATGCGCAAAGCCGAAAGCGGAAAGCGGCCCGGCAACCTTCACCCCTTTCTTCCCACCGCTCTCCGCTTTCCGCTTTTCCTATCCAGGGTCACCCCGTTGGGGTTCTGAATCGGCGCCCAATCCAACCTCACGGGCACGAGCACCTGCGGCGCGCGAAGCCGCACAGTATGTAATATTGATTTAACAAGTACTATTAACATATCAACGACATGCGAGTAGAATCGAGGCGTGCAGATCGGTCCTTGGCAATATCGGCGTCTGGGCGGCGTGCGCTCGCCAATGCAGAATGGTAGTACAGGAGCCCGAAAATGAAGCGGACCATGATCGACTCTCTGCCGTCTTTGCGACCTCCTGTTCTCAATCCGAGTTTCGATGTCCGACCAGCAAAACCGTCTCGGAGAAGGGGGCAGGCACAATTTGCTCCGCAGACTGCGCAAACTGAGCCAGTCCCCGACGGCTTTGCACTCTGCAATTGCTCTCGCCTCTGGTGCGCGGCAAACGCACCAAAAGAGCGCAGCGCACCGTACGTGGGACCCCGGCACGGCCTCCGCGGTGCGCGCGGCGCGCCCGAGCGGGCCGATGGCGCACCAATCGCGGAGCTGTCATCTCTCAGCTTCCAGCCGTCAGCCGGAAGAGAGAGGGCATGGATTGCCGCCTCCGCGGGAATGACGAGTCGGCCCGGAAAGGTGAACCGGAGGCCGGAGACTTGAGACCTGAGACCTGGCGTCTCAAGCCTGAAGCCTCAATCCTCAAGCCTCAATCCTGAATCCTCAAGCCTGACTTCACCGCGCTCGCAGCAGCAGCACCGGTACGCTGATGTTGTGTTGCACGACCGTGGCCGTTACGCCCAGGAACAGGTCGGCCAGGAGTTTGTGGCCGTGCGTGCCCATCGCCACCAGGTCGCACGGGTTTTCGTCGACCCACTTGATGATCTCCCGCGCCGGGTCGCCGCATGCGACGTGCGCCGCGGCCGGAATGCCGGCGTCCTCGAACTCCTGGCGAACCGATTCCAGGTATGCGCGGCTTTTTTCGACTTCCTCGCCGGCGGCATCCTCGGCGTGAAACTGGGCCGCGGCGCCCGTGGCGACTTGCATCAGCACGACGCGGCTGTGCAGCAATCCGGCAAGCTGTTTCACGTGGTCGATGATGGGGCGATCGGCCGGGGAAGCATCGAGCGTGAGGAGGATGGTTTGGTACATGGCGGTGCTTCCCTGGTTGTGCCGCGCGATTCTTCGCGGCTATCCGAAAACCGTCCGGAGAAGGGGACAGGCACATTTTGCTCCGCGGCCTTTTCAACGGACCGAGCCACGTCGTCTTCCGCTACGCAAAATGAGCCAGTCCCCTACGGTTGCCGTTAGCCTCTTATCGCCCCACGATGGCCTGCCACGCCGACAGGAGCGAATCAGGCAACCCGTAAACGTCCATCGCAGTAATCAGAATAGCGCTCCCCCACCCGGCGATCAACAGGAGCCAGCCGTTGCGCCATTTGCCCATCCGCCGGCGGGAGCTGGTGAAATGCAACAGTGGAAACATGGCAAAGGGCAATTGCAGGGCCAGGACCACCTGGCTGAGGATCAATAGATCGTTCACGCTGCTGTCGCCGCGAATGCCGATGATCAGCACGGCGGGCAGAATCGCCAGGCCGCGGGTGATCAAGCGGCGCATCCACGGTTTGAGCTTCCAGTGCATGAAGCCTTCCATCACCACCTGGCCGGCCAGAGTGCCCGTGATAGTGCTGCTCTGGCCGCTGGCCAGAAGAGCGACCGCAAACAGAATGCTGGCGGCGGCCGTGCCCATGAGCGGAGCCAGCGTGAGGTAGGCGACGCGAATCCAGTCGGCGTCTTCGCCGAACGTGACAACCTGGCCGCCGGCAACGGTAACGCTTTCCTTGCCGTAAAAAACCGTCGCCGCCAGCACGAGGATCGCGGCGTTGATGAAGAATGCAATGATGAGCGCCACGGTCGAGTCGATGGTGTTGTAGCGGATGGCGGTGCGAACCGAGGGCTCGTCCTGCCGCAGTTTGCGGCTTTGGACGAGCGCCGAGTGCAGATACAGATTGTGCGGCATCACAGTCGCCCCAATGATGCCGATCGCCACGTAGGCCATTCCCGCGCGGCGGAATCCCGGGTGGGCCATCGCGGTGCCCAT
>CAYQAJ010000388.1:0-3949 GCA_964415245.1 uncultured Pirellulaceae bacterium | reverse complement strand
TTGCCGGTGGCGGCGTAGTAGTGGGGAGCCGTAAACGTGGCCGACAGCCAGGAACCCTCGAACTCCTTGCCCTCGGCAAACGCATTGGGGCCCCCGTATCCGTCCACTTCATAATTCGGATTGGATCCCTGCTCGTCCACGTCGATCGTCAACACGAGCTTCTTGCCGGGATCGAAGTTGGCGAAGGTGAGCGTCAACGTGGCGCTGCAGAGCCAGGTGCCAATTAAGAACGTGTACAGTCCGACGCACTCGGTCGACGTGAAGCGGCCCAGTTCGATTCAGGCCGTGGTGTCGTACACGGCGACGAACGAAGTGCCCTCGTCCGACTTCCGCCTGTTATACGACGTGGGGGATGGCGCTGTGGCTGCCAGCGTGCTCAGCTATCGCCCGCTGCCCAACGAGGACGGGTATTTCATGATGCTCGTCAGCCCCGAAATCCAGAAGGCGACCGAGAAGCCCCCCGCCAAGAACATCATCTTTGTGGTCGATCGCTCGGGGAGCATGAGCGGCAAGAAGATCGAGCAGGCCAAGGGCGCGCTCAAGTTCGTGTTAAGCAACCTGCACGAGGGCGATCTGTTTAACGTGATCGCCTACGACAGCACCGTCGAAAGCTTTCGCCCCGAGCTGCAACGCTACAACGAAGAAACTCGGCAACAGGCGCTCGGCTTCGTCGAGGGAATTTACGCCGGCGGCAGCACCAACATCGACGGGGCGCTCAAATCGGCCCTTTCGCAGTTGGTCGACGACAGCCGCCCGAGCTACGTTGTCTTTTTGACCGACGGCCTGCCGACCGCCGGGGAGACGAAGGAGCAGCAAATCGTCATCAACGCCAAGGATCTGAACAAGATCCGCACCCGCGTCTTCAGCATGGGAGTCGGCTACGACGTAAACAGTCGCCTGTTGGACCGCCTGGCTCGCGAGTGCTTCGGCCAGAGTGTCTACGTGCGGCCGAACGAGGATATCGAGACCTACGTTAGCCAGCTCTACAACCGCATTGGGGCGCCCGCGATGACCGACGTGGCGATGTCAGTCGACGTGGAAGGCGTTGCCGTTGAGGACGGCTCCGCCACCAACCGAGTCTATCCTGCGGAGGCGTACGACCTGTTCGCCGGCGATCAGCTTGTGGTGGTCGGCCGGTACCGGAAGCCCGGTGCTGCCAAGGTAACGGTGAGCGGAACGGTCGGGAACAAAGAGCAGTCGATGGACTTTCCCGCCCAGTTGACCGAGCACTCGGTGGATGAAACGTACGCCTTCATCGAGAAACTGTGGGCCATGCGGCGTGTCGGGGAGATCATCGACGAGATCGATCTCAACGGCCAGAACAAGGAGCTGACCGACGAGCTGGTGGCCCTTTCGACCAAGCACGGCATCCTCACGCCGTACACCGCGTTCCTGGCCGATGAGACCTCGAACTTCCGCGACGTGGCGGCGAACCGCCGGCTGGCGGCAGACGCGCTGCAAGGCCTTGAGTTAGCGGAGGGGCAGGGCGGCTTTGCGCAGCGCGACGCCAAGGGGCAGTTGCAGCGCGCCGCCCAGGCACCGTCCGGCGCAGGCGGGAGGGCGAGTTTCCGCAAGGCCGACGAAGACAAGGAAGTCCAGGTGGAGACGGTGATGAACGTGGGCAGCAAGACCTTCCTGCGACGCGGCAATCAGTGGATCGACTCGACTCTCACCGCCGAACAGGAGAAGGCCGCCCAGAAAGTGGAGCGCTACAGCAAGGAATACTTCGATCTGGTGACCAAGTATGGCAAAGACGCCGCCAAGTACCTGGCCATCGAAGGGGAAGTGGTTGTGGTGTTTGACGACCAGGCGTACTCGTTCTAACCGCTCCCTCGTAACCGCATCGGGCGCTGCTGCCTATGGCAGCGGCGCCACCGTCGGGATTGACCATGCAAACCGCCGGTCGGCCCTCGTTCGCGAGGTCCGGCCGGCGGTTTTGTTTTGCGCCGCACCGGGCTTCCGTCGCGGGGTTGCGCCCCGCCGCAGATCGACCACCCACCTTCACACCCAGCCGTCGGGGGTGCCCCGGTGGCAAGGACTTTGCGGTACGATTAGCGTGGCGGTACGGTCTGGGCTGGTTTTGCGGACCATAGCGCGGACGTCAGGTTAGGATGCTCCGACAATCGACCCGCGTCGCCGGTCGCGCCGCCCTGCTACGGGAACGCACTTCCGCAGGGTCTTAAGGTACGCTGTTACGATGGGCTCGGTGCGCCGTGCCCGCCAGTCGATTGAAACGAGGATGCAACACCGTGGTCGAAACAAACAGCCCATCGGGCCAGCCGGCCGACGAACCGACCGCGCCGCGACAAGAGAGCGCGGACGATTCGCAACGGGAGGCACATGAGGATGCCCAGGTGCAGGCTGCTCATAGCAGAATGTGCCAGGCGCGAGAGGCGCTGCATCAGGCCGAGCAGCAATACCAGGAACTGCGCCGCTGCGTGACCGAAAAAGTACGCGAGCACGCGCCGCAAGTGCGCGACATTGTAAAAGACGGACTCGAAATGGTGCGCAAGCATCCGGCGCTGGGTGTGTCGATCGCCGCGCTCGTAGGTTTCTTTCTCGGTCGGCTGTTTCGGCGGTGATGCGGAGCGGCCGTTTACCGCTTATCAGCATTTCGCGTTTCGCGGCCTCGCTTACGCTTCGGGTTACATCAGAACATGGCATCGTCTCGACGTACCAGCGAGAACCAGACTGAAGCGATCCGGGCGGATATCGCCCGGCTTCGGCGACGCATCGACCGCCGGATCAACCGATTGGTCGATCGTGCGCTCACCGTGCGCTCCTGGCGGCGCTACGTGCAGGAGCATCCGGAGCGTTCGCTGCTGGCGGCGGCAGGAGTGGGCCTGGTCGCGTCGGGCGTTGTTTCCCGCTGCGCACCCGCGAGCCGGTGGGGCGAGAAGATGTTCGATGCCGCGTGCTCGGCGGCGTGGCAGCCGCTTTGGCAATTTGTCCGCAGTGCCGCGGAGGAAGTGAGCGACTGCGCTCGGCCCGGAAGCAAGGCGGAAGAGGAGTCACCCAGCGAGCAGGAGGCGAGCCATGATTGACGCAACGCGCTCCTCATCGCGGACGTTCACCAGCGAGCTGCGCGGGACCTGGCGGGACGTGGCGGAGCTGCTGAACCTGCGCCGCCGGCTGGCCGAACAGGAACTGCGCGGCGACATGGCCGCAGTGCGGCGCTTCGCCGTGGTTGCGATCGTATCGGCGTGCAGCGCCCTGATGGGACTTTCGCTGCTTACCACCGCGCTCGTCTTGCAACTCGAGCACGGTCTCGGCCTCGAGTCGCACTGGTTGACCGTGGGGATCGGTGCGGGAGTTTTGCTCTTGGGCGTCGGCGTCTGCGCGGCAGCCGGGCTTCGTTTTCGACGTCAGTTCAGCGGCCTGAAGCAGACGATTCATGAGCTCAAGGAAGACCTGGCATGGATCCGCGAACGCTTCGACGACGACGCCGAAGCGGAAGCCGGCTAACCGGCCATCAGCCTTGGTCGCGCATCGGCATAGCCCATCGGCCAAGCCGTCTAACGCGCGCACTGGAACGCGAGCTAACCATCTAGGGTCACGGGGTGCGCCGCCGACGCGCGCAAAGGCCTAGAAAAACGCGGTTGTTCATGCCGGCCGACCGCTACTCCCCCAGACCCCAAGGAGGTTGTGCGGGTCGGAGCCCAGCGTAAACGCCTCATCACCATTCGTCGCGGAATTCTCCCCTTCCGCCGCAGTCACGAAATCCGTGAGAGCAACGACAACCACGTTTGCCGGTTGCTCGATCCCAGATTTCTCTTCACTGCACCGACTTTCCCCACGAGTCCGGGTATCGGACAGATCGGCCGAGAACGGGGACAAAAACGGCGGAAAAGGGGGACAAATTGGGTGGAGTTCTTTACAGCACCCTCCCCCGGTGTGTAGCCTTAAACTAGGAATGTTAGCATGTTTGAGTTGTCTCAATTATATGGTG
>CAYQAJ010000387.1:0-3966 GCA_964415245.1 uncultured Pirellulaceae bacterium | reverse complement strand
GACAACACGTTCGCCACGCCCGCGCTCACGCGGCCGCTGGAGCTGGGGGCCGACATTGTGATGCACTCGGCCACGAAATACCTGGGCGGTCACAGCGACGTGCTGGGAGGCGCGCTAGTAGTGGCCGATCAGAGCCTGTTGGAACGGCTTTACTTTCTCCAAAATGCCACGGGGGCCGTGCTGGGGCCGTTCGATTCGTTCCTGGTGAGCCGCGGTCTGAAGACGCTCGAGCTGCGGATGCAGGAACACTGTCAGTCGGCGATGAGCTTGGCCCAGTGGCTGGCTGTCGACGATCGCGTGACGCGGGTTCTCTATCCCGGCCTCGAATCGCATGGCGGCCACGAGCTGGCGGCGCGGCAGATGAACGGCCGATTCGGCGCCATGATGAGCGTCGAAGTGGACGGGGACTTGGAAAAGGCCCGACGCGTGGCCCAGTCGACGCGGCTGTTTCAGTTGGCCGTAAGTCTGGGAGCCGCCGAATCGCTGATCGAACAACCCGCCACGATGTCGCACGCCAGTTACGACGCCGCCGACCGCGCCGCGCATGGGATTACCGACGGGCTGATCCGCCTGTCGGTCGGTCTGGAAGACTGCGACGATCTGCGCGAAGACCTCGACCGCGCGTTGTCGGCGTGAACGTGGGGCGAATCGTAGCGGAGTTCGCGTCCCGCTTCACCCCGCGCGCCCCTTAGCGCAGTGGATTGTACGGCGTCGACAACAAACGCAGCGTGCCGTTGGAATTGCCGCTCGCATTGCCGCTTGCCGCGGCGCCGCTGCGCACGGGAGCGAGAGTCGGCTCCGACCCTCGGGCACCGACGACCCGCAAGCTCGGTGCGCCGCCGCGCGAGGGTGAATCGGGCGGCGCCAGCTCCGGCCCCGTTTCGACGCCGTCGTCAATCGCATCAGCTAACTGAGACGGATAGTCGCCTTCCCGCGACGCGGCTCGCTCGGAATAGTACAAATTCGCGGTCGCCTGACGCTCGGCGGCGGGGCGAGCCAGCCACGTGTTTGCCTCGGGCTGGTAGCTCAGTTGCCGCGAGGTCGGCTGCGCGGCTGCGTACGTCGCCTCGTGAAGCGTGCCCGAATCGCGCAGAGTGATTCGCACTCCCTGCGACGTTTCCGCCGATTCCGATGCCGCGGATCGGGGAGCAAGTACCGAACGGCTGTGGGCCATCGGATCGACCCGCTTCGTGTAGCGTCGCATCGTCGCGGCCCCGTACATGGCCGACGACGAGTACGGTGCGACGGACGGATCGACGGGGGGCGGCTCAGGCGGCGGCTCCGGTAAGTCGCCCGGCGCTTGCCAAGGAGTGCCGCCGGGCGGTCCATAGTCGTCAAAGTCTCCGGGAGGTACATCGCCGTAGACGTATGAGCGCCATGGGCGACCGAAATAGCAAGGTTCGCGGAACCCGTAAATTGCCGAGCAGCACAAATTGTCGATATCGTCGAGCACCGAATCCCACAGCACGTTCATGTCGTGGCAGAAGTACCACAGGGGGCCGGGCCCGGTGTCGCGACATTTGTGCGCATGGATTTTGCTGCAGGCCCGACCGTATGTCGGGGGCATCGTCGACTCGTAGCCGACCCACGCCTCCTCGCCCGGCAGGTAGTGTTCCCCCACGATGTAGCCTTCGTCCGACATGTCTTGCTCGTAGGCCGCATTGCGCCATCTGGTGGAACCGGCCACCGCCGCCGCGTGGGCGTGGTAGGCATCGTTCTCACACGGGCAAACGCCGTCGGGCGACGACGTTTCGAAGTGAACCGGGTAGCCGGGATGACGCGTGCTGAGGCCGTAGTTCATCGCGGCGCTGTACACGGGCCAGTAGCTTTCGTCCTGTGCACGTACCGACGCCACCGGGACGACAAGCAGCAAGAGTAAGGCTCGCATAACGGCGGGCTTGAGTCGCATCGTGCGTTTCTCCCGAGAAAAGGGCCCGGCGGCGCCCAGGCACAGCGGCACCCAGGCACGGCGGCGCCCAGGCACAGCGGGGCAATTGCCGCACCGCCGGCGACGGTGTGGCGCAAAAGTTTCGTCCTTCAGGGCAGTGCATCGATCCGTCAGGACCGGTGCGACCAGAGTTTCCGATTCGACCCTCACGACCGGCAGGATCGGCAGGGTCGGCTCTGGCGGCAGAGTTTACGCAGATTGCCTAGTACCACAGAAAACCGGCTGGCGCCGGTGGGTACGGCGGACTATCAAATTCCAAATCGCAAATCCCAAACAAGCTCCAACCATCAAACTCCAAAAGTGTGCGCGGAAAACGCGGGGACGCAGAGAACTCGCCGTGTCACTGCGTCGCCGCGTTGCCGTGTCTGGGAAAACCGGCCTCAGCGCCGCGGCCGGTCCCTTCGGCGGCACTATGCGTCTTCGGCAGTGACGGGCGAGACCAGCGTGCCGATCATGCCGATCGACGCTTCGATCACGTCGCCCGGCTTGAGATAGGTGCCGGTCGAGTTGCCCACGCCGGCGGGCGTGCCGGTCGAGATAATGTCGCCCGGTTCGAGCGTCACCAGATTCGAGACGAACTCAATCACCGCCGCGACGGGAAAGATTTGCTGCCCCGTTGTGGCGTCCTGTTTCAAGTCGCCGTTGACGCGCAGCTTCAGTTCGAGCCTCTGCGGATCGGGAAGCACGTGGGCCGAGGTGATGCACGGTCCGCAGGGACAAAACGTGTCGTGCCACTTGCCGTGCAGCCAGTCGAAGAAAGGATCCTTCTCGCGCGCTTTGCGGCCGGGGTTGGGGCGGAACTTTCGATCGGAGATGTCGTTGACCACCGTGTAGCCCGCCACGTATTCCAAAGCGTCGGCCTCGGCGACGTGTCGGGCACGGCGGCCGATGACGACGCCCAACTCAAGCTCCCAATCGATCGAGTTGGGCGAAACCGAGGGGATTCGCACGGGCTTGCCGGGGTCGGTGAGCGTGGTCGACGGCGGCTTCATGAAGACATAGGGAAACGTTTCGGCCCGTTCGGCCGCCATGCCGCCCCCTTCGCGAATGTGCGCGGCGTAGTTGCCCGCCAATAGCAGGATTTTATTGGGTCGCGGCACGGGCACGAGCAGCTCAATCTCGTCGATTCCGAGCCGCGCCGCGGCAGGCAGTGCATCGCCAGTTCGGGCCAGCCACTCGGCCACTTTGCGGGCGGCGCCATGCGCCTTGCCGTCGGGGGGCAACAGCGGCAAAAGATTGTCGCCCTCGGGGACATCGGCCGCCTCGTGCGTGGCGTCGGCGAAAGCTCGCGCCGCCGCGGTGAGCGGAACGACGTACTTCTCGTGGTAGAAGCCTGCAGCCAGCCGGTCGTCATGGCGAAATCGGCATAAGCGCATTTAAGTACCGCTTTTCGTCAGGTAATTGCGGCGTCAAAAAGGTGGACGGAAGCCCGGCGGCGTCGGCGGTTGCGGTAACCCAGGTCCCGATCGTCGCAGCAGCTCTTCATTCTGCCGGCGAATCTCTTCCTGCTGCCGGCGAAATTCTTCCAACTGCTGTTGCTGCCGGGCTTCCATATCGCGGATGAGCCGCTCCTGCTCACGACGGCCGAACGTCGAATCATATTGACCGATACCCGTGTCGGGAAACGTGCCCGATTCAGGCGGCATCCCGTTCATGTCCGGTTGCGACCAAACGTTCGGGTCGCCCGGTTGCCATTCGTCATTGCTCCATGCGTCGCCAAAGCCGTCGATTTGCCTGCCGCGGTCGGCCTGGGCGGGACGGAACTCATCGCGCCCGAAGTGCAAGTTCATCAGCACGTAGGCTCCGGCGGCGACCGCTCCCCCGAGTAACACCACGCACAGTGCGAGACCGCCGAGCAACAGGAACAGCCGCCCCTCGCCCGGCGTAGCGGAACGTGGGACAGGCTGAGCCAGTTTCGTCGGGACTGGCGGTTTAGCGTACGCCGACGGCTGCTGCCACGCTTGCGTGCCTGCCGCTCCAACGCCAGTGGGATATCGTCCGCCCGCGCCCGGTGCACC
>CAYQAJ010000386.1:0-4059 GCA_964415245.1 uncultured Pirellulaceae bacterium | reverse complement strand
GGCGCACCACAACACCCTTCCAAACGTGCCGGCATCGAGGCACAATTCGCCCGCGAAAACCGCACGGACCGCGGTCCAAAGCCAACGCAGCAATTCCTTTCACCAGTTGATAGAATGTCAGCACGCCCCTCGCGAAGCGGTAGCCCCGGCGTTGAGAAAGGAGATTGCCAATGTCTACGTCGATGAGTGACGTGGGCCTCGATCGGTTGAGCGTGGCCGAGCGGATTCTGCTGGTCGAGGAGCTTTGGGATAGCATCGCCGCGACTCCCGAGGGCGTCTCGCTGACGGACGCGCAGAAGTAGAACTTGCAGCGTCGGCTGGATGCCTACCGCGACAATCCTCAAGCCGGCTCCCCCTGGGAAGAGGTGAAAGCACGGCTCGAGGGAAATGAGTCGCGAGACTGCCTTTGATCGTTAACCCCTTGATGGATAGTAAGGCTTGGCCGGTCACGTCGTCTTGCTTGGCGATTCGGTGTTCGATAACGCCGCGTACGTGCCCGGTGGGCCGGCGGTGATCGAGCATTTGCGGCGGATGCTGCCGGACGTGTGGGAGGCGACTCTGTTGGCGGTCGATGGGGCGATCATTGCGTCGGTCGAGCGGCAGTTGCGGCGGATTCCCAAACGTGCCACGCATCTCGTGCTCAGTGTCGGCGGGAACGATGCGCTCGGTTACGCCGGGTTCCTTCTCACCGAGCCCGCCGATTCATTCGCCACGGCGCTGGCGGGCATCGCGCGAATTCGCGACGAGTTCTCCCGCGAGTACCGCGCGATGCTCGACGATGTTCGGGCCGTCGGCATGCCGCTGGCCGTGTGTACGATTTACGATTCGATTCCCGGGCTTGGCGAACCGGAACTGGCCGGCGTGTCGATCTTCAACGACGCAATCACCCGCTGCGCCTTCGCCGCCGGCGCCACGCTGTTGGACTTGCGGCTGATCTGCAACGAATCGACCGACTACGCGGCCGTCTCGCCGATCGAGCCCTCGGCATCCGGCGGCGGCAAGATCGCCCGAGCCATCCACACCGCGTTATTCCACCCGGAGCGCGGCAGCCGCGTGGTTGTGTGACAGCAACGCGAGGTAGCGAGGCCCTAACTATGAACTCTGATCCTTCCGCCAGCCAGCGCGACGACGAAGTGCGCCGAACCTGTGCGATTCTCGAAGCCGTTGCCAATCGGTTCGAGCCGGCATCGCCGGAGCATCAAGCCATTCGTGAAGCAGCGTCGGCGTACACTTTCGTGCATCAACATTGGGCGCTTCAGTCGGCGTATCAGAATTGGAAGTTGGCAGGCGGCGGCGAGCTCACTCAGGACATGGCCGAGGTGCTGCGAAGCATGGGCATCGACCCGGATGTCGTCTGAAAGTAACGGCCGTAAACCCGCGCGCCACATGAATGTGGCGGCAAATACGCCCACGCACCACATGAATGTGGCGGCTATCGGGCGCGCGGGGCGGCGTTGCGGCCCTTCCCGGCGGCCGGTATACTTGGCGTTTTGCCCGGTAAGCGCTGACGCAATCAGAGGACGTAACATGGCCCGGTCGTGCGATATATGCGGCAAGCAGGCAGCGATGGGCAACTCCGTCGAGACCCGCGGCAAGGCGAAGTACCTGGGGGGAGTCGGCACCAAGGTCACCGGCATCACCCGTCGCAAGTTCAAGCCTAATCTTCAGCGAGTGAAGGTGGTTACGCCCGGCCGCACGCACAAGTCGCTGTGGGTTTGCACGCAGTGCATCCGCAGCGGATCGGTGCGCAAGGTCGTGCGGCAGCGCCCCTTCAAACTGCCCGCCGCCGCGGCGGCGAAGACCGAAGCCTGACGAAGCGCGGGGCACTCTACTTCGCAGGCAAATGCTTCGCAAGCAAAAATGAGCCTCACCCGCCAAGACGTTGCCAAGGTTGCCCGGCTGGCCCGGTTGCGCCTCGACGACGCCGAGCTCGACACGCTGACGCCGCAGTTGGCCCGCATCGTGGCCTACGTCGAGCAGCTTGCGGAGCTGGACACCGAGGGGGTCGAGCCGCTGGCGCATCCCGGCGAGCTATCGAACGTGTTTGCGGATGACACCGTGCGGCCGAGTCTGGAACGGTCGCAGGCTCTGGCTGCGTCGGCCAAACACGATGACGAGTGTTTCCGAGTGCCGGCGGTGTTGGGGGAGTGACGGGAACGGCGCACCGGTGAATGAGATCGGAGCGCCACATGAATGTGGCGGCTTTGGGCGAAGTGCATGTCTCTGCTCGACGCAACCGCCACGGAGCTTCTCGGCGAGCTGGAAAGCGGCCGCGTCACGTCGGCCGAGTTGACGCAGGCCTGTCTCGACGCGATCGCGCGTCACGACAAAGCTCTGCGTGCCTTTCTGCGGGTCGATAATCAGGCGGCGCTCGCGCGAGCCGAGGAGATCGACCGCCGCCGCGCCGCCGGCACGCCGGTGGGTCGGCTGGCCGGTTTGCCCGTGGCGCTGAAAGACGTTCTATGCACGGCAGGCGAGCCGACCACCTGCGGCTCGCGAATGCTGGCCGAGTACGTTCCGCCGTACGATGCCACCGTGGTGGCGCGGCTGAAATCGGCCGACGCCGTGCTCATTGGCAAAACCAATCTCGACGAGTTCGCCATGGGGAGCTCGACCGAGAATTCTGCGTTCGGTCCAACGCGCAATCCCTGGAATGTGGAGCGCATACCGGGCGGCTCGAGTGGCGGATCGGCGGCGTGCGTCGCTGCGCGGATGGTGCCGCTGTCGATCGGCACGGACACGGGCGGCTCGATCCGCCAGCCGGCGGCTCTGTGCGGCGTGACGGGGCTCAAGCCCACGTACGGCCGCATGAGCCGGTACGGTTTGGCGGCGTACGCCAGCAGCCTCGATCAGGTGGGGCCGATTGCCCGAACGGCCGCCGACGCGGCGCTGTTGCTCGAAGTGCTCGCCGGTCACGACGCGCTCGACTCGACATCGGCCAATCGTCCGGTTCCGCAGTACACCGCCACTGTGGGCCAACCGCTGGAAGGGCTGCGCATCGGCTGGGTGCGGGAGCACTTCGGCGAAGGGCTCGATAGCGAAGTCGAATCGGCCGTGCGCGAGGCGCTGAGAGTTCTCAGCGGGCTCGGCGTGCAAGTCGAAGAGGTCTCGCTTCCGCACAGCCGCTACGGCATCGCCACGTATTACGTCATCGCCCCCAGTGAGGCTTCGAGTAACTTGGCTCGGTACGACGGCGTGCACTACGGACATCGCACCGACGAGAGGCGAATGCTCGAAGAGCTAGAGGCGGAGCGGCAGCGGTTGACGAAGGTGGGCGACAAAGCCGCGCTCGACGACCTCGATTCGCCGCTGGTTCGCATGTACTGCCAGTCGCGCTCCGAGGGGTTTGGCGACGAGGTGAAACGGCGGATCATGCTGGGTACCTATGCCCTGAGCGCCGGCTACTACGACGCCTATTACCTGCGGGCGCTCAAGGTGCGGCGGCTAATCCGCGACGACTATACGGCGGCGTTCGGCAAAGTCGACCTGATCGCCGGGCCGACCACTCCCAACGCAGCCTTCCGTATCGGCGAGAAAACGGCCGACCCGCTGGCGATGTATTTGGAAGACCTTTATACGGTCACGGCCAACCTGGCTGGGGTGGCGGCCATTTCGATTCCCTGCGGGTTCACGTCCGATGGGCTGCCGATCGGCCTGCAGCTCCAAGCGCCGCCGTTTGAGGAGGAGCGGCTGTTGCGAGCCTCCGCCATGTTCCAACGGGCCACCGACTGGCACACCCGCCGGCCGCAACTGCCATGAGCCTTAACGAATACGAACTGGTGGTGGGGCTGGAAGTGCACGTCCAGCTTTTGACGGCGTCGAAGCTGTTCTGCGGGTGCAGCACGCGGTTCGGGGCTCCGCCCAATACGCAGGTCTGCCCCGTGTGCCTCGGCCTGCCGGGGGCGCTGCCGGTGATGAATCGCCGGGCGTTCGAACTGGCCATGAAGACTGCGGTCGCGCTCGATTGTCGTATCGCCCCGCTCACCAAATGGGATCGCAAAAACTATTACTATCCCGACCTGCCCAAGGGCTACCAGATCAGCCAGTACGATCTGCCGC
>CAYQAJ010000385.1:0-4063 GCA_964415245.1 uncultured Pirellulaceae bacterium | reverse complement strand
ACAACTCACGCCCCGCGAAAAATGTGGGTAAGAACAAGGCCGGAAGGCCGGGGCTATGGCAGTTCACGACGCGGTCCGTTGTCCGGCTGAAGACTGAAAACCGAAAACTGAAAACTCTGGCCGCCACTCTGCATTTTGCATTTCGTACTCTGCACTCAAACCCCGGCCTGCCGGCCGCGGCTATTGGGAACGCCGGTCTCCTGCCACACGCAGCCGGCCCACGACCAGCCTACGCCGAAGCCGATGAGCATCGTGCGCATGCCGGGCTTCAGGCGGCCGTCGCGGCGGAGGTCTGCGATCAAGATGGGCAACGTGGCGGAGACCGTGTTGCCGTAGTTCTCCAGCTCAATCGGCATCCGTTCGGGCGCGAGTCCGATTCGCTCGCGGAGCTGGTCGAGCATTTTGAACGTCGCCTGGTGGAACAGGTACAGGTCGATCTCGTCGTGCGTGAGGCCAGCGCGGTTCAGAACGTCCTCGACTAATTGCGGCACGGCGCCGACGCTGAAGCTGATGAGGCTCGGGCCATCCATGTACAGCGGGCTGGGCCAGCGGTGGCGGTGGCGCGGCTTGTGGGCGCACTCGGCCGGTCGGGCTCCCCCCTCGGTGACCATGAGCGTGTCGGCCCCGCTCCCATCGGTGCCGAATTGGAAGGCCGAAAGTGTGGGCGCATTGGCCGCGGTGATGAGCGTAGCAGCACCCGCGTCGCCGAAGATCGTGCGCAGGCTGCGATCCGTAGAGTGGATGAACTTGGAATACGTCTCGGCCGTGACCAGCAGCACTCGCTCGGCCGCACCCGAGCGGATCAGCCCGTCGGCCAGCGACAGCCCGTACACGAATCCCGAGCATCCCAGGTTGAAGTCGAGCGCCCCCACCGAGGTTCGCAGGCCCAGCCGATCCTGCATCAGGCAGGCGGTGGTGGGGAGCGGGTAGTCGGGCGTCTGGGTGCAGAAGAGGAGAAAGTCGATGCTGCGGGGGTCGACGTCGTACTGCTCGAACAGCTTCTGCGACGCCGCCACGCCCAAGTCGCTGGAGCATTCGCCCTCGGCCGCAATGTGCCGCGACCGGATGCCGGTCTTCGTATAGATCAGGTCCATGTCCCAACTGGGAAACAGGGCCTTCAGCTCATCGTTGGTCTCCACCCGCTCGGGGAGATGGACGGCGATGGGACCGATCGCTGCGTAATTCACGTAGGAGCGCCGTGTCGGGTAGAATTCACAAAAACGCTGTACGACCACCGACTTGGAGGGGCCAGGCCGAGCGGTCCTTTGTCGCCAGCCACCCCCCCCCCAGGCGCCCGTCGCTGAGAACCGGCCCCAGTTCGTGCGACCCATGGCCGGCGAGATGCATCAAAATACCCAGCGGCAGGCAGAGGGTCAATTGAGCCCGGGGCGCGGCGCGCAGGTGGGATAACGTGGAAAACTGCGCTGCCTTGCGGGAGCGCACACGCCATCGGCGTACGACACGAAGCGTCGCTTGCCCTCTACATTAGGAAAACGATGGACAAGGAGATTTCTGCGATGAACACGAAGAGCACGCAGCACGCCACGTTCGGAGCCGGTTGCTTCTGGGGAGTCGAAGCGGCCTTCCGCGGGCAAAAGGGGGTTCGGTCGACGCAGGTGGGTTACGCGGGAGGGTCGACGAATAATCCCACCTACCGCGACGTGTGCAGCGACCAAACGGGCCACGCCGAAGTCGTGCAGGTGGAGTTCGACCCGGCCGAGGTTTCGTACGATGAGTTGCTCGAAATTTTCTGGAAGGCGCACGACCCGACCCAGGTCAACCGCCAGGGGCCGGACTTGGGCTCGCAGTACCGCTCGGCAATCTTCTTTCACACGCCCGAGCAAAAGGAGGTCGCCGAGAGTTCGAAGGAGGCGGCCCAGTCGCGTTTTCGTCGGCCGATCGCCACGGAGATTACTGCGGCTGGAACATTCTGGCGGGCGGAAGAGTACCATCAGCAGTACCTGGAGAAGCGCGGCATGGGGTCGTGCCACATTTAGTTTTCAGTTTTCGGTTTTCAGTTTTCAGCCGGAGCAATCCCGAGAACTAGCCGCTGAAAGTTGGAGGCCGCAAACGGAACACCGAAATCTCGTTCTTTACGTTCGCTGTGAAGAGCGCGGCTTTCCACTCGACTCGCACGGCGTCTTTTTCCGAAGATGAATGGTGCGCGAGTCGACTGTTTCTTCGATTGGGGAGCCGCACCTTGTCAGCCGCCAGCCTGATTAAGTACTGCTATCTTGCCTATCTCTCCCGTCCTGCCGAGGAACGCGAACTGTACCGCGCCATTCGACGCATCCGCCCGAAGTCGATCGTGGAGCTGGGCGTGGGTACGTGCCAGCGCGCGGTTCGGCTGATCGAAGTGGCGTGCCGCTTCCAGCCGCAGAGCGTCGTGCGCTACACGGGCATCGACCTGTATGAAGCGCGGCCGGATGCAGCCACTCGCCTCAGTCTGAAGGCGGCCCACAAGCAGCTCAAGCCACGGGGAGTACAGGTGCAGCTCGTCCCCGGCGATCCGCCCTCGGCGCTGGCCCGCCATGCCAATGCGCTGCGCGACACGGACCTGTTTGTGATTGCGGCGGACGAGTATGCAGCCATGGACGATCGAGCGTGGTTCTACGTTCCGCGGATGCTGCACGCCAAGTCGCAAGTGCTCGCGGCGCATCGCGATCGGACGACCGGCGAAATCCAGTACTGCGGCATCGAACAGCCGACCATCCTCGAGCTGGCTCGCGCGGGCACGCGCCGGTCGCGTCGCGCGGCATGAAGCGATAACCGCGGCAAATCTGCGGTCGGTGCCTCTCTTTCGGTTGCGCAACCGCGCCCACTCGCGCGCCATTTCGTCTCACGCGGAGCACGACCGAAGCAAAGCCCAACAATCGAACCGTGTCGACGAAGGTTCGTATTGTCGGAGTTCCTTGTGCCGTCGAGCTTTGCGCGCGAAAATCAAGGTGCGGCGGGCCAAGATTCGCCCTGACCGGGCGAACCGTATATCATTGGGAACCATCTAACGACTGTGGCCGTCGGTCGCGGCGGCCCAGATCCCACCGTGCCGCCGTTTCGCCGCGCACCGCTCAAGGCCCTGATTGATGAAGTCCACACCCAGCCAAGATGGCTCGCGCAGTGCCGACGACACAGTCGAGGCAATTCCTGCGCCGGGCGCACCGCCGACGCCGGGCCGGCCGCAGTCTGCCCCCCGCGTCTGCCTGCGCGAACAGGGCACCGCGGCGATGTCGGGCGAAACGCGGGCCCTGTTGCAGTGGCGGCTGCGCGTGGCGGCGCTGGTGCTGCTGGCCGGGTTTGCCGCTTTTCTGGTGTGGCAACTCTTCAACGTTACGTGGAGCAACCCCTGGCATATCGGGCTGTTGGTGTTGCACGGCCTGGTGATCGCCGCGTCCGGAGTTTGCGCCCTCGCGCTGTATCGCAAGTGCGAGGTGACGACGCACTCGCTGCGCGTTAAGGAGGGCGTGCTGTTCGGGCTGGTCGCGGTGTACTTCGTGTACATGCAATACCTGGATATCACCAGCCATGCCGAATTATACGGCGTACTGCCCATGGCATCGCCCGCCTGGCTGATGCTGATCTTCGTGTACGCCGTTTTCATTCCCAACACGTGGCAGCGGGCAGCAATCGTACTCGGGCTGTTTGCCGCCGCACCGGTCGCGATCGTGCTGGTGCTGACTCATTTCCACCCGGCGTGCATGGAGGCCCTGAATAACGATGCGCCCTACCTCACGCTGCTGGTGTGCGTCATGGCGATCGCCGCCGCCACCGGAACCGTGGGGGTGCACACCATCGGTACGCTGCGCCGCGAGGCGTTCCACGCCAAGCAACTGGGCCGCTACCAGTTACGGGAGCGCATCGGCGGCGGGGGCATGGGCGAAGTCTATCTGGCCGAGCACTACCTGATGAAACGCCCCTGCGCCATTAAGATCATCCGTCCTGAACGGGCCGGCGACCCGCGCGTGCTGGCCCGATTCGAGCGCGAGGTGCAGGCCACCGCGCGGCTCTCGCACTGGAACAGCGTTCACATTTTCGACTACGGCCGAGCCGACGACGGCACGTTCTA
>CAYQAJ010000384.1:0-4079 GCA_964415245.1 uncultured Pirellulaceae bacterium | reverse complement strand
TTACGATTGCGGTGCTCTGCCAATTGATGCTTCGCTGGCTCGTCTGCCCGGCTCTCGGCCGCCGTCGCCCAGGGGGACGACGCGCCGCTGCTGTTTGGTGGGCGGATTCACTCGACAAAACGCTCACTTACCGTCCGACCGACGCGATCCGCCACCGTACCGGTCCGCCACTTTGCCGGCCATCCGAACCGGGCGGAGGGATGGCCCCCCTCACCTTACCCCCGCTGCCAAGCGCCAGTATCTCACTGCGGATACCCCAAAACGCTTAAAACTAGGGAAATAGGGCCCAGGCGTCAATAGCCGCGGCTTTTGGGGATTACGGCGTTCGAATGATGAGGGGCAGGCATTCGTGCCTGCCATTCTCCGGCAGACAGGAATGTCTGACCCACTTGACGCCTGCCGCCACGAGCATGTCGCGCTCCGCAACTTGGGCCTCAACCGTCGAGTCTCGGACGAGCGGACCTCCGATCTCTCGGCGGCCTTCTGTTTGAAGTTCGCTGCCGGCACTCGACTCTCGACCCTTGACTCTCGAACTTCCGCCGCCTACCCCGACTTGCCCGCTTCCAGGCTCCCCTCGATGAACCGCTCGCCTGGTATCGTGGGCGTGAATTTGTTCGCAGGCTCCGTAGCGGCCGGTGCCGTGTCGACAATAGCACGCTGGACCGACAGATCGGTGATGATCACCTCGTCGACGACGCGCTTGCCCAGCGTTTCGTTGATCATTTCCTGAAGCTGGCGCTTCAGCTCGGTAAGCGTGGGGTCGGCAAAGTCGCGCGACTGCGCCTGCCGCAAAAGCTGCTCGACCTCCTGCTTGACCTTGTTCTCACGCAGCGCCAGCAGGATGCGCCCCGGACGCTCCGCCTCGCGCAACAGGCTTACGTGCAAATGAAATTTGGCGCTGGCGACGGGCCGCTCGGGCGAATCGCCCGCGATGAATTCGAACACGCCCAGGCTCACCTCGGGCGATTCGATGCGGCCGGCCCGCTGCGAGTACGAGCGGAGCCAGCCGAGCATGACGACGTGGCTGACCAACAGCAGCCCCACCACCAGCACCGCCCAGCGGCGAATGACGAACGCTTTCACCTTTTGCGCGACGCGCGTCAGGGCCTTCTCTTTCGAGGCCGCTTGATCGTTCCCTTCGCGGGATGCTTCACGGGCTGCTTCTCGTGGTGCTTCTTGTGTCGCTTCGCGTGCCATGGCTGTCCTCGTTCGTTGCTGCGCTGTCGGTGTGGAGTATCGCTACCCTGTCCCTCTGGGGGGGCTAGGGTGAGGGCCCGGAGCATCCCTTGGCAAATCTAGCATTGGGCCGAGGGGCAGAAGGGAGCGAAAAGACAGTTCTTAGGGAAAATGCTGGCGCATTCGCCGCGATAGCCGCCACAATCATGTGGCGGTCGCCTGCCCCTGATCATGTGGCGGTCGCCTGCCCCTGATCATGTGGCGCTCGCCTGCCCTTGGCGAACCACCATGCCCGGGTGATGCCAGAACCTAAGAATCCCGGCTATCCGCATTGCATCAATCGCGAAGGCGCGAAAGGACGAAAACGCGAAACGGAGCCGAATCGGCCTATCGCGAGAAGACGACTACCGCAGATTGTCCAAGGCCAAGCGTCCTAACTGACAACTGAACACCGATCCGCCAGCGGCGGACTGAAAACTTACTCCGCCCCTTTCCACACATCGGCCAACAAACCAGGGTGGTGGAACCGGTCGCGGACTTGTTCGAGTGGGACGAAATCGAGCGTGCCCGCTTTGCGGTAGCGAATGAACCGCTCAGCCCCTTCGGAGCCGTCGAAGCGCCCGGCCGGGGTCACAACGAGCCAGTCCTTCCCCTCATCGAGCGAATAAAGCGCCGTCAACTCCTTGCCGCTTTCGGCGTCCCAAATCCGCGTCGTGCCGTCCCAGGATCCAGTTACAACGCGCCGCCCATCATGGCTGATATTCGCGCTGCTGATTCCCTTGGAATGTCCGACAAACGTGCGGACTTTCTCGCCGGTTTGAATATCCCAAAGGATGGCCGTCGAATCTCGGGAGCCAGTCAGCATACGTTCGCCGTCTGCGCTGAAGCAGATAGAAAAGACGGCGTCCGTATGGCCGGTGAATTCCCTGATCCGCTCGCCAGAGATTGCATCCCACAGAATGGCAGCTCCGTGAAAGGTTCCGCTCAGCACGGAATGACTATCGCGGCGGAGAGCGACGCATTCCGTCGCTCCGAATTCTGCTACCAACGTGCGTAGCTTCTCTCCGGAGGCGCCGTCCCACAGCGTGACTGCTTCGCCCGAGCCAATCAGCACTCGCTCGCCGTCGCCGCTGAGCGCGACGCTTTCGATCCACTCGTTGGATCGGAAGGTATGGAGTTGCTTTCCCGTCAGAGCATCCCACAGAATGGCCGTCTTGTCCGACGACCCGGTTAAGACTTGCTGTCCCATGCCACCCAGGGCCACGCACTCCACCTTGCCCGAGTGCCCAGCAAACGTTCGAAGCTTTTCGCCGGTGCGGCCGCTCCACAGAATCGCAGTCTTGTCCGACGAGGCGGTCACGGCAACATCCCCATCGTCGGAAAGGGCCACACCGTTGACCGCGCCGTCGTGCCCGACGAAAGTGTGCACCGCTTTGCCGTTGTGCGTATCCCAGAGACTGGCCGTTCCGTCGTAAGCGCCGGTCACCAAGCGACGACCGCCGCTGCTCAACGCGACGCTCGTGACCCCCGATGTGTGACGGGTCAATGTGTGAAGCTTTTCACCGGTACGAGCGTCCCAGAGGACGGCCACTCCTTTCTCCGATCCCGTAAGGATGCGCCCACCATCGCAACTCAGACTCGCGCCGGTCAATGCGTCGTCGGTTGCTTCGAATGAGAGAAGCTTTTCGCCCGTGCGACTGTCCCACAACACCACCTTGCCATCGTCCGAAGCGGTCAGGATGCGCTGGCCATCGCCGCTCAGCGACACGTTACGCAATGCGGCTGAGTGGCCAGTGAATTTGCGGATCTCTTCTCCGGTGCGAGCATTCCAAAGAATCGCCTTATCGTCCGCCGAACCGGTGAGGAGCCGTTCGCCATCGTCGCTGAGCATCAGGCTGGTGATCCCGTAAACATGGCCGGCGAAACTGCGCACCTTGTCGCCCGTGCGTGCGTTCCACAGAACTGCCGTGTCACTCCACTCTGTCACCAGAAGCTTGCCGTCGCCGCTGAGCGCCACACAATCGATACCCTTGCCATTCCCTGCGAACGCACGCAGTTTCTCGCCGGTTTCCGTGTCCCACAGGATCGCCGAATTGTCCCACGACGCTGTCGCCACGCGGCGGCCGTCGCCGCTGAAAGCCACTCCGCGAACTTCTTCCGTGTGCTCAGTGAACGTGTGGAGCTTCTCACCCGTGCGCGCATTCCAAAGAATCGCGGTTCTGTCGGCGGAGCCGGTGAGGAGTTGGTCCCCCTCGGCGTTAAGGGCGACGCTGTTGATGCCCTTGGAGTGACCTTCAAATGTCCGAAGCTGCTCACCCGTTCGGGCATTCCAAAGAATCGCCTTCCCATCAGCGGTGCCGGTCACAAGTCGCCGGCCGTCCCCGCTGAACGCCATGCTCCAGATTCCGTCGCCACAATTGATCTGGAGGACGAGCTCGAGGTTGTCATCCTGCGCCAGGGCGACGGTGGCAAATGCGAGGGAGAGAGCGACGCACAGAGTCGCCCGGGCGGAATTAGCCGCGGCGTGGGGCATGGGTGTGCTCCTCGCGTTGCAGAGGCGTCGGGCAAGAGGCGGGCGACGCTTCTTGATTTTAAGGCATGAGCGGTGCCGGATGCATGCGGTTTTTTCCAAGTCGGAAGTCGGAGGTCGGAAGTCGGCGTTCAGAAGTCGGATATCCGAAGTCGCACGAACTCGAGTTCACCGTGTCTCCGTGTCACCGTGTCTCCGCGTCAGGGCTGCAACGCGCCAGGGCACGTCGGGCGCAAAAAAGGGGGCCTCTGATGCGCCAAAAACACTTGGCGATGCCGGTTGGCCAGGGGCAAGGCAAACCAACCGACCCAGTTCATCAGAGGCCCCGCGGGCCAGCTTCGATTGAGAGGCTATCCGAAAACCGTCCGGAGAA
>CAYQAJ010000383.1:0-4101 GCA_964415245.1 uncultured Pirellulaceae bacterium | reverse complement strand
GGTGCCAATCTGCGGGCCGCTGGGCGGCGTGTAGTAAGGATCGTTCGGCGGAACCGTGGTCGCGTATCGAAGCGGGCCGTCGGGCGCCGGATAGTCGGTCACCACGTCGTACAGCTTGTCGGGACCGGCCGAGTAAATCAGCGGGTGCATGGCGAAGGCCGTCGGGTGCACGTTGAGCGTGTCGAATGGGTCGTGGGTCGCGACAGGGTCGCCGTCTTGCAGCGGCGATCGCACGGCAGGGGCCCAACGCAAAAACTCGATGGGATTGCCCCAGGGGTCGAGAATCTCGGGCATGCCGTCGGCGTCGACGTCGCCGATTTCGCTCGTCTGGAAGTTGTCCAGTCCGTTCTTGTCCCCTTCCTGAATCGCGCTCACGATCAGGTACAGGCACTCCGCTCCCTGGAACTGCGCCGTCCACGATACGCCCGGTCCCGTGGCGCGGCGGCGATAGCCGCGCTGCAGCGCGGGCACCGTCGGCAGCACCACGGGGTTGTCCAGCACGTCGCTGATCCGATCGGGCATTTCGGTCCGCATCAATTCGCGAATCGCGTTCAGTCGCAGCACCGCGGCCGCTTGTGGCGAGCTTCCCGGAGGAAGGCGTACGGGCACAGGTCGCGAGCCGTAGGTTTCCCAACGCGAAAGTAGCAGCGCGTTGAGATGCAGGACCTGCGTCCGGGCGCGCTGCTCGCGCGCTTCCTGTTGAACCGAGTTGAGCGCGGCCAGCGCTATGCCCGCCATAATGATGATGATGAGGATCACCACCAACAGCTCGGGAATCGTAAAGGCCGGGCGACGCCGGCGCGAAGCGGGCCGCGATAGAGATCGGGCCGTCACGGCAAGTGGTCCTCGAACGTGATGCTACTGAAGTCGGCGATGTTGTCGCGGTCCGTCTTGAGGTAATTGACGCCGCTGGGAAACTGCTTCGTGACAACGTCGGCGCCGTAGTCGGCGTCCAGGCCGGCCGACAGAATCTGATACTTCTTGGGGTTGACCCACAGAAACTGCCCCGCGTTGTTTGGGTCGGGGTTGTCCGAGAAGTAGGGATGCGCTACCCCCGCCCCCGCGCCCGAAAACGACACGAGGGCGTATGTCCGGGCGTCGAAATACACAAACGGCACGCCCTTGCCGTACTTGGGCACGTAGCTGGGAAACCCGTCGCCGTCGAAGTCGACGAGTCGCTCCTCTTTGAATTCAAAATCGATGTCGGGTTCGCCCACACCGGTGAGCGGGTACTCGGCGTTTTTCTTGAGACCGCCGCCGAGAAAGAAAACGAGCGCCTCGGAAGGATCGAGATTCACGCTCGCCAGCCAGGCGGGCACGTCCTCTTTGTGACGCGGGTACGCGCGCTTCATGTAGGCTTCGAAGGTAAGGGGATCGGAAAAGTCGACGGGATAGGTGCCCTGTTTCAACTGGTGCTTTTCCACCGCCTGAACGAGGTCGGTGATCTCAGCCTTGATGGCGAACTCCTGGGCGCGGATCAACGCTCGATAGGCCACCACCGTGATGATCGCCGCCAGCACGCCGATGATGGAGATAACGATCAACAGCTCGATCAGCGTAAACCCTGAGGGCACGCGGCGTGGAGCGCTGGGCATCTTCGGGTACCTCCCGTCGCCAGGATGATGATTTCCGAAATCGGGCCCGGACGCGGCGGACCGCGCCGGCAAGCGGTCGACAACGCGGCTAGCCGCCCGCACCTCCCGACAGCTTGGTGATCAGCTCGATGAGCGGCATGAACAGCGAGATGACAATGAAGCCGACGGACACGCCCAGGAACACGATCAGGATGGGCTCGATAATCGTCATCAGACTGTCGGTCGTGGTCTTGACCTCTTCGTCATAGTAGTCGGCGACCTTGTACAGCATCGTATCGAGCTCGCCGGTCTCCTCGCCCACGTCGACCATGTTGACCACCAGGTCGTCGACGACGCGCGACCGCATCCGCAACAGATACGCAAGTGCGCCGAGGACGGCGCCCCCGACGGCCAGTCCGACCGCGACACCGGCCAAATCCATGGTGGCAAGCATAATCGTCAGAAAGGGAACGCCGCATACCGCCATCCAGAAGAACAGCGCCACGGGGTGGAAGCCCATCCGTGAGTATTGCTTCATCGGCTTGGCGATCGTCTCGCCCTCGCGGATCGACTCGGCCACCTTGGCGAACATCTTCTCGAACATGGCGTTGTTCGACGTTTCGCGGGTAATGGAGAGCCCTTCGAGAATCGGCACGCCGCTGGCCACGAGCGTGCCCAGCGTGCGGGTGGTGCGGGCGAGGACGTTCTTTTCGATCAGGTTGCCGATGATGGGAATTTTCAGCAGGAAATGGTGCCAGCCCATTCGCCCGGCCCGGAACTTCGACACCAGCTTGATGAAGATGAAGATGGCGATCGGGACGACGAGCAGGACCCACCACCAGGTCGCCATCTTTTCGGAAATGGCGATCAACAGCAACGTCGGCTTGGGAAGCGTCAGCTCGAACTCTTTGAACATGTTGGCGAACACGGGCACGATGGCAATCATGATGAACGACAGGATCGCCACGGCCACAATGATTACCACGATCGGGTAGATCATGGCCCCGATCACTTTGCGCCTCAGCGTCTGCGCACGTTCCATGAACTCGGCCAGACGGCGGAGGATCGTCTCGAGCGCGCCGCCGGCCTCGCCCGCCTTAATCATGTTGATGTACAGGCGATTGAATACCTTGGGGCACTTGGCCATGGCCTCCGAGAGCGTGGCACCGCCCTCGATTTCGTCGCACACGTCGATCAGGCCGTTCTTGAGGGGCCCCGGCTTCTGTTGCTCTTCCAGGATCCGCAGGCTCCGCAAGATGGGGAGGCCGGCGTCCTGCAGAATCGAAAGCTGCCGCGTGAACAGGGTGAGGTGCTTTCCGCGAACGCCGCCGATGGTGAATGACTTCTTGCGCTTGGCGCGACCCGCGCCGGCGGCCGCTTCCTTGCCCCGCTTGGAACTGATCTTCGTGACGAAGTAGCCCATCTGGCGAATGGTCGCCTGCGCTTCTTCCTCCGTCTGTGCGTCGATGACGTCCCGGATTTCCTGACCGGTGGCGTCCATCGCCTCGAATTGATAGGTCGGCATTTCGCAATACCCCGTGAATGGTGAGAAGCCGCGCCGGCTATGGACGAGCGCGCCGTTCAGGCCTCGAGAATCGTTTCGCGAACTATCTCCTCGATGGTCGTTGTGCCGTCGTGTACGAACGCCAGGCCGGCGTCGCGCAAGGAGACCATGCCTTCCTTCCGGGCCGCCTCGCGGAGGGCGTCGGTCGATACGTTGTTCATGATCATGTCGCGCATATCGTCGTTGAGCACCATCAGCTCGAACAGGCCCACCCGCCCCTTGAAACCCGTGTTGTTGCACACGTCGCAACCGCGTCCGCGGTAGAACTTCTTGCCTTTCACGTCCTCCAAGGTCATGCCCAACTCGAAGAGCATCTCCTCGGAGGGCTGCGTTTCCTCGCGGCATTGGCTGCAAATGCGGCGAACGAGCCGCTGTGCCAGAATCGCCTCCAGCGTGGCCGTGATGAGAAATGTCGGCACTCCCATGTCCTTCAGTCGCGTGATGGTGCTGGGGGCATCATTGGTGTGCAGCGTGCTGAACACGATGTGACCGGTCAGTGACGATTGCACCGCGATCTCGGCCGTCTCCAGGTCGCGAATCTCTCCCACCAGGATCTTGTCCGGGTCCTGCCGCAGGATCGACCGCAAACACGCGGCAAACGTCACGCCAATGTCGGGGTCGATGGGAATTTGAACGATGCCGTCAATGTCGTATTCGACCGGGTCCTCGGTGGTGATGAGCTTGTCCTCGATCTTGTTCAACTCGGTAAGCGCCGAATAGAGCGTCGTCGTCTTGCCCGAACCCGTGGGTCCCGTCACCAGGACGATGCCGTTGGGCTTCGAAATGACCTGGCGAAACGCCGCAATGGTGGGAGGGTCCATCCCCACCTTGTTCAGACTGAGCGAGACCACCGAGCGATCGAGAATCCGCAACACCACGCTCTCGCCGAACATGGTCGGAAGCACGCTCACGCGCAGGTCGACCGGGTGGCCGAAGTGCTGAAGGGCAGCCTCGGATGAGCTT
>CAYQAJ010000382.1:1623-4111 GCA_964415245.1 uncultured Pirellulaceae bacterium | reverse complement strand
GCCGCCGGGGCAGCGGTCCGCGTCGAGCGCTTGCAGGTATTGCGGGACGTGTATTACCTCGACCCCTCGGGTCTCGACCGCGGCTGGTCGCCCGCTCCTCTGGCCGACGACGAGTGGTTGCTCTTGGGCGACAACCCCTCCATCTCTCGCGATAGCCGCCATTGGCTGACTGCCGGCCTGCCGCGCAAGCAGCTCGTGGGCAAGGTATTGTCGTTCCCGCTTGCTGGCGACCGATAAGGCGGCCGCTTGAGCGAATAGGGAAAAGGGCGAGTGCCATTGCCGAAAGCCCTGTTTTGCTCGCAATCGCTTCGCGTTCCCGCGCTCGGGCGTATCGGCTATAGTGCGGGTCGGCCGGCCGACGAGAACCGTTCGGCAAAGACTGCCAAAATCCACAAGCTCGACAATCCCGAGGCCCGCCGTCCAGCGGCGGCCAGACATCTTCGAGCTTGGGCAACATTTCAACCGTGGGTACCAGTCAACCATGACGCGCAAGAAACCATCCGAAACGCATGAAGGCGAAGGCAAGCACGACGATGCGGCGGCGGGACATCGATTCTGGCGCGAAACCATTGAGTCGATCGTCATCGCCGTGATTCTGGCGTTTCTGTTTCGCGGATTCGAGGCCGAGGCGTTCGTGATTCCCACCGGATCGATGGCCCCCACGCTGATGGGGCGCCACATCGACGTTAAGTGCCCCCAGTGCGGCTACCGCTACCAGACCGGCGCAAGCGGCGAGAATTCGGACGAAGGCCAGAAGCACATCGTCACCGCCACCACCTGTCCCATCTGCCGATACGAGCTTGCGCTCGATCGGCCGCGCAACCAGAACCAGAATTCCTTCTCCGGCGACCGCATCCTGGTCAACAAGTTTGCCTACGAATTTGGCGCGCCGCAGCGGTGGGACGTGATTGTGTTCAAATTCCCCGGCAACGCCCGCATCAACTACATCAAGCGGCTGATCGGCCTGCCGGGCGAATCGATCCTCATCGATCAAGGCGACATTTATACGCTTACCAGGGAGGAGTACGCGCAAGGTGTCACCACGTACCACATCGCCCGCAAGCCGCCGCACAAGATGACGGCCATGCTGCAACTTGTCGACGATACCGACTACATCGCCCAGGCGCAGATCCAATTGGGCTGGCCGTCGCGGTGGCAACAGTGGTCGACGCCCGAAAACGAGCGGTCTTGGAAGGTCGGCCGCGACGACGACCGGTCATCGTTCGCGATCGAGGGCGGGTCCGACGAGGAAGCCTGGCTCCGCTATCGCCATCTCATCCCTTGGCCCAGAGATTGGGATGACCTCGAAGACGGTCAATTACCTTCGGAACTGGCCAGTTACCCGGGTTGCCTGATTACCGACTACTACACTTACAACGACGGGGTCACCAAGCCGCCCGGCCCGAGCAGCCCCAACACCTTCGGCACGCACTGGGTCGGCGACCTGGCGTTGGAGTGCAACGTCGAGGTGTTGAGCGACACCGGCGAGCTGTTGTTGGACCTGGTCGAAGGGGGCACGCACTACCGCTGCACCATCAACGTGGCCGACGGCACGGCCGTGCTTTCGAACGACGACCAGGAACAACCGTTCATCGGCAACGACGGTGCCACGGCCGAGACGCGGACCGCCCAGACGCGCCTCAAGGGACGTGGCCGCTACCGACTGCGGTTCTCCAACGTCGACGATGAGCTGCGGCTGTGGGTCAACGATCGAGTGGTTCGATTCGACGGCCCTACTACCTATCAGTCGCCCGGACTGCGCCGTCCCCATTGGAGCCCCAACGATGCCGGCGACCTGGAGCCTTTGGGAGTGGGAAGCCGCGGGGC
This sequence comes from uncultured Pirellulaceae bacterium, assembly GCA_964415245.1. Lineage (GTDB taxonomy): Bacteria > Planctomycetota > Planctomycetia > Pirellulales > Pirellulaceae > CAYQAJ01. The sequence continues at coordinate 2,284 of CAYQAJ010000382.1, read as the reverse complement.
CGACCTGCGCGTATCGCGATTGCGGGTGCTTCGCGACGTGTATTACATCGCCGCCAAAAGCAACAGCATCTATAGCTATAGCGACTACGAGCAAGGTTTCGGTAGCGAGGAAGATACCCGCGAGGCCTTTTCCAGTCCCGAGTCCTGGGAAAGGGATCCCCGATTCGGCCGTCTCCGCAATGCCGACTTCCCCGGCACGACTAGCAACGGAGAGATTCTGTTCCTCGGGCCCGACCACTTTCTTCCCCTGGGCGACAACAGCCCGCAGAGCCAGGACGCGCGATTGTGGGCCGGTGCGGGGATCGTGCCCGGAGCCGAACTGCCCCCTTGGGTCGAACGGCGGCTGTTGATCGGCAAGGCGGTGATGATCTACTGGCCGCACCATTGGCGGTGGCCGACTCCCTGTTTGCCCAATTTCAAGCGGATGGGGCTGATCCGCTGATCGCCCTGGGAAACAGGGGACTGTCCCTCTACGACCACACGATTCTTGCATCGCATCGCACCACGACTCGCTCGCAAAGGGACTGTCCCCTTTTTCCAAGGGCTTCGATACGCAGTGTCACGGAGGACGTCAACATGCCGATTCTGGAAGTGACCGGCCTGCAGAAGACGTTCGGCCGCCGCCGCGTCGACGACGGGGTCGATTACCACGTCGAGCCGG
>CAYQAJ010000382.1:0-1613 GCA_964415245.1 uncultured Pirellulaceae bacterium | reverse complement strand
GGGCGAGATCGTCGGCCTGTTGGGACCCAACGGCGCCGGCAAGACCACCTGCTTCCGCATGACCTGCGGCATGCTCGAGCCCGATCGCGGTAAGGTGTTCTTAAGCGGCGTTGACGTGACGTCCTGGCCCATGTTTCGCCGCGCCCGCGACGGCGGCATGGGCTACCTGGCCCAGGAGTCGAGCGTCTTTCGCAAGCTGTCGGTCGAGCAGAACCTGCTGGGCGTGATGGAGATGCTCGGTATGAGCCGCAAGGTCCGCCGCCGCCGCTGCGACGAGCTGCTGGGCCAGTTTCAGATCGAGCACCTGCGCCGCAGCCGGGCCAGCAAGCTCTCGGGCGGAGAGCGGCGCCGCCTGGAAATCGCCCGTTGCCTCATCTCCGATCCCGAGATCATTCTGTTGGACGAGCCGTTCGCGGGCATCGATCCCAAAACCGTACAGAGCATTCAAGAGATCGTGCGTGGGCTGCGCGACCGCGACATCGCCATTCTCATCACCGACCATGCCGCCCGCGAGACGTTGCAAATCACCGACCGAAGCTGCGTGATCAACGACGGCAAGGTGCTGTGCCAGGGCACGCCCGAAGAAGTGCTGGCCAACCCCCATGCGCGGGACAAGTATTTCGGCGAAGGAATCGAGCTGGGCTCTTCCGGCAGTCCGCCGGCATCCCAGGGCTCTTCCAATCAGCACGGCACCCCTGCTCCGCACGTCACGCCCACGCGAGCGCGGTCGTACGATTCGTTTTGACGCGCGCAGTCAAGTCAGCTCGCCTCGGCCGTTCCGTCGCTGCGCGCCGGTTCGTTGCGCCGCGGCCGCTTCTTCTGCTCCTCGGGGGGCAAGAGGTGGAAAGCGACGCGATAGGCGAGACGGCCGTCGGTGATGCCGTCGGGATAGAGCCGCTCGATTTCGCCCCGCAGCTCGGCCAGTGACGCGAAGCCGTCGCGCACGGCGTCGTCCTCGGTCAGCTCGGAGAGCTCGACCGCATCGACTGCATCGACGCGAATGTACCCGGCGCCGGGAATGTAGCTACGCTGGCCGGCCTTCATCCGCCGGTGCGTCCAGACGCGAATCGTCTGGGTCTTGGTGCCCTGGCGAATCGCCTCGAGAAACTTTTTCTTGAACAGCAACATGACCGGCCCTGCCGCGAATGGGAGCCGTTCAGCTTGGGGTGCGGCGGGGCGCCCTGTCAAGAAGCCGTAATCAGCCTTCCATCACCGCGGCCATGATCTTCCGCACCGCGTCCTGCCCGTCGCCATACAGCATCAGCGTGTTGTCGGCCGCGAACAGCGGGTTGGGAATGCCGGCGAAGCCCGGGCTCAGGCTCCGCTTGATGACCACGACGGTGTGGGCCTTGTCGACGTTGATAATGGGCATGCCGGCGATCGGGCATTGGGGGTCGGTGCGGGCCAGCGGGTTGACCACGTCGTTGGCGCCGATGACGATGGCCACGTCGGCCGTTTCCATCGTGGGATTGATCTCGTCCATTTCCCTGAGCTTGTCATATTCCACGTCGGCCTCGGCCAACAGCACGTTCATGTGGCCGGGCATGCGACCCGCGACCGGATGAATGGCGTACTCGACCTTGATGTCCCGCGATTCGAGCAAGTTGCCCAGG
>CAYQAJ010000381.1:0-4135 GCA_964415245.1 uncultured Pirellulaceae bacterium | reverse complement strand
CCGCACGTCCGCCCGACGCTCCGACTGCCCGTGCTCGAAATGGTAGTCCTGCAACAGGCATTCGCCCGCCTTGTCGCAGATGGGGCAGTCGATCGGGTGGCGAATGAGCAGGTCTTCTTCGACCATGGCCCGTGCCTGCTTCACCTTCTCGCTTTCGGTAACGAACACGGTGCCGTCGGTGGCGGGCGTCTGGCAGGCGGGCACGAGCTTGGGGAGCATGCTCACCTTGCCGGTGGCCGGGTCCTTGCGCCCCGTCTCGACCAGACACATGCGGCAACTTGCCACGACCGACAGACCGGCGTGCCAGCAGTAGTGTGGTATATCGACGCCGGCCCGCCGCGCAGCCTGAATGCCGTTGAGCTGTTGGCCCTCGGGCAGGTCGACGGGAACGTCGTTGATGTAGACAGTAGGCACGTCAACGACTTCCTGTCACTACAGGTAACGTTGCAAAGGCCGGCACCGGTTCCGTCTGCATGTAGCCCTTGGGATTTGTGCGTCGGATGTATTCTTCAAACTCGTCGCGGAATTTTTCGATCGCGTTCTTGATCGGCCAAGCGGCGCCGTCGGCCAAGCCACAGATCGTGGTTCCGGGAATGATGCCGATCGTGCGCCCGATTTCCAAAAGCAGGTCCAAATCCTTCAGCCGCCCGCGCCCCGCCTTGATGCGGTCGAGCATCTTCAGCGACCAGGCCGTCCCCTCGCGACAGGGCGTACACTGGCCACAGCTCTCATGGGCGAAGAAGCGGCAACTGTTGTGCAGGAAATCGATCATCGACACGGTTTCGTCCATCACCACCACCGCGGCGGTGCCCAGGCCGAGGCAGCCGTAACGGCCCGGTCCGTTGAAATCGAGCGGGCAATCGAACTCGTCGGCCTTGAGCAGCCCCATGCTGATCCCGCCGGGAATGGCCGCCTTGGGTTTGCGGCCGCCGCGCACTCCGCCGCCGAAGCGGTCGATCAATTCCTGGACCGTGATTCCCAGCGGCGCCTCGTAACAACCGGGCCGCTCGACGTGCCCGCTCAGGCAATAGAGCTTGGGCCCGTAGCTGCCGGCGTCGCGGGGGTTTTTGGGATCGGGGGGCACGCCGATCGACTTGAACCAGTCGACGCCCCGCGCGGCGATGTGCGTGACGCAGGCCACCGTCTCGACGTTGTTGACGACCGTCGGCTTGCGGAACACTCCCTCGACGGCGGGAAACGGCGGCTTGATCCGCGGCCAGGCGCGCTTGCCTTCGAGACTTTCGATCAGCCCCGTCTCCTCGCCGCAAATGTACGCCGCCGCGCCGCGGTGAATGTACACGTCGAGCGAGAACTCGCTCCCCAGGATGTTCTTGCCCAGGTAGCCGGCCGCATAACACTCGTCGATGGCCGATTGCATCCGCACGAGCGCCGTGGGGTACTCGTAGCGAAGGTAAATGTAGGCGGTCGTGGCGCGGGTGGCGTAGCAGCTTAGGATCAGCCCCTCGATCACCTGGTGCGGGTCGTCCTCCATCAGGATGCGATTGTTGAACGTGCCCGGCTCGCTTTCGTCGGCGTTAAGGCAGAAGTAGATGGGCCCCGGGTGATCCTTGGGCAGAAACGTCCACTTCAGCCCGCAGGGAAAACCGGCCCCACCTCGCCCGCGAAGCCCGCTCGCCTTGACCAGATCGACAAAGCGTTCCCGCGGCACCTCGGCCAGCACCTTGCGCAGCGCGGCGTACCCGCCCGACGCCGCGTACACGCGCAACGTGTGGCTGTCGGCTTTGCCGATGTTGGCCAGCAAAACGGGTTCAAACTCGGGCATGCTGCGGTATCCGCGGGTGCGCTTCGGCTCGTCGTTAGTTCGATCGCTATGGCGGTCAGGTCAGGGAATCGAGAAACTCGTCCGCCTTCTCGTCATTCAGTCGCGCATGTAAATTGGCTCCGGCCAGCATGCAGGGCGCGTACTCGCACGCGCCCAGGCACTCGGCTGATTCGAGCGTGAGCTTGCCGTCGGGCGTCGTTTCGCCGGGTGTGATGCCGGCGCGGCGGCACATGTGATCCAATAGCTGCTCACCCCCCAACAGGGCACAGCTTATCGACCGACAGACCCAGGCCCGCGTTTGGCCGTGCGGCTTATCCTGCTTGAAGAAACCGTAAAAACTGAGCGTGTCTTGCACGTCGGCCGGGGCCAGCTCCAACAGTCGGGCGATCTCCACCACCGCCTCGATGGGCACGTACCGCAGGTGTGCATTCACCACGTGTAGCGCCGGCAGCACCACCGCCTGCCGCGTGGGATAGCGGGGGAAATACGCCCGAATCTCGGCGATCATTTCGTCGTTGAGAATGGCCATGGTGGTTACCGATCCAGTTCCGCCGCGATGATGTTCAGGCTGCCCAGCACCGCCACCACGTCGCTGAGCGTGTGCCCGCGGATCAGGTGCGGGAACACCGCGAAGTGGATAAACGAAGGCGGCCGGCAGCGGGCGCGGTACGCCACGTCGCTCCCGTCGCCCACCAGATAGAAACCCAGCTCGCCGTTAGGCGCTTCGGTGGCGGCATACACTTCGTCGCAGGGCACTTCGAAGCCGCGGTTGCTCATTACCAGCTCGAAGTGCGAAATCGCCCCCTCGATCGACTGGTACACCATCCGCTTGTCGGGCAACGCCAGCCGCTCATCTTGCCCCACGTTGATCGGGCCCGGCGGCAGGTTTTCGATCGCCTGCTTGATGATCCGCAGGCTTTCGCGCATTTCCTCCATTCGCACCAGGTACCGCGCGTAGCAGTCTCCCGCCTTGGCGCAGCACACCTGGAAGTCGAAATCGCGGTAAGCCAGGTAGGGTTCGTCCTTGCGCAGGTCGCGCGTCACGCCGCTGGCCCGCGCCACCGGCCCGGAACATGCCCGGTTGATCGCCTCCTCGCGCGAGAGCACGCCGACTCCCCGCGTGCGGTCGACGAAAATGCGATTGCGGTTCAGGAGCCGTTCCATGTCCTCGAACGTGCGGGGAAACTCGCGGAGGAACGTGCGAATCTTCTCGATCACCAGCGGCGTGATGTCGTACATCAGCCCGCCGGCGCGGGTGAAACTGTTGGTGAATCGGGCGCCACACAGCGTCTCGAAAATGTCGTAAATGACCTCCCGCTGGTAAAAGGCGTACAGGAAAAAGGTGAACGCCCCCGTGTCGATCCCCATGGCCCCCGTGCACAGCAGGTGGTCGCTGATGCGGGCCAGCTCGGCCACGATCACGCGTATGTACTGGCACCGTGGCGTCAGCTCGATTCCCAACAGCCGCTCGACCGCTTCGTGCCAAGCCACGTTGTTGGCCATGGGGGAAACGTAGTTCTTGCGGTCGGTGACGGTCACGTAGTGGTTGTAGTCGAGGTGCTCGCCGATCTTCTCGAAGCCGGAGTGCAGGTAGCCGATGTCGGGAATCGCATCGACGACGCGTTCGCCGTCGAGCTTGAGCACGATCCGCAGCGTGGTGTGCGTGGCCGGGTGCTGCGGGCCAAAGTTGAGCGTCCAGAGGTACTCTTGGCTCTGGGCGTCAGCGGGCGCGAGTTGCGAAGTGGTCAGCGGCATGGGCAGGCAAGTGCAGAGTGAAGAATGCAGAGTGCAAAATGCGGAACCGGACGGCGTCAGTTGTCAGTGGTCCTTTGTCAGTCGTCCGCTTTCCGACTGAAAACTGAAAACTCTTATCCCATTCTGCATTCTGCACTCTTCACTCTGCATTTAGCTTCCTCCTTCGTCTCGCGTCAGCACGGGAAAATTGTGTCGCTCGCCGCGGCCTTGCAGCGGGTAATCTTTGCGCAAGGGGTGGGCGGCGAAGTCCTCGGGCAACAGGATGCGGCGCAAGTCGGGATGCCCCTCGAAGCGGATGCCGAACATGTCCCAGACCTCGCGCTCGAGCCAATCGGCCCCTTTCCACAGCGGCACGACCGAGGCGACCTTGGGGTCGGGCTCGTCTACCATCACGCGGACCGTGATCCGCCGGCCGCTTTGCGTATCGGCCAGCAAATACACCAGGCCGAAGCGGTGTACCGCATCGCGATAGTTGAGGTAATCGACGCACGTGATGTCGACCAGCATGTCGAAGCCGTGCTCGTCGCGCAGCCGCGACATCGCGGGAATCAGCGAGTCCGCGGCGACGACCACGCGCGTTTGCCCGCGAAACTCGCT
>CAYQAJ010000380.1:0-4167 GCA_964415245.1 uncultured Pirellulaceae bacterium | reverse complement strand
TACACGGCGTCGGCCGTGCCCTGGTACCAGTGCTCGTCGATGCGCTGCTGCGGCGGGCAAACATCGATGAACTCGCCCAACTCGCGGCAGAAGAAGTGCCGCCAGCCGAGGTTGATGTGCCGGTCGAGGCTCATCGCCTTGTACTGCGTCAGCACCAGCATCTTGCGAATGCCGCTGTTGAGGCAGTTAGAGAGCACAAAGTCGATGATGCGGTAGCTCCCCCCGAAGGGGACAGCGGGCTTGGCCCGATCGCGCGTCAACGGGTCGAGCCGCGCTCCTTTTCCTCCCGCCAGCACCACCGCCAGCACATCTTTCATCGTCGCCGCTCCGTCAAGTTGATGGCCGAAGGAAATGGGTCGCACACCGTCGCGAGCCCGCAGGTGCCCCATTCTAACGGCCACGGCAACCGTGCGCAAGAGCGGACGAGAGAGTGGAGAGTCGAGGGACGAGAGTTCAAAGCCGGAACTAGCGGTTTCAAGCCGAATGTCGCGGCGAACGGCCAGTCTGAAAGCGGAATGCCGAAAGCGGAAAGCGGCAAATTGGTTGTCCCGCGGCGTCCGCTCTCCGCTTTCCGCTTTCCGCTTTCTTACGATAGTCTCGCCCCCCATTGCCGCAGCCACAATTCCAGCACCAACAGCGCCCATAGCCGATAACTATGGTCGAACGTGCCGCTCGTATGCTCCTGAAGAAGCCGGGCGACTACCTCAGGGCGGAAGAATTCGCGGCATCGGGCATCGGCGGCCAAGAGCGTGTCGTGCGTCATTTCCTTCAGTTCCTTGCGAAACCACCGATCGAGCGGCACGCCGAAACCCATTTTTCGACGGGTCCAAACCTGCCGGGGGAGCAAATCGCCCAACGCTCGCCGCAGAATCCATTTGCCCCGGCCGCCGCGTAGCTTCCACTTACGGGGAAGACTGGCCGCCAGCTCGACCAGCCGGTAGTCGAGAAACGGTTGGCGGCATTCCAGCGAGTGCGCCATGCTGGCCATGTCGACCTTCGTCATCAGGTCGCAGGGCAAGTACGTGAGCAGGTCGGCCAGCGAAACGGTCGTCACCGGGTCGCGGCCACTTGCCCGCATCCAGGCGGTATGCAGAAAGCCGATGGGGTCGGAGTCGGGGAGCCGGGCCAGAAAGTCGTCGCTGTACATCGCCGCCCGGCGGCTCTCGTTGAAGATCGCGATCCAATCGAGATAGCGTCGCTCGGGTGGCATGGCCAGCGCCTCGTTGAATCGCTTGAACCGCCGCACGAGCGACCTTTGCCGCGCGCTGCCGGGAAGCCGCTGCCACCACCGCGACGCCAGCACGCGCCGCACCGGGCCGCTGCGGTCGAGCCAGCTTCCCAATTGCACGGCGAGATACCGCGGATAGCCCGCGAACAGCTCGTCCCCCCCGTCGCCCGACAGGGCCACGGTCACGTGCTCCCGCGTGAGCTGCGATACGTACCACGTGGGCACGGCCGAGCTATCGGCGAACGGCTCGTCGAAGTGCCACACCAGCCGAGGCAATACGTCGACCGCGTCCGGTGTCACCTGAAACTCGTGGTGCTCGGTGCCCAGGTGTTTGGCCACCAGCCGGGCATGCTGCGATTCGTCGTACTGCGCGACGGGGAAGCCGATGGTGAACGTCTTCACCGGCGCATCGCTGTGCTTCTGCATCAGGGCGACAACGAGCGACGAATCGACGCCCCCCGACAAAAACGCTCCCAGCGGCACGTCGCTCCGCAGTCGCATTCGCACCGAAGTATCGAGCGCCTCGCGCACCGCCTCGGCCGCTTCGTTGGCCTTCCAAGGGCGCTCGTGGTGAAAGTCGGGCTGCCAGTACGGGCGCACCGCAAGCTGCCCCTTTTCGTAGACCGCGAAATGGCCGGGAGGCAACTTGCGAATGTCGCGATATATCGTGTTGGGGTGCGGCACGTACTGGTAGGTGAGGTACTCGTCGATCGCAGCCGGGTCGATCTCGCGCGGCACGTCGGGCACTTCGAGCAGGCTCTTCAGTTCGCTGGCAAACAGCAGTCGCCCCGACTCGGCCCGATAGACCAGCGGTTTTTTTCCCAACCGATCGCGAGCCAGCACGAGTCGGCCATGCCGCGCGTCCCAGATGGCCAGTGCAAACATGCCGTTGAGGTGCGTCAGGCAGTCGACCCCTTCGTCCTCGTAAAGATGAACGATGGTTTCGGTATCGCTGTGGGTGCGGAAGACATGGCCGGTGCCTTCCAGCCGGCGGCGCAGCTCGACGAAGTTGTAGATTTCGCCGTTGAAGACAACCCACACGTCCCCCTGCTCGTTCGACATGGGCTGGGCACCGCCCTGAACGTCGATGATCGACAGCCGGCGAAACCCCAGCGCCACGCCCGGCATGGGGTCGTACGGAGGCTGCAGGCGATACTCGCTGGCGTAGCTTCCGTCGTCGTCGGGCCCGCGGTGGCGGAGCACGGCGGTCATGCGGGCCAGCACCGCAGGCTCGATCGCCCGCGCCGGGTCGGTCCACACGGCTCCAGTAATGCCGCACATGCGCGTGATCCGTCTATTGTGCCGGGTCAGATTGACGTTAGTTCGTCGTAGAGCTCAGCGTGCCGTTCCACCATCCGCTCAACCGTGAATTCTTTGAGCACGCGTTTGCGGCCCGCATCGCCCATCCGCCGGGCCAGTTCGCGATCTTCCAATAGCGCGTTGGTCCAGCGGGCGAATCCGGCCGAATCGCCCACGGCGACGAAATGCCCGGTTTCACGCGGCACAACCAGATCGCGGTTGCCGGGAATATCTGTCGCGATCACCGGCAGCCCGGCCGCCATCGCTTCGAGAATGGCATTCGACTGCCCTTCGAAGCTGCTGGCCAGCCACAGGCATTCGCAGTGCGTAAGGATGTGCGACACGTCGTCGCGCTGGCCGAGGAAATGCACGCAATTGTCGTTCTCCACCTGCCGCGCGAATCGCTCCAGCCGCCAGCGCTGTGGCCCTTCGCCAATGACGAGCAGGTGCACGTCTCCGCGGGCGCTCTTGAGCAGGTCGGTCGCCCAGATGAGATCCTTCACGCGTTTCTGTGGCCAGAGCCGCCCCACCGCCGCGACGACATGCGCCTCGGCCGGAATGCCCAATTCAGCCAACAGCGATTCGCGCGGCAGACTATTCGGCGCGGCGGGTTCCACCGCATTCGGGATGACGACGAACTTCGACTCCGCCACGCCGTGCTGAGCGTAAAACTCCCGTACTGCCGACGAGTTGGCCACGATGCGATCGGTCCGCCGGGCCAGGTAGCGGTCGATGGCCAGCTCATGAGCGGCCTTCCAACTGTCAACACAACGCTCCGCGGCAATCAACTTCGGCACACGAGCCGCCAGCGCGGCCTTTCGCCCGTAGCTGTTGGCCGCGAACAGCCACGTGTGAACGATGTCCGGCGCCAGTCGGCGTATGAACGACTTGAGGCGAAAGTACGCAGCCGGGTCGATCTTCCACTTCTTGCCGATCACCGTGACGGGCACGTCGGCCTGTTTCAGTGATTCGCCGAGCGGGCCGCCACGCGTCAGCGCGCACACGTGCACTTCGAACCGATCACGCGGCAATCGCGCGGCCAGCAGCGTCAACTGCTTCTCGGCGCCCGAACGATCGAGCGTGGGAATGATGAGCAAAACTCGGTGTGTCACGCTCGATCCGCCGAACGTCGCCAGTATGCCGAGCGTCGTGCGAGATGCGCCCCGAAGGCGATCCGACCGTTCGGCTACGTCCAGGCTAGCACAAGGCGGCGAATCGGTCAGGGTCGGCCGAGTTACTTCGCCGACTCAGCCAGACCCGGTCGGTCCGTCTTTGCGGCCAGAAGCCGCTCGAATAGTCGCAGGTGCTCGATGGCCGACGTTGCGAGCGAGTACTGCTCTCTCACGCGCTGGGCGTGTACCGCCAGTGTGGCCGGCAACGGGGGATGCAGGAACAGTTGGAGCGCGCCCGCGACCAAGTGATCGCCGTCTCCCGCCGGCACCAGCAGTCCGTTCTCGCCCGGCACAATCAAGCCGCGGCTGAACTCTGATTCGGCCGCCACGGCCGGAAGTCCGGCGGCTACCGCTTCGATCAACGACCGACTCGGCGCCGTCGCGTCGGGGAGCACGAACACGTCGGCCGCCTGGTAAACCAGCTCCGGGTCGTCGAAGCAACCGGTCAAGAGTACGTTGGCATCGAGA
>CAYQAJ010000379.1:0-4196 GCA_964415245.1 uncultured Pirellulaceae bacterium | reverse complement strand
GAACAAATCGCGCTTCGCCGCATCCGGGCCGAAGCGCTCGATCGTTCGGGCAGCCGCACCGAAGCGGCGGCCGAGTACGCAAAGCTCGCCGCCGACGAGCCCGACGACGCGGTCGTGCAGGTAGGCTACGGACGATTCCTGCTCGGGGGCGGCGACCGCGACTCGGCCGAAAGGGCGCTTGCGCAATGGCGTCGGGTGGCGGCCCGATGCCGGCCATCTACCGAATCATGGTACGAGGCGAAGTACTCGGTCGCGCTGGCCCAGTTCCAACTCGGCCAGAAGGACGAAGCGGCGCAGCTCATCCGCTACTTGCAGCTCACGCCGCCGGGCCTGGAAGGCTCCGAGTGGAAGGGCAAGTTCCTTGCACTCCTGAAGCGTTGCCAGCAGTCGTAGCGTTCACACGAGCACGTGGGGGAAGCCGCCAGCTTGGGCCACCCCGCCGTGAGGCAGACATTCCTGTCTGCCAAGAGTGCTTCTTCGCGCTGGCCGTATAACGGCAGGCTGGAAAGCCTGCCCCACGTGTACCATCGCTACCAGGGGCCGCGGACGTAGTACACGCCGAACTGATCGGTGTCGCTGGGCCACAATGGCGTCGGTGAGAATTGTCCCGGCCACACGCCGTAGCCAGGGAATTCGGCCTGAAACTGACTGTAAACCGGCGTGCGACGGGTCTGGGCGACGCCCCAGGCGTAGTGGCTTTGCATACCGGCGGTGGGCGGCACGACCAGCGCCACGGGGCGGCCCCACTGCGAGTGGTAGTAATTGCCGTTCCACGCAGAAGCCGCCGTACGGTGCTTACCCAACAGGCCGTGCGAATCTCCGCAGGTGCTGCACGTTTGCGAGGCCGCATGCCCCGGGAATTCGGCCCGTGCCGCAGCGGCCGAACCCATCACCAGCAAGGCGGAACAAACTACCAGGCTAAAGGGAATTATCTTCATGGTTGGCACCTTGGGCTTGTCGAATAGCCGTCGTACTTAGTATTCGAGATGTCTGCTGCAAATTGGGCGATACCGCGCCGGCGGCAATCGCGTAACCTTTGGGTGTTTTGGCGTCGATACGCGAACCTCGCCGCTACCAGGTGGGCACCATCGTCTTGCGCATCGTGCCGTACGTCCACAGCACACTCGTCCGATTCTTCGGGTGGGACAACAGCCCGCCGTAGTCGTTCGTCCGATAGCGGTTCGTGTACACGCTGTAATGGCGATACATCAGTTCGTGCGGCAGGTACGGCTCGTAGGTGTAGTAGACCGAGCCGGGCACGACCGCGATCGGGCGCGGCGCGGGATACATCGCCGCCGGCACTCCGCCGCATCCGCCCGGGACGTAATGTCCGTGCGCCAGAGCCGGATGAACCGCGTAGGCCGGCGCGGCGCCCTGGATCTCTTCGACGGGGCCGTAACCTGACTCGTCAACATAGTCGCCGTCGTAGTACGTGACGTCGCTGGCCGTCGCATCGGCGCTCGTTTCGTATTCGTAGTCCTGGGCGCGGGCGGCTTGCATTGCGACGCCAAGCGTGCAAACGGCCGCCGCCAAGACGACGGCCGGCAATGTCCATCGCGTGAGGTTGCGTGCCATGAAAAGGCTCCTCCGGGCAGATGAGGTGGTGGTTTGAGGGGGCAGGTGAATTGCTGGCGAAGTCGCATCGCGACGCGGCACATGCGTCGACGCGATCCGCGCCGTTCTCAAGGGGGCGAGATGTGTCGGGGTGGGTGCTGCGCCCCGCAAGACCCTGGGGGAAAGGTCGGCGGGACGGGCCGAATGTTGGGGGGCGTCGGCTCCGCGAGCGAGCGGCGACGGAAGGCGTGGCTTGTTTCCAAGGCGTGTCGGCGGGGCCGAGGAGTCGCCTCAACCCCGCGCCAGCGCACCGACCAATCGCGCCGGCTCGCCGATAGTCACTTTCTCGGCTCGGTCCGCCGGTAGGGGTGAATCTTTATGTACCAGCCGTATCAAGTAGGCGCAAGCCATGGCATGAACCGCTAAAACCGCCTGGGAGGGGCACGACCGTTGGGCTATAATTCCGGAAGAATCCGTGCAATTTGCCGCGACCGCGTAATACGGCCTCGGCTGGGGCACGGGGCCACCCCCTAGCGGGGGCGATGCAACGGAGAGTCGCCAGGCTCCAAGTCGGCAGTCGTACGTGCCGTCGAAAGCCGTAAGCGGAGAGGACCGTCCACCAGCGGGTTAAGGAGGACCCCCTTTGTCTGCCGTGAAGAGCCGTAAGTCAAAACAGAGTAATCGGTTACAGGAGAACCAGGGCTACCCAGGTCTGACGTCGTCGGCTCGCCGCAGTCGCCGTGTCGCTGCCGGCAACGGCCAGCCGAGCGGCGAGGAAGCCGCAGGCGACGCAGATCTAAACGGTTCGCCTTCCGGAGCATCATCTTCCGGGTCACGGGTCGCTCGCAACGGCGCCGCCCGTCGTCGCAACAAGACCGCCGAGTCGCTGGCCAAGGGGCAGCGCGATATCTCGGTCAGCGAATTCTTCGCCAAGAACCGCCACCTGCTGGGATTCGACAACCCCCGCAAGGCGCTGCTGACCTCGGTCAAGGAAGCTGTCGACAACTCGCTCGACGCCTGCGAAGAGGCCGGCATCCTGCCCGAAATCTGGGTCCACATCCAGTCGACCGGCGTCAACCGGTACAAGGTGGGCGTGCAGGACAACGGGCCGGGCATCGTCAAGAAGCAGATTCCCCTCATCTTCGGCAAGTTGCTCTACGGCTCGAAGTTCCATCGCTTGCGCATGAGTCGCGGCCAGCAGGGTATCGGCATCAGCGCCGCGGGAATGTACGGCATGCTTACCACCGGCAAGCCGGTGAAGATCACGTCGAAAACGTCGCCGCACAAGCCCGCTCACTACTACGAGATTCAGATCGACACCAAGAAGAACGTCCCCGACATTCTCAACGGCAAAGGCGAGGGCGAAGACGTTCCCACCGGCGACAGGGGGCGAGCCTACATCGCCCGACGCGGCATCGAATGGGAGTCGCATTACGAAGCCATCGACGGACACGCTCCCCACGAGGTGCTGAGCGGCACGCGAGTAACCATCGAGCTGGAAGGCCGTTATCAACGCGGCCGAGGCAGCGTCGACGAATACCTGCACCAAACGGCCATCGCCAACCCGCACGTCGCGCTGCACTACATCGATCCGGACAACAACCGCAAAACTTATCACCGCTCGGCCGACGTATTGCCTGCCGAGCCGAAAGAGATCAAGCCGCACCCGTACGGCGTCGAACTGGGCCGGCTGGTCGCCATGCTCAAGGAAGCGCGTCCCACGACGCTGGCGCAGTTCCTCACGTCGTCGTTTTCACGAGTCAGCTCCGGCGTCGCGCGGCGCATCTGCACGACCGCGAAGCTGAAGTCCCGTGCCTCGACGCGACGTATCGGCAGGCAGGAAGCCGACGCGCTGTACCAGGCCATTCAGAATACACGCATCAGCGCGCCGGCCACCGATTGTGTGTCGCCTATCGGCGAGCCGCTGTTGCTTACCGGGCTGCATCAGGTGGTGCCGGGCGAATTCTACGCCGCCGCGACGCGCCCGCCTTCGGTTTATCGCGGCAATCCGTTCCAGGTCGAAGTAGCATTGGCCTACGGCGGTGCAGCGGCCGCGCAAAAGGTGCCGCTCGATGCGTTGGGCGAAATGCTGACCGAGAGCGACGCGCGAACCCTACGGCAGTTCCTCATTAGTTCGTTCGACGGCCTGGGGCCCGACGCGGCCGACCGCATTCTCGCCGAGGCGGAGTTTGCCAGCCGCCAATCGCCGGGCAGGCTGAAGAAGCCCGACGTCCGGCGGTTACACGTGGCCATGCGCGACGTGAACATCTCCGACGGGCAGTCGATGCAGGTGCTGCGCTATGCCAACCGTGTGCCCCTGCTGTTCCAGCAGGCAAGCTGTGCCGTAACGCAGGCGATCATCAGCACCAACTGGCGGCTGTACGGGCTGAGCCAGTCGCGGGGCTCGGTCCCCAGCGGTCCGGTCACCGTGATGGTGCACCTGGCCAGCGTGTGGGTCCCCTTCACCAGCGAGTCGAAGGAGGCGATTGCCCCGTATCCCGAGATTCTGAAGGAGCTGCGACTCGGATTGCAGGCGGTGGGGCGCAAGCTGGGCATGTACCTCCGCCGCCGCCAGCGCGTGAAGCAGGAAGGGGAGCGGCGGAGCGTGTTCTTGCGCTACCTGGGCGAAGTCGCCTCGGCCG